>JAFMJR010000004.1 GCA_017853385.1 Ilumatobacteraceae bacterium | reverse complement strand
CCAACGGTGGGAACATTTCACGCAGCGGGGGATTCAACTTCGTATCGCGTGTTAAACAAAACAGCGAGGTGGGCTGCAGAGCATTTAAATGTGCGAGTTGCGGTAAGTGAATCGGCAAAAGAACTCGCGCATCGTTATCTCGATGGTGAGTACACAGTTCTGTTTAACGGCATTGAAGTCCAAAGGTACGAGCGCCCGTCAGTGGTGCGCGAGAAAACTCCAACCATTTTCTTCTGTGGTAGGTACGAGCCGCGTAAGGGTTTAGAGGTTCTATTGCAAGCAATGGCTCACATGCCTGCAGACGTGAAGTTGTGGATTGCTTCTGACGGAATTGGAATCGACGACTTGCAAAACACATATGGCGCAGACACTCGCATCAATTGGTTGGGGCGAATCACCGAAGAAGACAAGTTGGATCGACTGGCTCGATGCACTGCATTTTGTGCGCCATCATTACGGGGTGAATCGTTTGGCATTGTGCTTTTGGAAGCAATGGCTGCTGGTGCTGCGTTAGTCGCAAGCAACATCAGTGGATACAACAACGTTGCTACCCAAGATGTGAACGCGTTATTGGTGGAACCAGGGAATCCATTGTCGCTTGCCGAAGCGCTGCAGGTTGTAATGACCAACGATGTTGTTCGTCAGCGTTTAGTTCAGGGAGGCCATGAACGT
Source organism: Ilumatobacteraceae bacterium (assembly GCA_017853385.1). GTDB lineage: Bacteria > Actinomycetota > Acidimicrobiia > Acidimicrobiales > Ilumatobacteraceae > UBA3006. Next base: position 59,194 of record JAFMJR010000004.1, on the reverse strand, counting down.
GCGCATGATTTCTCCATGGAGCGATTAGCGCAGTCGTACATTCAGATTTATGAACGATTGCTGCATGAAGAAACGGAGCGATTGCTGCACATTGAGCCGAACCGATTCGTCGCCATGTTTGGAGACCGTGTGCTGCGTCGCCCAAAGTTTCTCAATGGTCGCCATAGCGACTAACGAATTCCTGAACTCGTTCGAACTTGAGGGTGCCGTAGACTAGGGCTATGAATACTTCGCTAGTGGTTGTACTCGTTGTCGTTTTGCTCGCACTTTTTGTAGGAGTTACCTATAACTCGCTCGTGCGCAGGCGTAATGAAGTTGATAACGCATGGAGCCAAATCGATGTGCAGTTGAAGCGTCGTCTCGATCTCATTCCAAATCTGGTGGAAACGGTTAAGGGTTATGCAGCGCACGAAAAGGCTGCGCTCGAGGCGGTAATCGCAGCACGAAACTCTGGACTTGCAGCTTCTTCAAATCCACACGATCAAGCTGCCGCCGATAATGCACTCTCAGGAGCCTTGCGCCAATTGTTTGCCTTGTCTGAGGCTTACCCAGACCTGAAAGCGAACCAAGGGTTTGTGTCTCTTCAGGAAGAACTCGCCAATACAGAAAGCAGAATTGCATATGCGCGGCAGTTCTATGGTGATGCGGTGTCAACCTATAACACTGCGATTCAAAAGTTCCCGACGGTGCTTTTTGCAAGTGCATTTGGATTCTCAGCACGCGAATTTTTTGAAGCCGAAGATGCTGCCCGCGTTGTTCCTGAAGTGAAGTTTTAATTCATGAACGATCTCATTACTTCAAACAAACGCCGCACCGTCGCGCTGATGGTGGGCTTTGTGCTTGTGCTCGTACTTGTCGGGCTTGCAGTTGGCACTCTGATAGGCAACGGCGTGACAGGAACAATTATTGCGTTAATTATTTCGGCAATTATGGCCGTGACCTCATATTGGAAATCAGACAAAATTGCTCTCGCAGTAAGCCGCGCAGTGCCAGCAGATCCAAACGAATATCGGCGGCTACACAATCTTGTTGAAGGATTATGCATCGCGGGTGGTTTGCCAAAACCTCGGGTGTACATCATTCATGATGACGCACCGAATGCGTTTGCTACTGGCCGTAATCCAAAGAATGCAGCAATTGCAATCACTACAGGTTTGCTCAATCAAATGAATCGAGTTGAGCTTGAAGGCGTAGTGGCTCACGAGTTGTCGCACATTAAGAATTACGACATCTTGGTATCAACGCTCGCGGTGACACTTGTGGGAAGTATCGCTCTGATTACCGATATCACCTTGCGCATGATGTGGTGGAACGGTGGGCGAGTAAGTCGTAGTGGAGATCGCGATGATCGGGGAAATCCACTTGCAATTATCGGATTTGTGTTGCTGATTATTTCGCCAATCATTGCCAAAGCAATGCAGGCTGCAGTAAGTCGTCGACGCGAAACACTCGCAGATGTTTCGGCGGTACGTATGACGCGCTATCCGCCGGGTCTCATTTCGGCACTTGAAAAATTGCAAGGCGACCATACAGAAACCCATTCTGCGAGCATGGCCACGGCCCATATGTGGATAGAGCAGCCTTTGTCGGGAGTGAAAGACGCAGGTCGATTAGGCGTGTGGCATAAACTTTTCAATACCCACCCACCTCTATCCGAGCGCATTGCATTGCTCAGGGAGATGTAATTATGAATCGTCGTTTTGTTCGTCTTGGAACCCGTTCACTTGCAGTAGCAGCTGTAGTTGCATTGTCTGCATGTGGAGGATCAAGTGAGTCTTCTGTGTCAACTGATTCGGTGCCAACCACTGACTCGGTAGTAGACGTTCCGCTCAATCCATTGCTGGGAACACCGCTTGAAGATTCAACGACAGCAAATCGACCCGCCATGGTGGTCAAAATTGATAACCATCCAGGTGCGCGCCCTCAGGCTGGCATTAACCAAGCCGACATCATTTTTGAAGAAAACGTAGAAAAGCTCACGCGGTATGCGGCCGTGTTTCAAAGCCTCGGTTCAGACCCAGTTGGCCCAATTCGTAGTGGTCGTTTTCAAGACATCAACCTCCTTGGCTCTTTGAACAAACCATTGTTTGTATGGAGCGGAGGCAACAGCAAAGTTTCTGCAGCGATTGGAAAATCAGATCTTGTAGACCTGAGCTATTCGGTTGCAAATACTGACGGTGGCTTTAAGCGCAGTGATGAATACAAGGCGCCACATAACTTGTTCGCCGAAACAACAAAATTGTGGACACTTGCACCAGCGGGTTCATCAGCTCCAGTTCCGCAGTTCGCGTATCGCACGGTAAGCGATGCAAATGCTTCAACATCAAAGGAAGCACTTGGTCTGAAAGTTTCAATGGACGGAGTAAAAGTTCAGTGGGACTGGGACTCAACTGCAAAAGAATGGGTACGCACACAAGACGGCACACCGGTGGTCGATACTGAAGACGTTGCGTTGTCTGTTCCAAACGTTGTCGTGCTCGAAGTTGAATACACGAAGGGATATAGCCCAACATCAAAAACCCTTGGATCGGGCAAGGTGTATGTGTTTACAAATGGCGCAATGTATGAAGGCACGTGGACTCGCACTGATCGGTTGAAGCCATTTGAGTTGAAAGATTCAGCAGGTGGCGTCATCAAGTTGACACCAGGGCAAACCTTTGTTGAAGTTGCGCGAGCAGGCAAGACCGCTGCGGTCTTGGCTGGCATGACACAAGACGACGTCGAATTTCCATAAATTGATGGCGGGTTTTCCCGCGATGGCTTATGGGTCGCCAAGGTTGGCTCGGTACGCTTGATGCCATGACAACTAGCAAGAGCAGCTCGGCTTTGGGGCAAATGAAGGTGAATCGCGGCTTGGCAGAAATGCTCAAGGGCGGCGTCATTATGGACGTAGTAAACCCAGAGCAAGCCAAGATTGCTGAAGACGCCGGCGCTACTGCGGTGATGGCATTGGAGCGAGTACCAGCTGATATTCGCCGCGATGGCGGCGTTGCTCGTATGAGCGACCCAGAAATGATCGAAGGTATTCAGGCTGCTGTCACTATTCCAGTAATGGCAAAAGCTCGTATCGGACACTTTGTTGAAGCCCAAATATTGCAAGCACTTGGTGTGGACTTCATTGACGAGTCAGAAGTACTCACACCTGCTGACGAAACTCACCACATTGACAAATTCGCTTTCAAAGCACCGTTTGTGTGTGGTGCTACAAATCTTGGTGAAGCACTTCGCCGAATCAGCGAAGGCGCAGCTTTGATTCGTTCAAAGGGCGAAGCAGGCACAGGAAACGTAGTTGAGGCAGTTCGACATCTTCGAAACATTCTCGGAGATATTCGCCGCATTACTCAAGCGGACTCTGCTGAACTATTTGATTGGGCAAAGAAACTTGGTGCACCGTTGCCTCTCGTTCAAGAAATTGCAGAGACCGGCAAGCTTCAAGTTCCGTTGTTCTGCGCTGGCGGAATTGCAACTCCTGCTGATGCGGCATTGGCTATGCAACTTGGTGCCGAGGCAGTATTCGTCGGTTCAGGAATCTTTAAGAGTGATGATCCATCGCCACGCGCAAAAGCAATTGTTCAAGCAACTGCGCATTTCCGTGACGCTGATGTATTGGCAAAAGTAAGCCGCAATCTTGGTGCACCAATGACTGGTATCGGAATGGACCAGATCAACGAACGGTACGCCGAGCGCGGCTGGTAAAGCAGTCCACATTGTCGTCAGTTGTTGGCGTCCTTGCGTTGCAAGGCGCTTTTCTTGCTCATCAACAGTCATTAACCAAACTTGGCATCGCGTCGCAAGAAGTGCGTACGCCTAGCGATCTTGAAATGGTTACTGCACTGGTCATGCCGGGTGGGGAGTCGACAACGATGTCGCATTTGCTTGCCACATCGGGATTGTTTGCTGCGATTGATTCGCGAATCAAAGCGGGCATGCCTGTGTTCGGGACGTGTGCGGGAATGATTCTTCTTGCTCGCGGCGTGCTTGACGGTCGGTCAGATCAAACAAGTTTTGGGGCCATCGATATTGATGTGCGACGTAATGCCTACGGTCGTCAAGTGGACAGCTTTGAAACCGATATTGCGGTGGATGGTCTTACTGACGATTTCCACGCGGTATTTATTCGCGCCCCTCAAATTGTTCGTTGCGGACCAGAAGTAACGGTGCTTGCCAAGTATCGCGACGATGTGGTGTTGGCGCGACAAGGCTCGGTCATGGTGGCATCATTCCATCCAGAACTCACCGACGACACCAGAATTCATTCTCTCTTCACCGGATTACTTCAGGAGGTATAGCCATGTCGGGTCACTCCAAATGGGCAACAATCAAGCGCAAGAAAGGCGCTATTGATGCTGCGCGCGGAAAGATATTTGCAAAAATGTCGCGTCAGCTTGAAGTAGCTACGCGCGAAGGTGGGGGCGATCCTGCAAGCAATGCAACATTGCGAACCATTATTCAAAAAGCAAAAGCAGCTCACATGACGAATGACGCAATTGAGCGCGCAATCAAGCGTGGACTCGGCGAGCAAACAGGTGCAGCATTTGAATCGGTGACGTACGAAGGTTACGCGCCGGGTGGTGTTGCAATGCTCGTTGATGCATTAACAAATAATCGAAACAGAACTGCTGCCGACGTACGCATGGCGTTTAGTAAGTCGGGTGGCGCAATGGCAGAGCCAGGTGCAGTGGGTTGGCAGTTTTCGCGTAAGGGAATCGTGCAGATTGAAAAAACTATTAGCGAAGACGAAGTGATGTTGGTTGCTCTTGATCATGGTGCTGAAGATGTTTTAGATGATGGTGATTCATGGCGCGTGACTTGTGATTCAACAACAGTGTTTGAATTGAAAACTGCTCTTGAAGAGGCGGGAATGAAAGTAGTTTCTGCAGCAAGCACAATGGTCTCATCGATGAGCGTTGCAGTTACCGATGCAGCAGACGCAAAGGCAATTCTCAAAATCATGGATGATCTCGAAGACAATGACGATGTCCAAGATGTGTATTCAAACTTTGATATTTCTGATGACCTGCTAAATGAGGTTGCGCAATGACTCTTAAAGTTGGCGATAAGGCACCTGCGTTTACACTTCCAGGAACAGCCGGTAAGTCGTATTCATTGTCTGACTATGCCGGACAACCAGTGGTGCTGGTGTTTTACCCAGGTGACAACACACCGGTGTGCACAAAGCAGTTGAATGCTTACAACGATGAAATGAGCGAATTCGATATGGTCGGCGCGCAGGTAATCGGAATTTCTTCGCAAGACGTTGCCAGCCACGACGAGTTTTCGGGTAAGCACGGTTTCAAGTTTCCGCTCCTAGCCGACATCGACAAAGAGGTGTCAAAGCAGTACGGAATTCTTGGACCTCTTGGGTTTCCGCGGAGAAGCGTGTTCGTGATCGATGGTCAAGGCGTTGTTCGATATGTCCATCGTGCACTTGCCGGCCTGTCGTATCGCCCCGTAGAAGAACTTGTTGCGGCGGTGGAAAAGGCCAAACTCGGCTAGTAACCCCAACTAGGCTTGAACATATGTTCGCCCCAACCTCCACAGTGGTGCTGGGCATTGACCCAGGGCTCACACGGTGTGGGTATGCGGCTTTGTCGCCTCAGCCTGGCGGTGCCGCTTCATTGTTGTCTATGGGAGTGTTGAGTTCACCCAAGGAAGACTCGCTGCCGAGGCGGTTGGCCACGTTGCAAATTGATCTGGAGCAATTGATCGCCGATGTTCAGCCATGTGCAATTGCGGTTGAGCAGGTGTTTTTTCAAAACAATGTGCGCACTGCAATGAGTGTTGGTCAGGTGAGTGGCTTGGTGTTGGCGCTGGCTTACAAGCTTGGAATAGAAGTTGTGCAATACACGCCAAGCCAAGTGAAAAGCTCTGTCGCCGGTTCTGGAACTGCAAATAAGTTGCAAGTGCAAAAAATGGTGCAACGTCGGCTTGGACTCAACTCATTGCCTCAACCTGCAGATGCTGCTGACGCAGCAGCTATTGCTCTTTGTCATATGGCTGTATCGCCGTTGTCAAACAGTGTGAAGCGTGCATCAATTGGAGCACGCGCGTGATTGGTTCGCTGCGCGGAGTAGTAGTTGAACGCAATGCCGGTTCAACGGTGTTGCTTGAGGTTGCGGGGGTTGGTTACTTGGTGCATGTAACGCCGCGCACTTTGGCCGAACTCGAACCGACTTCACATGCGTTTATGTATGTGCATCATCACATTCGCGAAGATGCTCAAACTCTTTTTGGATTCCTAGAAAAAGAAGAGCGCTTGGCCTTTGACACCCTGATTGCAACGCATGGTATTGGTCCGAGTATGGCAATGTCTATCTTGGCTACGCATTCGCCGCGGGCGCTCATTGACATTGTTGCTACCAACGATCATGGCGCGCTCACACTCGTGCCAGGAGTTGGAAAAAAGACTGCAGAACGTTTGCTCATCGAATTGCGTGGAAAATTGCAACTACCAATTCTTGATGTTGTTGATGAAAGTCGACCTGCAGGTACTTCGGTAATGACCGACGTGAGAGAAGCATTAACTGGTCTGGGCTATTCAAGCGAAGAAATTCGTGAAGTGTTGCGTGATTTGTCTGCCGCAGATTCTGCCGAACAAGTGCTGAGGCAGGCTCTAAATGCATTAGGAGTTCGCCGTGCGTGAAGAATTTGTTGATCCACAGTTTCGCGCTGAAGATTCAATCGAGCTCGCTGAAGAAACGGGATTGCGTCCAAAATCGCTAGACGAATTTGTCGGTCAACGTGAATTGAAAGAACATCTGGGCATCGTGCTTGAAGCAGCGCGACGTCGAGGTCAAGCGGCTGACCATATTTTGCTTGCTGGGCCACCGGGATTAGGGAAAACAACAATGGCGTCAATTGTTGCATCGGAGATGAAGGCTCATATTCACATCACCTCTGGCCCAGCGCTTGAGCGAGCAGGTGATCTTGCGGCAATTCTCACGAAATTGGAGCCCAATGACGTTTTGTTTATTGATGAAATCCATCGGTTGTCACGGACGGTGGAAGAGATTCTGTATCCAGCGATGGAAGATTTTCAGATTGACATCGTCGTTGGAAAAGGACCAGCTGCTTCCTCAATCCGATTAACACTTCCGCGTTTTACCTTGATTGGTGCAACAACTCGTACGGGAATGATCACCGGGCCTCTGCGTGATCGTTTCGGTTTAGTCGCTCGACTCGATTATTACGACAACGAAGAACTCCAGCAGATTGTTAGCCGCGCTGCCGGAATCTTGGATGTAACAATTGACGACCAGGGATCATCTGAAATAGCGCGAAGGTCACGAGGTACTCCGCGCATCGCGAATCGACTGTTACGTCGAGTTCGCGACTTTGCTGAAGTTCGAGGAAATGGCAAAGTGAATCAAGCATCTGCCCGAGAAGCACTTTCAGTATTTGGTGTAGATGACCGAGGGTTGGACAAAGTTGACAGGGCAGTGCTGAGTGCAATTTGTCAACAGTTCAATGGTGGGCCTGTTGGGCTATCTACTTTGGCAATCAGCGTTAGCGAGCAAACGGAAACTATTGAAGACGTATACGAGCCATTTCTCATTCAGCAAGGCTTCATCGCTCGAACTCCACGTGGTCGTGTGGCCATGGCCTCGGCTTGGACACATCTTGGACTAGAGCCGCCCGCGCAAGATCCTCATCTCTTTAGCTAACTACTCGCATTCTGCGCTTGTAGGTTTTGAGTCTTGGACATTTCAGAAATTGACTATGAATTACCGAGCGAGCTCATTGCGCAGACGCCAATTGAGCCTCGGGATGCTGCTCGGCTCATGGTCGCTTCTCCTGATGTAGTTGAGCATCGCATCGTTCGTGACATCACCGAGTATCTGCGCCCAGGAGATGTTTTAGTAGTGAACCACACGCGAGTGTTGCCCGCTCGACTGAAACTCAAGCGAAAAACTGGCGGAGCGGTAGAAGTTCTTTTACTTGAAGCAGTGAATGTAAAGACGTTGGAGTGGGATGCGCTTGTTCGACCTGGAGGGAAACTCGCACTGGGCGAAGAGTTAGTTGATAACCAAGGGCGAGCAGTGTTGGCAATTGGCGAAAGGTCGCAAGCTGGCGACACCTTCATGGTTCGGTTTCTCGCAAACTCAGAACATGATGTGATGAACATGTTGATGGAAATTGGTGAAATTCCGTTACCGCCATACATCACGACGTCGTTGCAAGACAAAGATCGATACCAAACAGTTTTTTCTCACGATCAAAAGTCGTCTGCTGCGCCGACAGCAGGGTTGCACTTCACACCAGAGTTGCTTGACAGAATTCGGGCAATCGGAGTGACTATTTGCGAGGTTGAACTCGTCGTTGGACTTGACACCTTTAAGCCAATCTCCACAGAAAATCCGCTTGATCACGTAATTCATACTGAGTCATATCACGTGCCGCAGGAAACGTTAGATGTCTGTCTGCAAGCGAAATCGACGGGAAGCCGAGTGATTGCAATTGGCACGACAGCCACCCGAGCTTTGGAAAGTGCCGCAACTTTTGATTCCTTGCGTGGAAGAACCAATTTGTTTATAACTCCGGGTTATGAATGGAAAATTGTCGATGTGATGATGACAAATTTCCATATGCCGCGCACAACGTTGTTGTTAATGGTTCAAGCATTCGTGGGTACTCGATGGAAATCGCTATATGCGCAAGCAATTGAGCGCAAGTATCGAATGCTGTCGTTTGGAGATGCGATGCTGTTGTACCGTGTAGCAAATGTTTCCAGTTGAGTTTGCCGAAGTTGCACGTGATGGTGGTGCAAGAGCAGGAGTAGCAACAACTCATCGAGGCACCTATACCACGCCGTGTTTTATGCCAGTTGGAACGCGGGGAGCGATTAAGTACTTGAGTGCTTCGGACTATGAGGAATTAGGCGCTCAAATTGTGTTGGGCAATACGTATCACCTCATGTTGCGACCTGGTGCCGAAACTGTTGCTCGCTTTGGTGGACTCGGTGCTTTCGCAGGTTGGGGAGGACTCACGCTCACAGATTCGGGTGGCTTCCAGGTTTTTTCACTTGATCCTGACGTTGACGACGATGGAGTGACGTTTAAGTCAACCTATGACGGATCTAAGCATCGATTTACACCAGAGTCTGCAGTGCTAACACAGCAACTACTTGGTGCCGACATTCAAATGGTGTTGGATGTTTGTCCACCGCTTCCTTCAGCACCTCATGTCGTTCGCACCGCTCTTGAACGTACGTCAATGTGGGCAGCGCGCGCACGACAAACGCATTCGCGCGAGGACCAATCGCTGTTTGGCATTGTGCAAGGTGGAATTGATGTGAACATGCGAGCAGAAAGTGCACAACGCACGGCAGAGCTGCAATTTGATGGTTATGGCATTGGTGGTCTGTCGGTTGGAGAAACTCGCGATGAAATGGTGCCGGCACTCGCTTCTGCGGTAGCGCATTTACCTGCTAATCGTCCTCGTTATCTCATGGGGGTTGGTGATCCCGCATCGTTGGTTGAAGCCGTGAACCTTGGAGTTGACCAATTTGATTGCGTATTGCAAACCCGACTTGGGCGCCATGGAACGGCGCTGACTTCAACTGGTCGTGTCAATTTGAAACGTGCAGAGTACGTACTAAGCGATGATCCAATTGATGCGCGATGTTCATGCATGGTGTGTCGACGACATACGCGCGGCTACATTCGACATCTGTTTCAAGTGGGAGAGCCAACTGCATCACGTCTCGTTTCTTTGCACAACGTGGCTTGGACGATTGAGCTAATGAACCACATGCGTAGGGCAATCATTGAGGGATCATTCGCCTCCTTGAGGCAAGAGATTCTTGCAGTTTGGGGCAACGCAATGGGCTCAACTGCTTCGTAGATCCACAACAAGCGACCCTGTTGGCATGGCCTTGGCTAGTAGAGTCAATGCCTATGTTCCACATCAATTCAGTACTTGCCGCAGCGAGTTCATCGTCAAGTTCGAGCTCCCCGCTGAGTTTTTTGCCAATCATTGTCATCTTTGGCGCGATGTATTTCGTGCTCATCCGCCCGCAACGTAAACGGGCCCGTGAGGCAAAAGAATTGCAGAGCGCATTGGCTGAAGGCGATCATGTCGTTCTGAATTCAGGTATTTATGGCTACATCTCACAGATTGAAGACGACAAGCCATACATTTGGTTTGAGGCCAATACCGGTGTTGAATTCCGTATCAATCGCTCGGCTGTCGCGGGGAAAACTCCAGATCCAGCTAACCCAACTGCAGAGCAGAAGTAGAAAACATTCAGCATGGTTCGACGTTTAGTTCTTTCGCTCGTTGGTGTAATTGTTGTGGTGTTGGGATTGCTTGTTGGCAATCTCGTCGCAGGCAATGTCCCATCACTTGGTTTAGATCTTCAAGGCGGAGCATCAGTCACGTTGCAGCCAGAAGGTTCTTACGATGCGAAAGCGCTTGACGTTGCTGTAAGCATTATTCGGTCGCGAGTGGATTCAATCGGCGTTGCTGAACCTGAAATCATTCGCCAAGGTGACACCGTTGTGGTGAACCTTCCAGGTGTGGAAGACCAGCAGCGAGCACTCGACATTATTGGCAAACAGGGCCAGGTGCTGTTGCGTCCTGTGTTGCAAGCAGGCACCATCAACCCAACTACCGAAACAACGCTTCCCGGTGCAACGACTGTTCCGGGTAGTGCAACATCGGTTGTTGATTCCACATTGCCAGCGCCAAGTGGCCCAGGTAGTGCTCGTCGAGTTACAGCCACAACAGTTCCTGTGACCACTGCGCCACCTACAACTACAGCAGCAAGCACCACCGTTGCGGGCGCAACAACCGACTCGCCATCTTTGGATGAGATTCTTGCTAATCAGGATGCAAACGACCCGAATGCGACAGTCGTGCTGCTCGGAAATAAAGGGGACGTGTATTCGGCGGGTCCTGCAGGCGCTTCCGGATTGGTGTTTAGTAATGACGCGACAGCCGAAATCAACAATGGCGAGTGGAGTGTTGTAGTTGGTTTGTTGAAGGGCTCAGCAGGCGAAGACATTTGGAACGCATTATCAACACGTTGCTTTAACAAAGATGCAACCTGCCCAACAGGCCAAATTGCCATTGCGCTCGACGGCACAGTGATTTCGGCACCAGTGGTGCAACAAGCGGAATTCACAGGTGGAACAGTGCAGATCTCTGGAAGCTTCACCGAAGCTGAAGCGCGCGATCTAGCAAAGATTCTTGAGTTCGGTGCGGTTCCGGTGAAGTTCAATGTTGCAACAGTGCAAACAGTTTCACCAACTCTTGGTAAAGACTCGCTTCGCGCCGCAATTATCTCTGGTCTATTTGGTGTTTTGCTCGTGATGTTGTTCTTTTTCTTCTATTACCGACTGCTCACGATTGTGGTGATCGGTGGTTTAGCGGTATCTGGCGTATTCCTCTGGAGCATCATTGCTTATTTGTCCAAAACAAATGGTTTGGCGCTCACGCTTTCGGGAGTTGCGGGAATCATCGTTTCCATTGGTGTCACTGTCGACTCGTACGTAGTGTTCTTTGAGCGTCTCAAAGATGAGTTGGTAAGTGGAAAGACCATGCGTGGAGCGGCGCAGCGAAGTTTTGCTTCTGCTTGGAGAACAATTGTGGCTGCAGACACCGTTTCGTTTATTGGCGCAATCATTTTGTGGAAATTGACTGTCGGCTCTGTTCGCGGGTTCGCCTTCTTCTTAGGTCTTTCAACACTTTCAGATATTTTCGTGGCCTATCTATTCACAAGACCAGCAATGCTGTTGCTTGCGCGTTCAAAGTTCATGGCAGGTAGAAACGTGCTTGGCGTGAAGGTTGCAAAGGAGGTGGCGGCATGAGTGGAAATCTTGGTCGTTTATATCGAGGCGAAACCACGTTCAATTTTTTTGGTCGTCGCTGGCTGGGGTTCGGAATTTCAATTGCACTCATGGTGATCACTGTGGTGTCTTTGTTTACCCGTGGGTTGAACTTGGGAATGGACTTCGAAGGTGGCGTTGCTTGGGAGGTTCCGGCTGCAACGTTGACCGTTGAAGATGTGCAGGCGATACTTGACCAAAACGGAGTCGATTCGGGTGATGCCAAGATTCAAGTGCTTAATGGATCAGACGGTGATCGAATTCGTGCTCAAGTTGGAGCTGAGTCTGAGGCAGTGAAGTCTGCAGTTCAGACGGCATTGGCGGAAAAGGCTGGAGTGAAAACAGATGATGTCAGCGTTGCGCTGGTGAGTTCATCGTGGGGGCGAAGTATTACCGAAAAAGCAGTGCGTGCTCTGCTCGTATTCTTCCTGGTTGTTTCGCTGTACATCGCATGGCGGTTCGAATGGAAAATGGCAGTTTCGGCGATCGCAGCCATGGCCCATGACGTATTAATCAGCGTCGGCGTGTATTCGGTGATTGGTTTCTCAGTCACCCCAGCAACGGTGATTGCATTCCTCACCATTTTGGGTTTCTCTCTGTATGACACCATCGTGGTGTTTGACAAAGTGCACGACAACACCAAGCGTTTTTCGGCTTCGCGTGTGTCCTATGGCGACATTACGAATATTTCTATGAATCAAGTGTTGATGCGCTCAATCAACACATCGCTTGCCGCAGTGATGCCAGTGCTTTCATTGCTCGTGCTTGGCTCTTGGGTTCTGGGTGCTGTTGCGCTTCAGGAATTTGCCCTTGCATTGCTTGTTGGATTGATGCTCGGAGCGTATTCATCCATCTATATCGCGACGCCATTACTTGGAATTTTGAAAACACGTGAAACTAAATTCAAATCAATGGCAAACGAGCTGCATTTAGGTGATGAAATGGCGCGAATTGCTGGCACGGGAAAGAAAGCCGCGCGAGTTGTTGCTGCTGAGGTTTCCAGTGAGCGTGCGTCTGAAAACGCTTCTCGTGAAGTCGCCTCGGTGTCCGCAGCTCTCAGTCATCCGCCACGACCACGTAAAAAACAGCGCAGATAGGAAACGCTCCACATGAGCACGACGTCGCGAGTTCTTCCTTGGCGAAGAAATCAGTCTGCGGTAGTCGAAGATCTTGTTCCGCTGCTGTCGGCATATAAGCGGCGAAACCCAAAGGGGAGCGTTTCGCTGATAAACGCTGCCTACGAAATGGCATCAGCAGCCCATATCAACCAGTCGCGAATGAGTGGTGAGTTGTATATCAGTCACCCAATTGCTGTGGCTCGAATTGTTGCCGAAATCGGTTTGGATGAGGTTTCGTTAGTCGCAGCTCTTCTCCACGATGCAGTTGAAGACACGGAAATTACTTTGACCGATGTTGAGGCAAGGTTCGGTTCAGAAGTAGCAGGCATCGTTGATGGTTTAACCAAGCTTGAGCGATTGCAGTTTGATTCACGTGAGGCTCAGCAAGCAGCAACGATGCGCAAGATGTTGGTCGCCATGGCAAAAGACATGCGGGTGCTCATCATCAAGTTGGCAGATCGCATGCACAATATGCGAACAATTGCCTCTGCTTCTGTGGATAAGCAACGCAGGGTTGCGCAAGAGACGCTCGACATTTATGCACCACTTGCACATCGACTTGGTATGCAAGAGATGAAACAGCAGCTTGAAGATCTGTCTTTTGCTGCACTTTTCCCGAAGCGATATGCCGAACTTGAGCATTTGGTGTCAATTCGTGCGCCTGAGCGCGATGTGTATTTGGCTAAGGCGCTTGGTCAGGTGAATACATGGCTAAACGCCGTGAATATCAATGCTGAACTCACGGCGCGCGGGAAGCATTTGTGGAGTTTGTACGAAAAGATGGTGCAAAAAGGTCGCGACTTTGACGAGATCTTTGACCTCATGGCTATTCGAATTGTGGTTGATTCGGTGAAGGATTGTTACGGCGCTCTAGGTGCTATTCACGGTCATTGGAAACCGGTCGTTGGTCGCTTTAAGGACTACATCGCAATGCCGAAGTTCAACCTGTACCAATCACTGCACACAACGGTTATTGGTCCTGGGGGAAAGCCAATTGAAGTACAAATACGTTCCCGCGACATGCACCAACGCGCTGAGTGGGGTGTTGCCTCTCACTGGTCGTACAAAGACGGAGTAGCAAGTTCTGATATCGATTGGCTCAATCGCATTATTGATTGGCAAGACGAGGTATCGGACCCACGACAGTTCCTTGAGAGTCTAAAAACCGATCTTGAGCAAGATGAGTTATTCGTCTTTACTCCAAAGGGAAGAGTGATTGCGCTTCCTCTTGACTCAACACCTGTTGACTTTGCTTACGGCGTGCACACAGAAGTTGGCCACAACTGCATTGGTGCGCGCGTCAATGGTCGACTTGTTGCACTTGATTCGAGACTGAACTCAGGAGATACCTGCGAGATTCTCACAAGTACCGCACAAGACGCTGGCCCATCTGAAGAGTGGGCGAATTTCGTGGTGTCGCCAAAGGCGAAGAGCAAGATTAAACAGTGGTTTTCGCGTGAGCGAATGGAAGACCTGGTTGAGACGGGTCGCGATGATTTGGTTGAACATATGCGTAAGCACGGACTACCTGTTCAGCGTGTGTTGTCCTCAGAAGTATTCGCGAGTGAACGCGAGGCCATGAATTATGCCGATGACACCACATTGTTCAGAGCTATCGGTGAGGGCCACGTATCTGCAGAATCATTAGCAGGAAGAATCAGCCGTCTCATGCGCGATGGAGGATTTGGCGAACAACTTTCAGTTGGAATGAGGCTTGACTCTGGCCAAAACAACGATCAAGTTTCCGGAATTCATGTTGAAGGAATGTCTGGGTCCATCATTCGACTGTCGAAATGTTGCACGCCAGTGCCAGGAGACGAAATTGTCGGATTTTTGACGCAAGATCATGTTGTCAACATCCATCGCGCAGATTGCTCTGTTTCTATTTCAGCGGCAAGTCAACATGTTGGTCGCATGGTTGACGTTGAGTGGGCGGGCAGCGTAAGCAATGCCAGTTATGTTGCAGCGGTTGAAGTAGTTGCTATCGACCGCTCTCGACTGTTGCGAGATGTAGCCAACGCGCTCAGTGAGGAGCATGTAAACATTGTTGCTTGCTCGACACACACTGGTGCCGACCGTGTTGCACGAATGCGCTTCGAGTTTGAGTTTGCAGATCCGAGCCACTTGCAGTCGGTTTTGCGTACGATTAAGCGAATCGATTCGGTATACGACGCATACCGTGTCATGGCTGGAGATCATCCAGCATCTAGTGTTATTGCGTGAACTCGTTTTCAACTAGCCCGGGTACACGGGACATCTTGACGCCTGATGCGGCGCGATGGCGCAAATTCCAAGATGTATTTGCCGGTGTGGTTGAAGAAGCTGGCTATGGGCTAATCATCCCACCAATGTTTGAAGATCTTGGCGTGTTTCTTCGACTGGGTGAGGCGACAGATGTTGTCACCAAAGAGATGTACGACTTTGAAGACAAAGGCGGTCGCCGAATCGCATTGCGACCAGAACAGACCGCAAGTGTGTGTCGCGCCTTTGTTCAACACAGGCCAACGACGCCATGGAAGGTTTGGTATGCGGGCCCTAACTTTCGGTACGAAAAACCTCAGCAGGGTAGGTACAGGCAATTCGATCAAGTAGGTATTGAAGTGCTTGGAGTCGAAGACCCGTATCTCGATGCTGAAGTAATCGCGCTCGCAGCGCAGTTTTATGAGCGACTTGGCTTAAGAAATGTTCAACTGTCCATTAATTCGCTCGGCGATGCAGGAGACCGTCAGAAATTCACTGATGTGTTGCGCGAGTATTTTGAGCAACATCACAAATCGCTTTCCGAAGAATCACAGGCAACATTGCTGAAGAACCCGCTGCGTGTTCTCGATTCGAAGCGTCGTGAGGATCAAACGATCATTGCAAATGCTCCACGCATACGTGATTATCTCAGTGCCTCCGCTGCAGAGCATTTTGCCGCTGTGCTGAGCGCACTTGATGCGCAAAGCATTAAGTACGTCATTGATGATCGATTGGTTCGTGGGCTCGACTACTACCGTCGCACAACATTTGAATTTGTCAGCACGGCGTTACAGGCAGCCCATACTGCAATTGGTGGTGGTGGCAGGTACGACGGTTTAGTGGAGGAATTGGGCGGTCCAGCAACAGCAGGAATTGGATTCGCGCTCGGCCTTGATCGAACACTGTTGGCATGTGATGCCGAGCAGGTATTTCCAGCACCATCTGGAGAGGTGTTTGCATTCGTTGTTGATACGACTGGCGGATTAGAAGCAGCAAAAATTTGCAACCAATTGCGCGGCGCTCGAATTGGAGCAGACCGCGCGTTTGATAATCGCAGTATGAAGGCTCAGATGAAAGCGGCTGATCGCAGTGGTGCTCAGGTGGCAATCATCATTGGTACCAACGAGTTGGAGTCAGGTCAGGTGCTGATCCGGCCTATGAATTCTGGCGAGCAGTACAGCGTCAATCGCACCGACTTGCTTACGGCGGTGCAAAATGAAGTCAGTAAATTTCAATCTGCAAACTAGGCTGAAAGCCTCATGTCGTCTTCACTTCGGCCTCTAGGCGAGGCAACAACACTGCGAACGCAACTTTGTGGAAGCTTGCGCTCAGAGCACATTGGTTCAACAGTCACGGTCTGCGGCTGGATCGCCCGTAGGCGTGAACATGGTGAGCACCTGGCGTTTTTGGATGTCCGCGATTACAGCGGTGTAGTGCAGTGTGTGGTTGACAATGCAACCGATGTGCGGTCGGAGTGGGTTGTGCAAATAACTGGCCGAGTTCAAGCTCGCCCAGAGGGCACTGTCAATAAAAACCTCGCAACAGGTGATGTCGAATTAACCGATTGCAAAGTGGTGGTCCTCAATTCTGCAGAAGCTCCGCCATTTCCAATTGATGCTCGCGCAGACGATGTAGATGAAAATGTTCGATTGAAGTATCGCTATCTCGATATTCGTCGCGAGCGTATGCAGCGCAACCTGCGTATACGTGCCAAAGTGAACTCAGCTATTCGTCGGGCAATGGAAGCGCAAAACTTTGTTGAAGTTGAAACTCCTTTCCTCATGCCGAGCACTCCAGAGGGAGCACGCGAATTTCTTGTGCCTTCACGAAAAGAGCCAGGATCTTTTTACGCGCTGCCGCAGTCGCCGCAATTATGGAAGCAATTGCTCATGGTGGCCGGAATCGATCGCTACTACCAGATCGCTCGATGCTTGCGCGACGAAGATTTGCGTGCAGATCGTCAATATGAATTTATGCAGCTTGATGCTGAGATGAGTTTTGTTACCAAAGACGATGTCCTTGGTGCAATTAGCGAAGCAGTGATGGCAGCCGCAGAAGCAGTGCTAGGCGAGCGACCACCTCAGATTGAGCAAATCACTTGGCTAGATGCAATGAATCGTTTTGGTTTGGATAAACCGGACATGCGCTTTGGCATGGAGCTCATTGAACTGACGCAAGTGTTTGCAAGCACCGAATTCAAGGCTTTCTCGCAGGCACAGTCCATTAAGGGCATTCGTGTAGATGCGAAAACCTATCCAGATGCAGCAGCGTTTGGCCGCAACAAGTTAGATGCGTTAACTGATCGCGCTAAGCAGATTGGCGCTAAGGGACTTGTGTGGATGAAAGTTGGAGACGATCTTTCACTTGATTCTCCAGTCGCAAAGTTTCTCAGTGATGCAGAGCGCACCTCGCTAATCACAACAATGGGTGCTCAATCTGGTGACTTGTTGTTGCTCGTTGCCGATACGTGGGCTACGACGTGTGATGTGCTCGGAACACTGCGCAACGACATTGGCCGTCCTCCAGTGCACGAAGGTCCTTACCGGTATGTTTGGGTAATTGACTTCCCGCTATTTGTAGGTATCAACCCAACTACAGGTAAACCGCAGCCAGGTCACCACCCGTTCTGTCAACCACACCCTGAAGACATTGAGCGTTTGGAGTCCGACCCAATGTCGGTGCGCGCTCTCGCATACGACCTGGTTCTCAATGGATGGGAACTTGGATCAGGGTCAATTCGTATTCACGAGCCAGAAATGCAACGCCGAGTATTCCGTCAACTTGGAATTTCTGACGAAGACGCTGATCGTCGATTTGGTTTCTTTTTGCAACCATTTAAATATGGCGCTCCACCGCATGGAGGCTTCGCATTTGGAACGGACCGCCTGGTTGCAATTTTGGCTGGTGAAGAAAATATTCGCGAAGTTATTGCTTTCCCAAAGACACAGTCTGGTGGTGACCCAATGACAAATGCGCCTACGCAGGTGAACCCAGCACAGTTAAACGAGTTGGGAATTCGACTGCTTCCACCTCCGGCAAAAAGTTAGGACCAATTCGGTGGAACGCGCCGATGATTTGTTTACTGCTGCAGTAAACGATCGCTTGCGTGGCCAAGCACCGCTTGCTGCGCGATTGCGTCCTCGAAGTCTTGATGAAGTTGTTGGTCAACAGCATCTGGTTGCACCAGGTGCACCGCTGCGCAAGTTGATTGAGGCTGATCGTTTATCGTCGGTGATTTTGTGGGGTCCACCTGGTACGGGAAAGACCACACTTGCTGAAGTCGTGGCGCTTACTACGAATCGGGCTTTCGAGCGCCTTTCAGCAGTGACATCTGGGGTTAAAGATGTGCGCGAAGCAATTGAGCGTGCAACTGAGCGCCTTGGGCAACATGGACGCTCAACAATTGTGTTCGTTGATGAGATTCATCGTTTTTCAACTTCACAGCAAGATGCGTTGTTACCTTCGGTTGAAAGTGGTGTGATCACGCTGATTGGGGCAACTACAGAAAATCCATACTTTGAAGTGAACGCTCCGCTGCGAAGTCGAAGCACGTTGTTTCGTTTGGAGCCTCTACAGCCTCGTGATATTCGAGTGCTGCTTCAGCGTGGGTTAGAGGCTGAAGGGTTGAATGCAACACCAGAAGCAATGGAAAAATTGATGCAGCTTTCTGGAGGTGATGGTCGTCAAAGTCTTACTGCGCTCGAGGTTGCGTGTGCACTTGCTCGCCCTGAACAGGTGACGATTGACCACGTTGAGGCAGCTTTGGGAGTGAGTTCGCTTCGCTATGGTCGCGATGATCACTATGACGTTGTCTCGGCATTCATCAAGAGCATGCGGGGTAGCGATATCGATGCTGCGGTGTTTTGGTTGGCGAGAATGCTGGAAGCTGGCGACGACCCACGGTTTATCGCGCGTCGCATGATTATTTTTGCTTCCGAAGATATTGGCATCGCCGACTCACAGGCGTTAGTCATTGCCGTAGCTACCGCTCAGGCTGTAGATCATGTCGGGCTGCCGGAGGCTCAACTCAACCTTTCACAATGCGCTATCTATTTGGCGCGAGCTCCGAAGAGCAACAGTTCTGCGCGAGCAATTTGGGATGCGCGGGCAGATATTCGAAACGGTGTAGAGGTTGAAGTGCCAGCTCATTTGCGAGACGCCCACTATTCGGGGGCAGCACAAATTGGCCACGGCGTGGATTATCAGTCGCCTCACGATGCACAATTGCACGGCGAGACGGTGGAACAGAGCTATTTACCTGCGCACACTGAAGGGCGGGCTGTGCCACAGACTCCGTACTACCGGCCAGGTAAAAACGACCGATAGTTCACTGTTGTATTGCGGAAGGTGAAAGCAATGATGAAGCGACTGTTTTGGTTTGTGCTTGGCGCATTCGCAGGGGTATTCGGAGTTCGCTACGCAAAGAACAAGGCACGTGCAGCCGCAGAGCAATTAACTCCAGGTCAAATTGCAGCCGACGTGTTAGAGGGTGCAGTAAAACTCGTTCAGCAGGGTGTAGAGATCGTGCGTAATTTGCGTCAAAATGAAGAAGTAATTCACTTTGAGTCCGAATCTGTCACGGTTACCCAAAATCAGAACTAGCCATTTTCTACCTGCGAACTAGACTGGTCTGAAATGTCTGCACCACGTCGCCAAATTTCCTCCGCAAATGATTTGCGCGAATCCTTCTCTGGGTTTTTCGCCGATAAGGGTCACTCACGAGTTAAATCCGCAAGCCTGATTCCTCACGACCCGACGGTGTTGTTCACCGTGGCAGGCATGGTTCCCTTTAAGCCATATTTTGTCGGAGACGAACAAGCTCCATACAGTCGAGCAGTCACAGTGCAAAAGTGTGCACGTGCTGGCGGCAAGCACAATGACCTAGACGATGTTGGCCGCACAAAGCGCCATTTGGTGTTCTTCGAAATGATGGGCAACTTTTCGTTTGGCGACTATTTCAAGAGCGATGCCATTCCATGGTCGTGGGAACTTGTTACCGAAGTATTTGGTTTTGACGGAGATCGATTGTGGATCACCGTTCATGAAAGCGATGATGAAGCAGAAGCGATTTGGCACGAGCAAGTTGGCGTGCCAATGGATCGCATTCAGCGTCTAGGAGACAAAGACAATTTCTGGCAAATGGGCGAGACGGGGCCATGCGGACCGTGCTCAGAAATTCATATTGATCGCGGACCAGCTTTTGGTCCTGAAGGTGGCCCGTTGCACGATCCGCATGGTGATCGCTTCTTGGAATTTTGGAACTTGGTGTTCATGCAGTTCAACCAAGCAAAAGATGGAACTCGCACGCCGCTGCCAAAACCATCAATTGACACTGGTGCTGGTCTTGAACGAATTCTTGCTCTCATGCAAGGAACTGACTCGGTATGGGAAACCGATGTGCTGTTTCCGTTAATTGAGCAAGGGCAATCGCTCACT
Organism: Ilumatobacteraceae bacterium; assembly: GCA_017853385.1. Classification (GTDB taxonomy): domain Bacteria; phylum Actinomycetota; class Acidimicrobiia; order Acidimicrobiales; family Ilumatobacteraceae; genus UBA3006. The sequence continues at coordinate 38,571 of JAFMJR010000004.1, read as the reverse complement.
AGCCGCAAATATCAAATTGGAAATTACGACGATCGCGACAGCTTTAGCCTTCGAGTTCTTGCCGAACATGCCCGCTCTGCAACGATGCTGATCAACGATGGAGTGTTTCCATCTAATGAAAACCGCGGATACGTTCTGCGACGCATCATTCGTCGTGCGGTTCGGCATGCTTACTTGCTTGGTACTGAAAAACTGGTAATGCCAAAGCTCTCCGAAACTGCAATCGACATCATGTCTGCTGCTTATCCAGACTTGCTGGGCAACAAAGATTTCATTCTTGGAGTAATGACTAAGGAAGAAGAGCGATTCCGTCAAACGCTCAAAACTGGTCTGACTATTTTGGAAGACGAATTGTCTTCGGGAACGCAGGAACTTGCTGGACCTTCTGCGTTCTTATTGCACGACACATACGGATTCCCGCTAGAACTCACGCAAGAAATTGCGGGTGAGCGCAATGTACGTGTTGATGTCTCGGGTTTTGAGCAGGCCATGGGTGAACAGCGCGATCGTGCGAAAAGCGCTCGCAAGGGTGCAAAGGTGAGCGAGTCAACAATTGAGGCCTATCGCCAAGTCATGGAAACGCATGGCATCACCGACTTTGTTGGTTACGAGTCAACAGCATGCGAAGCAAAAGTTCTTGCTGTTATTCCGGTGCAAGATGGCGAGCAAGAAGATGTCGATGTGTTTTTGGACGTCACGCCGTTCTATGCCGAGAGCGGTGGTCAGGTAGGCGACGTAGGCAAAATCACCACACCAACTGGTGAAATTGAAGTGCTTGACACAACGTTTGCTCTGCCGGGTCTGCGCAAGCACATAGGCAAAATCATTCGAGGATCTGTAACAGCGGGGCAGACTGCGCTAGCAGAGATCAATGTTGAAGATCGAGACGCCACACGACGCAATCACACTGCGACACATATTTTGCATTGGGCGCTACGTGAGGTGCTTGGTGACCACGTAAAGCAAGCAGGCTCTCTGGTCTCACCTGAACGTTTGCGTTTCGACTTCAGTCACTACGCACCGGTGAGCTCGCAAGAAATTGAACGTATCGAGCGTCTGGCAAATGAGCAGGTATTTGCCAACTCCCTTACCAAGAACTACGAAACGTCTAAAGACGAAGCAACTGCTGCAGGTGCTATTGCATTCTTTGGCGATAAATATGGCGACATGGTTCGGGTACTTGAGGCTGGAAAGACTTTCGAATTGTGTGGTGGAACTCACGTTAAGGCCACAGGTGATATCGGGATCATCAAGGTGGTTTCAGAGTCGTCAATTGGTTCAAACCTTCGCCGGATTGAGGCGGTGACGGGAGAAAACACCTTCAATTATTTGCTTGATGCAACTCGCACGTTGTCCGATGCATCGGAACTGCTTGGTACACAACCTAACGACATTGTGTCAACGGTGCAGCGAAAGATTGATGAAGTAAAGGCTTTGCAGGAAGAGATTAAGCAGTTGCGTTCAGCACAGGCACGATCTCGTGCAGGTGAACTAGTCGCTCTTGCCGATAACGGAAATGTAGTGAGTCGTGTTGATGGGCTCTCTCCAAATGATCTGCGTGAACTCGCTCTTGCAATCCGTCAAAATGCGTCGATCCGTGCAGTTGTGCTCGGCGGAGTAACCGATACTGGCGGTGTTGCGCTAGTTGCTGCTGTCGGCAACGGGCTGCAAGTCCCCGCTGGAGATTTGATTAAGGATGCGGCAAAAGCAGTTGGAGGTGGCGGCGGCGGCAAGGGCGACATCGCAACTGCCGGAGGCAAGAACCCCGCAGCACTTGATGAGGCGTTGAATCTGGCTCGTGCAGCCTTGGGCAGGGTGTCTGGTTCATAACGTGCGTGCACTCGGGGTAGATCTCGGGAGTAAACGAATCGGTCTTGCGACAAGCGATCGCAGTGGGACAATTGCGACACCTCTTGTTGTTCTGCAGCGATCAGGCTCGCGAGCGACCGATCATCAGGCGATTGCGCGAATCGTTGAAGAGTACGAAATTGAATGTGTCGTTGTTGGACTACCGCTCAACATGAACGGATCAATGGGTGAAGCCGCAAAGTCTGCCCTTATTGAAGTAGATCAACTGACTAGCGTGTTATCTGTGCCGGTGCTTACTTTTGACGAACGCCGCACAACAGTTACTGCAGATCACGTACTCATGCAACAGAATTTGAACGCGCAAGAGCGTCGCAAAGTGATCGACAAAGTAGCTGCCGCTGTGTTGCTTCAGTCGTGGCTAGATGGCCGCAATTCTGCGAAAGACGCCGAGCATGATTGATCCATTAATCAAGATTCGCAAGTCGCAAGATCAACCGGCTCAAGATTGGTACGAGGATCCGTGGGACAATCCGGGTGCTTTGCCGCGGTCGGAAAACATCGACGTTGATGAACTTCCTAATGATCTTCGAACTCTCGCTCGTCCGTTACACATTGTGGCAATTGCAGTTGCAGCAGTCACGCTGTTTATGGGCGCGATTGGGCTGTGGTACGTACACCAAGTGAATCCGTCGGGAATTGGTGATGCGAAGTCATTTACTGTTATCGAAGGTGACACCATTGATTCAGTGAGTGACCGACTTGCAAGTGAAGGTTTTATTTCGCGGTCCAGTGTGTTTAGTTGGTATGTCTCGCGCAAAGGTGGAATCGAGTTGATTCCTGGCTACTACACGTTGTTGCCAAAAGACCACATGGGCAACATCATGGCGGTGCTCAAAACACCACCTTCAGCGAGTTATCAAAAAGTTACATTTCCTGAAGGTTTTACCGTTGCGCAAATGGGGCAGCGCTTGGCGGAGAAAACACTGCGGCTGAATGCAGATCAATTCATAGCTATGGCCAGTGATCCATCAGTGGAGACCAAATACCGACCAGCAGGTCAGACCTCGCTTGAAGGACTGTTGTTTCCTGACACATATCAAATTTCGGGTGACCAAAATGAGTTGCAGGTGGTGCAGCAACTCGCCAAGCAAATGGTTCGAGTAGCTTCCCAAGAAGGACTTGACGACGCTGAAGCAAAAGTCGGACTCACGCCATACAAAGTGTTGATCGTTGCATCAATGATTGAGCGTGAGGCAAAAGTCGATGCAGATCGAGCAAAAATTGCTCGAGTCATCTATAACCGTCTTGAAATCAAAATGCCGCTGCAAATAGATGCGACCCTGTTGTACAACGCGCCAGCAGATACCGACTTTGCAACGTTGAAGTCGACTGAAGGTCCATACAACACCTACCTCAACAAAGGATTGCCGCCAACGCCAATAGCAAACCCGGGGCGTGCATCAATCATCGCTGCGCTGAATCCTGCTCCAAATCCCGCAGGCACAGACCCATTGTGCGCCAACGTGCCAAAGCCGTGTCGATATCTGTACTACGTGTTATCAGACAAAGATGGTGGTCATGCATTTGCTGTAACGCTTGCGCAGCATGAAGCCAATGTTGAAACTGCTCGCCAAGCTGGCTTGTTGCCATAACAGCAAATAGGACAAACGTGAATAAGAAATTAAAAACGATTGCCGCAGTTTTGGGCTCTCCCATATCTCAGAGTTTGTCGCCAGCAATTCATAATGCCGCCTTCGCAAAAATGTCTAAACCTTGGCGGTACGTGGCGATAGACGTAGAGTCACAGTTCTTCGAAGAAGAAGTATTTGCATCGCGAGATGCTGGCATGCTCGGCCTCAGTATCACCATGCCGCATAAAGATGCAGCTTTTGCATTGGTAAAAAGCATGGACGAAGTTGCACAAAAATCGGGTTCGGTGAACACCATCATTTTTGATGGCACAGGAGTTATGCGTGGGGCCAATACAGACGGAGATGGCTGCTGCGATGCCCTTGCGCGGTTTGGCGCCGTTATAGAAAATTGTCGTGCAGTTGTGGTTGGGGCTGGCGGCACTGCACGTGCAGTTATTGCTGCTTTGGGAAATCGTGGTGCAGCAGATATTGCCATTATCAACCGCACTGAATCTCGTGCACAAAGTGCCGCCAAATGTGCAACGGTTGCTCGCGTTGGATCACTAAGCGATATCAAGGACGCGACATTGTTGATCAACACCACATCTGTGGGTATGGGTACGGACGAGCAGGCAGTCGATCCTGCGTACTTGCATTCATCGCTTGTGGTGTTGGACGCGGTGTATCACCCGCTTCGCACGGCGTTATTGCATCAGGCACAACTTGTTGGTGCGCAAACCGTTGATGGTCTATGGATGCTGATCTATCAGGCAGTTCGACAGGAGCAATTGTGGTGTGGAATGAGCCCAGACCCCGATGTCATGCGTGATGCAGCGCTGTCTGCGCTTGCGCAACGCTTCGATTAATTGTCCTGAATCCTGAACAAGTGCACGGGTAGCCTGTAGGTCATGTTGCGTTATCTCACAGCGGGTGAAAGTCATGGCCAGGCACTTGTGGTCATCGTTGAAGGCTTGCCCTCTGGCCTGCAAGTAACTGCCGAAGATATTCAGCATGAATTGGGTCGCCGTCGCCTTGGCTACGGACGCGGGCCTCGTCAGCGTTTTGAACAAGACGAAATTGTGTTGATTGGCGGAATTCGCCACGGTCGAACTCTTGGTTCGCCAGTTGCTATTGAAATTAAGAACTCTGAGTGGTTCCGTAGCGATGTATGGCACGAAGAGATGTCTCCTGCTCCTGGTGCGACCAAGAAGCCGCTGACCCAACCACGTCCTGGACATGCAGATTTAACCGGTATGCAGAAATATGGTTTTACCGATGCGCGCGACGTGCTTGAGCGTGCAAGCGCACGAGAAACCGCAGCACGTGTAGTTGCCGGGGCACTGGCAAAACTACTGCTCAAACAAATTGGAGTTGACATTTTGTCGCATGTCACGCAAATGGGTGCAGCAAAGTCAACTTCAACCTTGCGGCCAACAATTAAAGATCTTCCTGCTGTAGATGAGTCACCGGTTCGTGCATTTAATAAAGATGCTGAACAGGCAATGGTCACCGAGATTGAAGCCGCGGCAAAAGATGGCGACAGTCTCGGTGGCGTGGTTGAAGTACTTGCGTACGGATTACCGGTTGGTCTTGGCAGTTATGTGCATTGGGATCGCAAGATTGACGGCTTGTTGGCACAAGCAATTATGAGTATTCAAGCGGTCAAGGGTGTAGAGATTGGCGATGGCTTTGAAGTTGCTGGTCGTCGTGGAAGTTTGGCTCATGACGCGATTTCGTGGGATGAAGCAGCTAACTCGTATCGTCGAGAAACCACACTTGCTGGTGGGACTGAAGGCGGCATGACTACAGGCGAATTAATGGTGGTTCGCGCAGCGATGAAACCGTTGGCAACGCTGAATCGTCCAACTCTTAAAACCATTGACACGGTTACGAAGGAAGAAACTGTCAGCTTCAAGGAGCGAACTGACGTAACTGCAGTTCCAGCTATGGGTGTTGTTGCAGAAACTATGGTCGCGCTTGTCCTCGCAACTGAAGCTCAGCGCAAATTCGGTGGTGACTCAGTAGAAGAATTTGTACGCAACGCGGCGGCTTTCGCTGCATCCATCCAGTGAGCGCACGACAAGCAATCGTTTTTGTTGGGTTAATGGGGTCTGGGAAGACCACGGTGGGAAAGCGAGTTGCTCAGGAACTTGGGTATGCCTTTGTTGACTCAGACGAATTAATCACGCAGAAAGCCGGTAAGTCGGTGCGTGACATTTTTTCTCAAGATGGTGAGCAGGTGTTCAGGTCGTATGAAACCGAAGCAATTCAAGAGGCTTTGTGCTCAGGCACGTCAAACGTTGTGTTGGCAACTGGTGGTGGGGCCGTGATCTCCGAATCAAATCGAAAAATGTTTCAAGATTGCGCCACCCGAGTGATTTGGCTGGATGCCTCGATTGAAGATTTGGTCGCTCGCACAAAGTCTGGCGTTGCTCGACCGTTGCTTGACGGAAATGCAGAGCAAACGTTGAAGTCACTAAGCGAACAGCGTGCTTCTTGGTATGAACAAGTGGCTGATATTCGCATTGACACGCGGGGTAAGAGTGCAGCAAAGGTATGTTCACAAGTCGTAGACGAACTACGGTCTGATGGCAGTGATGAATAATCAGCGAACAGTACGGGTGGAGCTCGGTGAGCGCTCCTACAACGTGGTGATCGGTGCTGGTATTCGTAAACAAATCGCTCAATTGGTTCCGGCAACTGCAAAGCGGGCAATTGTGGTTACGCAGGCGACGATTCCGTTTTCGGTAGAAGAAGACTTGGTGAATGCCGGAATATCCGTTCGCACTATCAACATCGGATTAGGCGAAGAATTCAAATCCATTGCCACGTTTGAAATGATCATGCGAGAGTGCGCATCGTTTGGACTGACACGCAATGATGTGATCGTTGGGGTTGGCGGGGGAATGGTCACCGACATCGCCGGTTTTGCTGCATCGGCTTGGCACCGAGGAATCGCTGTAGTTCATGTTTCGACAACTTTGGTCGGAATGGTCGACGCTGCAATTGGCGGAAAAACTGGCGTCAATCTTGCAGAGGGAAAGAATTTGGTTGGCGCGTTTTGGCAACCTCGTGGAGTGTTATGCGACACCGATGCGTTGGCAAGTTTGAGTCCACGTGAAACCCGCTGCGGTAATGGCGAGATGGCGAAGTATCACTTTCTCGTTGGAGACGACCTCTTGGGTTTAAGTCTTATCGATCGCATTGCTCGTTGCGTTGAAATCAAGGCTGACATAGTCGGGTCAGATGAACGTGAAGGTGGGCGTCGAATGCTGTTGAACTACGGACACACCTTGGCGCATGCAATTGAAATCGCTACGGAGTTCTCAGTTGCTCATGGTGAGGCAGTGGCAATTGGACTGGTTTACGCGGCTCATCTTGCCCGTGAGCTAGGAAGAATTTCAGATGAGCGTGTTACCCAACATCGTCAAGTGGTAGAGGGCGAATATGGTCTGTCGTGTGCTCTGCCAAATGGTGTCCACCACGATGAGCTCATTGCGTTAATGCATGGTGACAAAAAGGCATTGAGTGGGCTGACATTTGTTCTCGATGGAATAAATGGAGTTGAACCTGTAACAGCAGTCAGTGTTGATGCGGTGCGCTCGGCTCTGAATCGAATGGAAGTACGCTAGAACTATGGCGACTGCAGCGAATCGCGTATTGGTCTTGAATGGTCCAAATTTGAACTTGCTTGGTGAGCGCGAGCCTCAGGTGTATGGAACTGCAACGCTTGCCAACCACATGGATGCGGCAACTTCAACAGCTGTTGAATTGGGTCTACAACTCGACAGTTTGCAAAGCAATAGTTCGGCAGAAATTGTGAACGCAGTTCATTCAGCGCGTGGCGTGTATGACGCGATCATTATCAATCCGGGCGCCTTTACTCACTATGCATGGAGTATTCACGATGCACTTGCCGCTTTTAGTGGCCCAGTTGTTGAGGTGCACTTGTCAAACCCAAGTACACGCGAAGTTTGGCGTCATGAAAGTGTCATTGCGCCAGTTGCCTCTGGAACTATTGCTGGGTTCGGTGGCAACAGTTATGTGTTGGCAGTACAGGCTGTCGCTCGATTGCTCGCAAGCAAATAGCGTCGAGGCCTAGACATGGCTCGTCCTCAATTTTCAGTGTTGCGTGTGGACCGTCGCATCGATGACGCAATTGCTTATCTGAGTGAAATCTGTAAAGCCGAGACGTTGATTGTTACTTCGCACGACAACATTCGTTATCTCACAGGCTTTAGTGGTTCATCTGCGGTGCTTGTCGCTCGCGCAGATGATTCTGTGCTGGTGACTGATGGTCGTTATGTTGAACAAGCAACTCAGCAGTTGGGTAGCTCCGGGGCAAACGTTCGTGTAGTTGAAGCACGGACGGCAGCAGAAACTATTCACGCTGTAGCAAAAGAAGTAAATCTTGCAACTCATTGTGCATTCGAAGCCGCAGATCTATCGGTAGAAACACACTCGCAGTATCAGCAAGCAATTTCATGTCGCTTGGTCCCTGTAAATGGGGTGGTGCAAGAACTTCGTAGAGTGAAATCTGATGCAGAGATCGAGCGCATCTCCTTTGCCGCTTTTGCAGCAGATCGCGCAATGAGTGAGGTGGTACAGCTTCTTGAGCAGGCGATGAGCGAGCCAGTGACTGAACGTGATGTTCGAGATGAGTTGGAATATCGCATGAGAAAACACGGAGCGGATGGTCCGAGTTACGAAACCATAGTTGCCACAGGCGCCAACTCTGCACGTCCACACCACAGACCAACAGAAGAGTTGATTCGTGAAGGTCACAGTGTGGTTATTGATGTTGGTGGCTTGGTTGATGGATATCACTCCGATATGACCCGCACCTTTTTGCTTGGGCAAGTTGATTCAGAGTTGAGCGAAATTTTTGCAGTGGTGCGTGAGTCTCAGCGAGCAGGAGTAAACGCAGTGCAGGCGGGTATTGCGCCAAGTGAAATCGATCGAATTTGTCGGTCGGTAATTACGGAGGCAGGTTTTGGCAATGAATTTGTTCACGGAACTGGTCATGGAGTTGGGCTTGCAATTCATGAAGCCCCTTGGCTGCGAACGCAATCAGATGAACCATTGCGCGCTGGAGAGGTAGTGACGGTGGAGCCTGGGGTCTATCGTGTAGGTCTCGGTGGCGTGCGCATTGAGGACTTGATCCTGGTGCATGAAACCGGAAGTACGACGCTCACCCATACCTCAAAGGACAACTTGTGCCTGCAATCTCCACAAACGACTTAAAGAACGGAATCACCCTCAATCTTGATGGCACGCTGTACACCGTTGTTGAATTTCAACACGTAAAGCCAGGTAAGGGTGGGGCATTTGTTCGTTCAAAGCTGCGTAACTTGCGAAGCAACAACATGCTTGAAAAAACATTCAATGCCGGTGTCAAAGTAGAGCAGGCAATCCTTGAAAAGCGTGACATGCAGTTTTTGTACAAAGACGGCGACGAGTACGTATTCATGGATCAAGAGTCGTATGACCAGGTAAACATCAAGCCTGTAGCGCTTGGTGAAGCAGCGGATTACCTAATCGAGAACGCAGTTGCCATCATTGCTACATATGAAGGTGAAATTGTGAGCGTAGAAATTCCTGCTGCAGTTGAGTTGGAAATTGCACAAACCGAGCCTGGAATTCAGGGAGACCGTGTTTCTGGTGCTCGCAAGCCTGCAACCTTGCAAACAGGAAAAGTTATTCAAGTGCCGCTGTTCGTCAATATTGGTGATCGAGTAAAAGTCGACACACGTAGCGGCGACTACATCACGCGCGTTTGAGCATGGCCGACCGCCGTTCTTCCCGTTCGGCGGGACCCGATGCCAGATCTGATGCGCGGGAGCGTGCATTGCACCTGCTTTATGAGGCTCACGCAAAAAGTGAACTCGGAAATCAAGTAGTAGACGCTCAAGTTCTTCCGGTTGACGATTTGGTAAGAGAAATCGTTGTTGGCGTTGACGAAGTGACGCCGATTGCAGACGAAATCATTGCAGAGAATGCAATCGGCTGGACACTTGCACGCATGCCAGTCATAGACCTCATCGTTTTGCGCATTGCAATCTTTGAATTGAAATCGCGTCCAGAGGTGCCAACGGCTGTGATTCTGAACGAGGCAGTGGAGTTGGCAAAAACTTTTTCCACAGATGAATCGGGTCGCTTTGTGAACGGCATCTTGTCAACCATTGCAAAAAAGGTTCGGCAATAAAGAAAAGCGTTTCTCTCTACACCTTGGCCGTGTGGGCCATGGTGGTGATGTACGCAACGTATTTTTCTGTTCGAACCGTTGGGGTGCACAACGGTTTGGGATCTTCTGCTTACGACTTTGGGCTGTATGACCAGGGCATCTGGTTGCTGTCGCGTGGGCATTCACCGTTCGTTACGTTGATGGGTCGAAATCTCTTTGGCGATCATTCGTCTTTCATTCTTGTATTGCTGATCCCGCTGTATTGGGTGGTGAGCAGCACTGCTTTGCTCTTTATTGTTCAGTCAATCGTGATTGCCGTCGGCGCACTTCCGGTGTACTGGTTTTCACGTGACCGTTTGCGAAGTGAGGCGTTGGCTGCAGTTATGGCTGGTGTCTATCTCATGCACCCGTCTATTGGCTGGACGAATCTGGAGAATTTTCATCCTGATGCCGCGTTGGGAACACTTGTTGCGTTAGCAGTTTGGTCGGCAAATGCAAAGCGATGGGGTTGGTATTGGGTCGCAGTTGGACTAAGTCTGACCGTGAAGGAAGACGTGGCCTTTGTGCTCATTCCACTTGGCATTTGGGTGGCCTTCAGAATTGATCGAAAAAGAGGACTATTGACAAGCATTGTGTCATTGGTGACCATGCTGATGATGTTTTTAGTTGTCATGCGTAGTTTCACTGGTATCGCGTTTCGAAATTCCTGGCGCATTCCATTTGGAGGTTTGACCGGGTTAATCAAAACAACATTTACTCAGCCCACAAAATTGGCTTCATATCTCTGGAGTGAAGATAGGCCGATGTATGTGTGGCAAATGCTTGCCTCTGCGGGGTTTGTTTTTCTGATTGAGCCAAGCCTTGCTGCAGTTGGTGTCATGATGCTCGCGTCAAATGTACTCAGCACCTTTTGGTATCAACATCAAATTCAGTATCACTACTCAATAATTATTGTTCCATGCGTTGTAATGGGATCGGCTTGGGCGCTTGGTCGGCTTTCGCGTCCGGCACGACGATGGGCGAGTGCGTTGTTGATTGTTTCGTCTCTCGTGTGTGGCTACCTATGGTCGCCTTTGCCGCTAGCTAGGTCAAAAACAACATCATGGAATTCACAAACAGCACCAGTGGTGGCCGCTCGTGAAGCGATCGCATATGTTCCTGACGATGCAGTATTAAGCGCCTTTCACTCAATCACTGCGCAAATGGCTAGGCGCAAAGTGATCTATTCGTTCCCGAACCCATTCGTTCGAAACTTATACGGGCCCGATGTTTTTGCTGGAGGTGATCGACTGCCAGGTGCGGACCAAGTGGAATTCGTCCTGCTTCCAAGAGACTTGGACCAAAAGGCGCAAGAGGTGTGGGACGCCGAGAAAGACGCTTTCCGTATCGTTCATGAAAACGGTTGGTGGGTGGTGTACCAACGGAAATAACCCCTAGTGGCTTAGCACTGCTATGGTGAGCCTGTCGTTAATTGAGCCCTGTGAGGTTCAAACGAGGAGAGTTCATGAATCGAGAGATAAAAGTTGCGTCAGGCAAGGCCGTCATGTCCGGCCCCGACGTCAGTCGAGCAATCAGTCGAATTGCCCACGAAATTGTTGAACGTAATCAAGGTGCGCACAATGTTGTGCTCGTTGGACTGCAACGTGGTGGTACATGGATAGCCGATCAGTTGGCAGAGCGCATTGCGCAGATTGAGCCAGGGCTTAACGTGCCAAACGGGTCACTTGATGTTTCAATGCATCGTGACGACATTGGTCTGCGGCCAATTGTTCCCGGCGCAATAAGTGATATTCCGTTCGATATCAATGGCGCAGTTGTAGTGCTTGTTGACGATGTGTTGTACACGGGCAGAACCGTGCGAGCAGCACTTGAAGGATTAAACAATTTTGGACGCCCACGATCGGTGCAGCTAGCAGTAATTGTTGACAGGGGTCATCGTGAGCTTCCTATTCGGCCAGATTTCGTTGGCAAAAATATTCCAACTCAGATCAACGATGAAGTTGAAGTATCGGTTGATGGAGTTGTGATCACGGCGGTTCAGTCGTGAAGCATTTAAGAAGTATTGGCGAGTTGGGTAAAGAAGGCTTAGAGCGGTTGCTGGAAAGCACTGCTCAAATGGCAGAAATTAATCGCCGACCAATTCCCAAAGTGCCCGCCCTTCGCGGAAAGACAGTTGTGAGTTTGTTCTTCGAGGACTCCACCCGTACTCGATTGAGTTTTGAAACGGCAGCAAAGCGTCTATCCGCAGAAACAATGACATTCAGTGTGTCAACGAGCAGTGTGAACAAAGGCGAAAGCCTGCGCGATACCGTCGAGACTATTTCCGACATGGGTGTGCACGCATTTGTTGTGCGGCACAAGTCGGCCGGAGTGCCATGGCAAATTTCGCAGTGGACAAGCGCGTCAATTATTAATGCTGGTGATGGTGCGCATCAACATCCGACACAAGCAATTGTTGATTGCTATACCGTGCGGGAAGCCTTGGGTCTCACTGCATTGAACGGACTTCGTGTCTCCATAGTTGGAGATATCAAGCACAGCCGAGTTGCACGAAGCAACGTCGCTGCTTTTACCCTGCTGGGTGCGCACGTCACCCTTGTTGCTCCACCAACTCTGTTGCCAGCAAATATTGAAACATGGCCCGTTAAAGTTGCGCATTCATTAGATGATGTAATGCCATCAACTGATGTGCTGTACATGTTGCGCCTGCAGAGTGAACGGATGGATCAGGGACTCATTCCTCATCTAGGCGAATACTCAAATCGTTTCGGTCTAACTGAGACGCGTGCGCAAAAACTGCAAGATTCTGCGGTGGTAATGCATCCGGGCCCGATGAATCGTGGTGTTGAAATGCATATTGATCCGGCGGATCTGCCAAATTCATTAATTCATAAACAGGTTGCAAACGGTGTATCGGCGCGCATGGCTGTGTTATTCGACGTGCTTGCCAGAGGCGGCGAATTGAATTCGCTGCAGGAAGAGAGCGTGTGATGAACGTGGTAATTACTGGCTCTACAGTGCTCACTCAGCAAGGTGAGCAGCGATTAGACGTGCGCATTAGCAATGGCAAAATTATTGAACTTTCGGAGTCAATTAAGCCAGAGGTTGAAGATCAACTACTTGATGCAGCAGGATGTCATGTGCTTCCAGGTTTTGTGGATTTGCACACTCATTTGCGCGAGCCGGGTAAAGAGGATTCTGAAACTATTGAAACGGGAAGTAGGGCAGGTGCTCTTGGTGGTTACACCGCGTTAGTCGCAATGCCAAATACAACACCCGCTCAAGATTCGATTCCGATTATTGATTTTGTGCGGGCCCAAGGCAAACGAGCCGGATTGGTTGAGGTGGTTCCAAGCGGTTGCATCACTATTGGGCGAGCTGGGTCTGCGCTTGCTCCACTTGCTGATTTGGCTCGACATGGAGTGCAGATATTCACAGACGATGGGTCCGGTGTGCAAGACCCGGCGCTGATGCGCAGGGCTATGGAATATTCACGTGATCTTGGCATTACCTTGGCCCAACATTGTGAAGTGTCGGCACTAACAGCTGGTGCTGTGATGAACGAATGTTCATGTTCAAGTGAGTTGGGGGTCCCTGGCTGGCCTGCACTGGCAGAAGAGCTCATGGTGCACCGGGATATCGAACTTGCAAAATTGACAGGAGCCAAAATCCACTTTTTGCATTTATCAACGGCTGGAAGTGTTCGGTTGGTTCGTGAGGCAAAACGCGAAGGTCTTCCGATCACCGCAGAAGTTACGCCACATCACTTATCGCTGACTGAAGAGTTATTGCGCACCTTTGACTCCACATTTAAGGTCAATCCGCCATTGCGCTCGGCCGAAGACATCGAGGCGCTACGTAGCGGGCTGTTAGACGGAACTATCGATGCAGTTGCAACTGATCATGCGCCGCATGTAAGGCGAGACAAAGAACTGCCATTAGATCAAGCACCGCCAGGAATGCTTGGTTTAGAAACTGCATTGGGTGTGGTGCTGTCAACGGTGCCCATGAACGCAATGGATCTTGCCAAAGTGATGTCTATCAACCCTGCTCGGATAGCCGGAATCTCTGACCGCCATGGAATACTTCCTCAGGTCGGGCAACCTGCCAATCTGTGTGTTGTGGATATGCGAGCCGAGTGGACTGTTGACCCGAGCAAACTGGCGAGCAAGAGCAGAAATACTCCTTTTGTTGGTCGCACCTTGCGTGGCAAAGTGAGACACACAGTTTTTGAAGGAGATGTAGTGGTGAAGAACGGTGAGGCGCAACGATGACTCTGCGAGAGGGGCAGTTGGTGCTGCGCGATGGAACCGTTTTTGAAGGTGAACTTATTGGTTCGCAAGCCAACACCATTTCGAGCGGTGAAGTGGTGTTTCATACTGGGCTTACGGGTTACCAAGAAGTCATTTCTGATCCTTCATATGCAGGTCAAATCATCACGTTTACAACGCCACACATCGGCAACTACGGAACAACACCTGTAGACAACGAGGCAAATCGAGTTCATGCCCGTGGAGTCATTGTCCGAGAAGAGGCACGCCGAGAAAGCAATTGGCGAAGCGATCAGTCACTTGACTCGTACTTGAAGGCCATGGGAATAAGTGGCATTGCAGGAATTGATACGCGACGACTTACCCGAATTTTGCGTGATACAGGGGCGATGCCTGGAGCTTTTGGTTCTACAGATTTCAACACCCTGTTGCAGGCGGCAAAGAATGAAGTCGGTACTTCTGGAGTTGCGCTTGTCGATCAGGTAACGACGAAGCAGTCATATGTCGTCGGTTCTGGGCATTACAAAGTGGTGGCATATGACTTCGGCATCAAGTCAACTATTTTGCGTTGCCTCAGCGAAATTGCAACGGTCACCGTTGTGCCGGCATCGACTACTGCGCAAGAAGTGATGGCGTTGAACCCTCATGGTGTGTTTTTGTCAAATGGCCCTGGTGATCCAGAAGCCGTTGTTGGCGCGCCACAACATATTCGAACTCTTGTTGATGGAGGTATGCCCGTATTTGGTATTTGCCTTGGTCATCAATTGCTCACACTTGCGCTAGGTGGGTCTACGTTCAAGCTTCCATTCGGACATCACGGTGCAAACCATCCCGTGCGGAATTTGCGTACAGGCACAGTGGAAATTACGAGCCAAAACCACAACTTCTGTGTTGATGCATCTTCACTAGACGGCATTGCTGACATCACGCACACAAATTTGAATGATCTCACCAATGAAGGAATGTCTGTACGTGATTCACGTGCGTTCAGTGTGCAATATCACCCTGAAGCAGGGCCGGGGCCTCATGATTCTCGGTATCTCTTTAATGAGTTCCGTCAGTTGATGGAGGCAAAGTAATGCCACGTCGAAGTGATTTGAAGAGCATCTTGATCATTGGTTCTGGTCCAATCGTGATCGGTCAAGCGTGTGAGTTTGATTATTCGGGTACGCAAGCGTGTCGCGTGTTGAAGGAAGAGGGATATCGCGTCATCTTGGCGAACTCCAACCCCGCGACCATCATGACCGATCCTGATTTTGCTGATCGCACCTATATAGAGCCTCTTACGCCAGAAGTGCTTGAAGCGATCATTGAGCGCGAAAAACCAGATGCTGTGTTGCCAACACTTGGTGGACAAACTGCACTCAATTTGGCGATGGCATTGTTTGAAAAGGGAGTGGTTGGTGTTCCCGGCAAGCCTGAATTGATTGGAGCGAATGCAGAGGCAATTGCAACCGCCGAGGACCGCGAAAAATTCAAGGTAGCGATGCTCGAAATAGGGCTCAAGGTGCCGCGAAGCGGTGTTGCACACAACATGGAAGAAGCTGAACGTGTGCGCGAAGAAATAGGTCTTCCTGTCATCATTCGCCCTGCATACATTCTTGGTGGGCGTGGAACAGGTATTGCGCATACGCCAGAAGAGTTCCGTGCGGTTGTAGCCAATGGCATTGCAGCAAGCCCAATTGCCGAAGTGTTAATTGAGGCTTCAATTGCCGGATGGAAAGAATATGAGCTTGAAGTAATGCGAGATCGCGCTGACAACTGCGTGATTATCTGCTCAATTGAAAATGTCGATCCAATGGGTGTTCACACGGGTGACTCAATAACTGTTGCCCCAGCAATGACGTTGTCAGATGTTGAATATCAAGAAATGCGCGACGCAGCTTTTGCGTGTATTCGTCGCGTCGGCGTGGAAACCGGTGGGTCCAATGTGCAGTTCGCTGTAAACCCTGTGAATGGCGATCAAGTTGTTATTGAAATGAACCCTCGCGTGTCTCGGTCATCTGCTCTTGCATCAAAGGCAAC
This sequence comes from Ilumatobacteraceae bacterium, assembly GCA_017853385.1. GTDB lineage: Bacteria > Actinomycetota > Acidimicrobiia > Acidimicrobiales > Ilumatobacteraceae > UBA3006. The sequence continues at coordinate 22,651 of JAFMJR010000004.1, read as the reverse complement.
TGGATTTCCTATTGCCAAGATTGCCGCCAAGCTTGCAGTTGGCTACACGCTTGATGAAATCTCCAATGACATCACCAAAAAAACTCCAGCAAGTTTTGAACCAACCATTGACTATGTCGTAACCAAGATTCCGCGATGGGCGTTTGAGAAGTTCCCTGGAACAAGTGGAATTCTCGGAACGCAAATGCAAAGTGTTGGCGAGGCAATGTCTATCGGACGTACTTTCCCAGAGAGCTTGCAAAAAGCGCTTCGCTCATTAGAAAACGGGCGAATGGGGTTGAACTGTGACCCTGGTGAACTCAACTATCGCTCGATGTCTGACGAGCAGGTTCTCACTGCAGCTGGAGTTCCGACACCTGAGCGCTTGTTCTATGTAGGTGAAGCAATTTTGCGCAACATCAGCCTTGATCGAATTTACGAAATTTGCAAAATTGATCACTGGTTTCTAGATCAGATGCTCATGATTGTTGAAGAAAGAAGAACACTTAGTCAACAGTCGCTTGCTCAGATCACCGTCCGAGGCTGGCGTAGGGCAAAGCGTTTAGGTTTTTCAGACGCTCAACTTGCGTATCTATGGTCATGCAATGAGGACGAAGTCCGTCTCGCACGCATTGCCTCGGGGGTGATTCCTACCTATAAAGCGGTAGACACGTGCAGCGCCGAATTCGCTGCAGAAACCCCGTATCACTATTCAACGTATGAAGATGAAAACGAAGTTCGACGTTCAGAAAAACAACGAGTAATCATCTTGGGCAGTGGACCAAACAGAATTGGTCAAGGAATTGAATTTGACTATTGCTGCGTGCACGCAAGTTTTGCTCTTCGCGAAGCCGGGTTTGAAACAGTGATGGTGAACTGCAACCCAGAAACTGTGTCAACAGATTACGACACCTCTGATCGCTTGTATTTTGAACCGCTAACGCGTGAGGACGTAATGAACGTGATTCAGGCAGAAATCGCTGCATCGTCCTCGCCGCCCAAAGTGATAGTCAGCCTTGGTGGGCAAACGCCGTTGAAGTTGGCAAATTACATTCCAAGAGAACTCATCGCAGGAACATCGCCAGAATCAATAGACCTTGCTGAGGATAGAAAGAAGTGGAGCGCGCTGTGCGAATCACTCAAAATCTCACAACCGCCAGGCGGCACCGCACTTTCATTTGAAGAAGCAAAAACCATTGCTTCTCGAATTGGGTATCCAGTGTTGGTGCGACCGAGCTATGTGCTCGGCGGACGAGCAATGCAAATTGTTCACGACGAAGCTCACTTGCAGCGAGCAATGAATGAACTTGCTGCGGCGGGCACACTTGGTAGGGAAGGTGGCCTCTCGGCCGAGCGGCCTGTGCTCATCGATCGATTCCTTGATGAAGCTACCGAGATTGACGTTGATGCGATTCGCGATGCGAGTGGCGAAGTGTTGATCGGCGGTGTAATGGAACACGTAGAAGAAGCCGGAGTGCATTCTGGTGACTCGGCATGTGCAATTCCGCCACCAACACTTGAACCATGGGTGGTTGAAGCTGTTGAGTCATATACGCGTGTAATTGCAGAAGCGTTAGACGTGAAAGGTCTACTCAACGTGCAGTTTGCTGTAACCGGCTCAACCGTTTATGTGATTGAGGCGAATCCTCGAGCTAGTCGCACGGTTCCATTTGTGGCAAAGGCGACAGGTGTTCCATTGGCCAAAGTGGCTAGTCGAGTGATGCTTGGGGCAACGCTTGCCGAGCTACGCGCAGAAGGTCTATTGAAACCGCCTACAAACTTTGGACATGTTTCGGTGAAAGAAGCCGTGCTGCCGTTTAATAGATTCCCTGGTGTAGATACTGCGCTTGGACCTGAAATGCGTTCAACAGGTGAAGTAATGGGTATCGACAGTACGTTTGGTCGAGCTTTCATCAAAGCAGAATCTGCTGCAGGCACCACATTGCCAACTTCGGGCATGGTGTTTCTGTCGCTGAACGATAAAGACAAACCAAGTGGTCTTGTCGTTGCGAAACGCTTGCGTGAACTTGGTCTTGGGATTGCTGCAACATCAGGAACCGCCGATTACTTGTCACGATTTGGGTATCCAGTTGACCGAGTAGTGGGCAAGGTGTCTGAGCAATCGCAAGGAACTATTGCTGATGATGCAGTAGACCTCATTGAGCGCGGCGAGATTGAGTTTGTGATTAACACGCCTCGTGGGCGTGGTGCTCATTCCGATGGTGAAGCAATTCGCAAGGCTGCAAACATCTGGCGAGTGTCATCGGTAACCACCATTAATGCAGCACTTGCAGCGGTGCAGGGACTTGCCGAGCAAAAACTGCAGCCACTTACCGTGAAATCACTACAGGAGTATCACGGCAGGTGAGTACATCTGCGGCGATTTCACGCAGTACAACCACCGTTGGTTCGGTGACTTTGAAGTCGCCTCTGATGAACGCATCAGGAACTGCCGGCCACGGTATTGAGTTGCATCCATATGTAAATCTCTCAACCATTGGATCTTTTGTTGTGAAGTCACTCGCTCACTTTGAATGGTCTGGAAATGCTGCGCCGCGACTGCGGCCGACTACGGGTGGAATGCTCAATGCAGTTGGGTTACAAGGGCCCGGAATTGAATATTGGATTGCTCATGATCTTCCTAGGTTGCGAGAGGTGCAAGCCAACATCGTGATGAGCATTTGGGGTTTTGGCGTCGATGACTATGCGCGTGCTGCAGATTTGCTTCGACCGATTGCTCGTCATTTAACTGCGCTAGAGATCAATTTGTCTTGCCCGAATACAAAAGCGGCTGCTGATTCCTCTGCACGTCATGCACTATTTGCTCATGATCCAGATTTGGTTGAACAAATTGTGAGATCAGCGAATATCGAAGGTGTCCCGCTGTGGGCAAAGTTAAGCCCGAACACGCATCTCCTCATTGAAGGCGCCCAAGCTGCACAGCGTGGAGGGGCCGAAGCAGTGACGCTGATCAATACGGCATTGGGGATGGATATTGATGTGGGCACAGGTTTGCCATCTTTGGGCAACGGTGGTGGCGGCTTATCGGGGCGTTCGATTCACCCAATTGCTGTGCGAGCGGTATATGAAGTTGCGGCCAATGTGCCTGGTCTAGCAATTGTTGGTGCTGGCGGAGTGACTTGTGGAGCAGAAGCGATAGAACTCATGCTTGCTGGTGCAAGTGCTGTACAGGTTGGAACAGCAAACTTTGCAAATCCTCGTGCGCTAACTCGGATTAAGCGTGAAATGATTTCCTGGGCAAAGCGTCGCGGGGTGACCGAATGGTCAGAAATTATCGGATGTGCACATCGTGGCGGTCTGCAGGCTCACTGAGCGGCTAAAATTACTCTATGTCGCCTACGTTGTTGACCGAATTGCGTCAAGACATAGCCGAAATCTGTCAACAGATTGCTGCGGGCGAGCGTTCGTGTCAATCGCTGTTTTCATTGCAAGCCAACGAACGCACAGCGGCAGAGTCGTATGTGTATGTTGTCAAGGTTTTAGAGAGTGATCCGCGCATAGGAAAAGTGCAGGCGCGTCGAATCATGCAAGACTGCCACATTGATGAGCGTTGCAACGTTGGCTCGTTGACCTCTGCGCAGATCTCATCATTGAAAGTTGCGTTGGAATCGTGACAAAGTCGCTCATCGTGGTGGTGTCTGGTCCGGGTGGAGTAGGCAAGAGCACCATTGTTGAAGAGCTGGTAAAGCGCGACGAGCGTTTGTGGTTAAGTCGCTCGTGGACAACTCGTGAAATGCGCCAAGGTGAAGCAGCCGATGCATACAAATTTGTCACGCGCGAACAGTTTCAACAACACATTGATGCCGATGGTTTTCTTGAGTGGACAGAATTCATTGGCAACCTCTACGGAACTCCTAACCCAGAGCCTCCAGCTGGTCGCGACATCGTTCTTGAAATCGAAGTCGACGGTGCTCAGCAGGTGAAGCAGCAGCACCCCGAGGCATTGCTGTTGTTTGTATTGCCGCCGTCTCGGGAAGAGCAGAAGGCCAGGCTGCACGGACGTGGGGATGCCGACAACAAGGTTGAGCAGCGTTTGAAGAAGGCAGAAGAGGAAGAGCCTGTAGGGAAAGCGCTTGCGGACTATGTCTTGATCAATGATGACTTGGCCCAGACAGTCAACGACATGCTTGGTTTGATTGCTAAGGAGCGGGCAAAACGGGCATAAAAGGGTAGAATTATCGCCCTAGCGAAAGGACCCCCTGTGGTTGCTGAAGACACCATGATGAACCCACCACTCGAGAACTTGATGCACCGTACGCACTCGAAGTTCAGTTTGGTTACCTTGGCCGCACGTCGTGCTCGCGAAATTAATTCGTATTTCAATCAACTTGGCGAAGGTCTTGGAACAATGGTTCCACCGCAGGTCAGTTCAACCTCGCGTAAGCCATTGTCGATCAGTTTTGAAGAAATTGCTGCAGACAAAATTGTTGGCGTTGAGATGTCGGCATACGCCGAAATCGAAGCCGAACTCGATGCAGAAATGCTTGACGAAGCAGCCGATGATGTGGTGGCTGCTCTTGAAGATTCGGCTCCAGAAGCGCAAGTCGAACAAGACGAAGCATCAGCAACAGAAGAAAACGCATAATTCGGTTCTCGCATAGGCGAGAGAATTGAGCAGAAGTTATGTCGCTCCGCGGAAAGCACATTGTGTTGTGTGTGTCAGGTGGAATTGCTGCATATAAAGCCGTTGAATTGTGTCGTCAGTTAGTTGATGCAGGAGCTCATGTTGCTCCAGTGATGACACAAGATGCCGAGCATTTCATCGGTAAGACAACTTTGTCGGCGCTTGCGTCCGAACCTGTTCACACCACGTTGTGGGACGATGCGAATCCAATTCCACATACACGCCTAGCGCAGCGCGCGGATCTCATTGTTGTTGCACCAGCAACTGCTCGTGTCATTGGTTCCTATGCGGCCGGCATTTCGAGTGATTTTCTTACAGCCACGTTGATCGCCACTCGTGCTCCAGTATTGGTGTGCCCAGCGATGCACACAGAAATGTGGGAACACGCTTCTGTTCAGGAAAACATCGCAACTCTTCGCCGACGAGGTGTGCATATTCTTGAACCCGAAACAGGCCGACTTGCCGGCGGCGATGTGGGCGCTGGAAGACTTGCAGCACCGGAGCGAATCTTTTCTGAAGTTGAACAACTCTTGACGCCCGGCGACTTATATGGCGCTCATGTTGTGGTGACTGCCGGTGGAACTCGCGAGGCAATAGATGCTGTTCGTGTAATCGCAAACCGATCAACAGGTAAGCAGGGATACGCCATTGCCAGTGAAGCTGTTTCTCGTGGCGCGAAAGTTACCTTGATCTCTACTTCCGATTTGCCAACGCCATTTGGTGTGAATCTCGTTCAGGTTGAATCTGCCCAACAAATGATGGATGCAGTAAATGTCGAAGCTGCTTCGGCCGATGTTGTCATCATGGCGGCTGCGGTTGCCGATGTTCGCCCTGTGCGAAGTGCCACCAATAAGTTGAAAAAAGACCCAGTAACGGGACTAATCGATGGCCTCGGGGCAATTGAACTTGAAGCGACCCCCGACATCCTTGCTGGCTTAGGGAAGAAAAAGCCTGCTGGTCAGGTGTTGGTTGGTTTTGCGGCAGAGACCGAAAACCTTGTTGCCAATGCAATGTCAAAACTGGAGCGCAAAGGCGCAGACCTCATTGTTGCCAATGATGTTTCCCAAGACGGGGTGGGTTTTGCCCATGCGACCAATGCGGTGACATTGGTCGCCCGCGGGGTGGATCCTGTTGAGGTAGCACTGACGGACAAGCGATCAATTGCTCGGTCTGTCCTCAATGCCGTAGTTGCCATTCGGTCTGCACGCACCAACTAGTCTCTACACGTCATACCGACGCGCCGTGATTGCGGCAAGACAGATGGAGCAGCAGTGAGAAAATTCACCTTTACTTCGGAGAGCGTTACTGAAGGCCACCCAGACAAAATGGCGGACCAAGTTTCCGATGCGGTACTTGATGCGATTTTGACCGAAGACCCACACGGACGTGTTGCTTGCGAAACATTGCTCACCACTGGTCTTTGTGTAGTTGCTGGTGAAATCACGACTTCTGCATATGTAGACATTCCAAAGATCGCGCGCGAAGTGATTAAGGGCATTGGGTACGACAATGCGTTGTACGGATTTGATGGAAACACTTGCGGCGTCATTGTGTCAATTGACGAGCAGAGTTCAGATATCGCAATGGGTGTTGACAAAAGCGAAGAAACGCGCAGCGGCCAAAGCGGTGAAGACAAACTCAACAGTCAAGGTGCTGGCGACCAAGGAATGATGTTTGGTTACGCATGCAACGAAACACCTGAGCTCATGCCTTTGCCGATCAACCTTGCACATCGCATGGCAGAAAAGTTGGCCGAAGTTCGAAAGTCCGGCGCTATTCCATACTTGCGCCCTGACGGCAAGACTCAGGTCACGTTTGAATACGAAAACGGAGTTCCAGTTCGTTTGTCAACAGTGCTCATTTCTACTCAGCACGCTGACGGGACACCTCGTGACACTGTTATTCGCCCAGACCTCATTGAGCAAGTAATTCGTCCAGTCATTCCAGAGCAATTCCAAAATGACAAATATGCAGTGCACATCAACCCAACTGGTGAATTCGTCAAGGGTGGACCACATGCAGATACCGGACTCACTGGTCGAAAAATTATTGTTGATACCTACGGCGGCATGGGTCGTCATGGTGGTGGTGCATTCAGCGGAAAAGATCCATCGAAGGTTGACCGTTCTGCTGCTTATGCGGCTCGTTGGGTAGCTAAGCACGTTGTTGCTGCTGGTGCTGCAGCGCGTTGTGAAGTACAAGTTGCATACGCAATTGGTATGGCACAACCAATCAGCATCCTTGTTGAAACCTTTGGCACCAACACGGTTGACGAAGTTGCAATTGAAGATGCGGTTCGCCAAGTGTTCGATCTTCGTCCTGCTGCAATCTTGCGTGACCTTGACCTCAAGCGTCCGATTTACAACAAGACGGCTGCATATGGCCACTTTGGTCGAGCGCTTCCTGAATTTACGTGGGAGACGCTGTCGCGTTTGAAGGAATTCAAAGCAGCAGTCAAGCTGTAAATGTCGCTTGTCGCGCGGGTAGTTCCCGACGTGACTGGCGTGGACAAGGTATTTGACTACCTCATACCGTCAGATCTTCAAAACAAGATTGCTATTGGAGATCGTGTTCGTGTGCCTTTGCACGGACGAAATGTGCCGGGTTGGGTCATGGAAATTGGTTCAACCGAAGAAAGTTTTACCGACGTAGATCCGGCAAAACTGCGATCAGTCATTAAGTGGCTTGGGTTCGGTGCGTCCGCAGAAGTTGTTGCATTGGCCAAGTGGGCGAGTCAGCGATATTGCGGAAGATTACGTGCATTTTTTGTTTCAGCAACGTCGTCAAAATTGGTGCAAACTCTTCCTACTTCCCGCTATCAGCGTGAGCAAGTAAAGATTTCGGGTGATAGTGAAGTGGCAAATGCGGTACGCGAGAAACGTTCGGCCCTAGTGCGCCGCGGACCATTGAAGTCGCCAGTCGACGTCATTGTCGGGGCAGCGTTAGTAGGGCCTGTACTCGTGGTGATTCCAACAGTGGTCCGTGCACGTTTGTTTGCAGCAGCGCTTAAACGTCATGGATTTACGGTTGCCGTGCTTCCCGATGAGTGGGACTTCGCTGCAGGTGGAGTTGACGTCGTAATTGGGTCTCGTGCCTGCGTGTTCGCTCGCACCCCACATCTGTCAAGCATTGTGGTGATTGATGAACATGATGATTCGCTTCGCGAAGAACGAACGCCAACGTGGCACGCTCGCGATATCGCAATTCAGCGGGCGGAACAGCAGCAGATTTCGTGCATTTTGGTTTCTGCATTGCCCAGTATTTCGGCCTACGAATGGGCAAAAGGACGCCTAATTACTTCTCACGACCCAGGGCCATCATCCGAATGGCCGCAAATTGAAATAGTGGACCGAACGTTGGATGACAAGTGGTCAAACTCCTTGTTGTCCTCTGAACTAATTGCTGAACTTAGAGATCATTCCCGGCGAATTGTTGCTGTCCTCAATACGAAGGGCAGGGCACGTCTTCTCGCTTGCGCAGCGTGTAAATCTCTCGCTCGCTGTGCATCCTGCGATGCCGCGGTCCATGTTGCACAAGATGGGAAATTCTCGTGTTCTCAATGCCAACAAAGTCGACCGCAGATATGTACGAAATGTTCCTCTACAAAATTTCTGACGCTCAAACCTGGCGTGAGCAAACTGCGTGAAGAGTTTGCACAGGCTGCAGGTAGAAAGTTGCATGAAGTTGTTGAAGTAACTGGCGCTAGTGATGACGAGTCAGCGATTGATCAAACAAAGATGTTGTTCATCGGGACAGAGGCTGCACTGCATCGTGTGCACGAAGCCGATACGGTCGTTTTTCTTGACATTGATCAAGAGCTTCATGCACCAAGGTACCGAGCTTCAGAAATTGTCGGCTCATTAATTGTGCATGCTGCACGTCTTGTTGGTCGGAGTGATCGCGGCGGAAAAGTGATGGTGCAAACACATAGTGCTGATACCCCTGTATTGCAAGCTCTCTCCACGTTTGACATAGAGAATTACTTGCAGTCGGCTTCGCAGATTCGTCGGACGATGCAACTTCCTCCATTTGGTGCGCTCGCACAAATTTCTGGACAGCAATCAGATGAAGTTGTGCAGGAATTAGAAAAGAATGTTTTCGTGCAAGTTTCTGCCTCAAGCGATGGCAGCTATTTGGTGAGGGCATCTGATTGGGATCAATTATCAGAAGCGCTCGGTGAATGTGGTTCCAAAAAAGGAATCAAGCTGAAGGTTCAGATTGATCCTGCGCGTGTATAGGGGTTACGCGCAATACGCGAAAACCTCGCTTGCTGGTTAGGCGCTCCACTTTGTAGCCCTGTGAACCAAGCCACACAGATAGCGAATCTGCTCCCAAATTGCGATTCACCACGAGCCATGCTTCACCACTTTTGCTCAATCGAGACAGCCAAGTAAGCAGGAGCTGATGGAGTTCTTGTTTACCGATTCGAATCGGAGGGTTTGACCAGATGCGGTCAAAGCGGATATCGGGGCTGATGCTTTCAGGCGAATGAGTTTCAATATTTGAAAGTTGATTAGCGTGCGCATTGGCCTGAGTTAACTCACGAGCTCGCTCATTGATATCGACAGCAAATACGTGAGCCTGCGGAGAGTAAGCAGCAAGCGCAAGTGAAATTGGTCCGGCACCACAACCCAGATCAAGAAAGTTTCCCTGTTGAGGGGGGCGTGCTGCGGATTCAAGAAGCACCATCGTTCCTTGGTCGATACCTTTTCGCGAAAACACTCCACGATCAAGGCCAACGCGAATTTCGCGTCCAGCAATTCGTAGAACCACGAATTGCTGACGGGATGAGTTTGCAACTGAAGCAATTTGGGGTTGTGTGGTGAAGTACTGGTCGTCGCTCATAACCCTCGCTAGCCTTACACGTTATGGCGCAGTCTTCGAACAATAAAGGTTCATCCATCCGCACATATGGAGATCCAGTTTTGGCGGCTATGGCTGATGAGATCGAAAATATTGATGGCAAATTGGTGTCACTCGCTGAAGACATGTTTCGCGTGATGTACCAGGCGCCCGGACTCGGACTTGCTGGGCCTCAAATTGGTGTGCAAAAGCAAATCTTTGTGTATGACGTGGACGATGATCCTCAGGTCATTATCAATCCCAAAATCATTGAGTCGTCGGGAGAATGGGTGTACGACGAGGGTTGCTTGTCAATTCCTGGTCTGTATGTGGAAATGCTTCGCCCAAAGAAGGTGCTGGTGAGTGGTTACACGCTCGAGGGTGAAGAGGTGCAGATTGAAGCTGACGAATTGCTTGCACGTTTGTTCCAGCACGAGATTGACCATTTGCAAGGCGTTCTGATGTTTGATCGCATGTTGCCAGATCAGCGCGAATTGGCAATTGTCGAATACGCAAAAGTGGGAGAGCGACCAGCGAATGCTGAGCCGCTGTACTTGCGACTTTCGTGACGTTACTGGCGCCTTTGCCGCGTGAGCGCACAAAGCGCATTGTGTATATCGGCACTCCAGAAATTGCAGTTCCACCTTTACGCGAACTTGTTGCTCAAGGTTTCAATGTTTGTCTTGTTGTTACAGGGCAAGACAAGCGCCGTGGTCGCGGTAGTGCTACAACACCAAATCCGGTTAAAGAAGCCGCTATTGAATTAGGCATTCCAATTTCGCACGACATTGCAGACGTACTGAATCTTGATCCTGATGGGTTGATGGGGGTTGTAGTTGCTTTTGGAAGCTTGATCTCGTCAGAAATTTTGCAACATGTTCCCATGATCAACATTCATTACTCGGCGCTTCCAAGGTGGCGCGGTGCAGCGCCGGTTGAGCGCGCAATTCTTTCTGGTGACAAATCAACAGCTGTATGCATCATTCAAGTAGTGGAGCAACTCGATGCTGGAGACGTATTGGCATCAGCGCCTTGCGTCATCGGCGCAAACGAAACAGTGACTGGTCTGCGGAATCGACTTGGCGAACTTGCTCTGCCTTTACTCATTGATATTTGTAGTAATGGAGTTACAGCGCAACATCCTCAAATCGGCGATGTAGTCATTGCAAAAAAAATTACTGCTGAAGATGTGGCGATTAATTGGGATTCATCTGCTCAGTTGATTTTGGCTCAAGTGCGTGTCGGAAATGCGTTTACATTTTTTGAAGGCAAACGGTTCAAGATTCATGAAGCCCTGACTGCAAATGTTCAACAACCTGTTGGATCCATTGCAGTGGTCAACGGTCAAGTGATTGTTGGTGCATCAGATGCCGCAATTCAATTGGTGGTCGTACAGCCAGAAGGTAAGGCGCGAATTGCTGCTCATGAGTGGGCTAATGGCGCGCGACTTACGTCTGCAAGTGCTTTTGCAAATAGGTAGCCTGCCAATATGAGCCAGGAGCAATTGCAGGCGAGCGAAGGTCGATTGCTCGGCCATGTTGAGAAGTTTGATTTTGACAGAGGCCTTGGAATGATCTGGTCTAGCGGCCAGGAGTATCTATTTCATTGTGCAGAAATTTTGGACGGCACTCGCGACATTCATATTGGTGCATCAGTTTCATTTGTGGTGGCGCACCGATTTGGTCACATTGAGGCATCCGAGATTGAAAAACTTCCCAACTAATCGGGTTGCACGTTTCCCTTAATTTGCACAAACGCCAATCTGATGTTGGCTAATGCTTCTGTCAAAGTGGTGAATTCCTCACCCAGCCGTTCGCCAAGCCCTTCAACTACGCACGCAACCGCGTCAATTGCCAGCGCTGATTCGGCAAGCCGAGGGGGATTAGCCGAGAGGTGTATCGCTGCTAGTTCGTATAGCCCCATGACGTGGTTGACCACCACTACGTTTGCGGGGGTTTGGGCGATTCTGGCCCGTGCCTCTGCAAGGGCGGTTTCTGCATCGTGAAGTTGATCGTCAAAGTCTTGCGAAAACTGGTCAGTTGAGTTGTCGGCCATGCCCGCTACGCTAATAGCCCAAGTGGGGAACGAGTTTCCTCCACCTGACCACAGATTTCAGTAATTCGGTGAATGTTGCCGAGCAGCTGGTGAGTGCGTTTGGGTCGAGTGCGCAATATGCGACGCTATGCGTTGTGGGCGCTTCGGCTCTGCCGTGCCCGCCGACTTCTCGACATGTTCACCTCCACAAATAGGAGGCAACGCCACTTGCATAAGAGAGTAAAGCCATAGCACCGCCAACAAATGAGCCACGTTTCAACGAGCGAATTCGCGCACGCGAAGTACGTCTTGTAGATGCAGATGGTTCACAGGTTGGAATTGTGAGCATTGCCGACGCACTCGAAAGAGCGCGTATTGCAGAACTCGATCTCGTCGAAGTCGCTTCGCAAGCAGATCCACCCGTATGTCGCATTATGGACTACGGCAAATTCCGCTACGAAGAGTCGCAGAAATTGAAAGAGTCGCGCAAGAAGACCGTGCAGATCACGATGAAGGAAGTCAAGTTCAAGCCAAAGATCGGCAAGGCTGACTTTGATACCAAGGTTCGACACATGCAGGAGTTTTTGCGTGAAGGTCACAAGGTCAAGGTCACATTGCAGTTTCGCGGACGCGAAGTGGCTCACCCTGAACTTGGAACCAAAATCTTGCACGCAGTAATCGAGCAGCTTGGTCCAATCGCAAAGGTGGACACACATGCGCGACTTGAAGGTCGCAACATGACCATGGTTCTCTCTCCAGAAAAGAAGGCGCCAAAGAAGCAAGAAGCAAAACCCGCACCATCTGCACCAGCGGCAGAACCGGCGCAGGCACCGACCGAAAACCAATAACAGATGTACAGAAAGCAATAGGAGACAACATGCCAAAGATGAAGACATCAAAAACTGCTGCAAAGCGTTTCAAACTCACTGGTACCGGCAAACTTCGCCGTCAGCAGTCAATGCGTCAGCACTTGTTTGAGCACAAGCCATCAACTCGTACCCGTCGATTGGACGGAAGTGTTGATGTTCACTCGGGAGACGTGAAGCGCATTAAGCGTTGCCTCGGTCTTCGTTGATCAGTCCAAATTCGCGAAGTCGAATCAGTTTTCAAATCAAAGTTTGTAGTTACTAACGAAAGGATGTTGACATGGCACGTGTAAAGCGCGCAGTACATGCAAAAAAGAAGCACAAGGCAATTTTGGAAAAGGCAAAGGGTTACTACGGTGACCGTTCACGCACATTCCGCTCAGCAAACGAACAGGTATTGCATTCAGGTCAATACGCGTTCCGTGACCGCCGTGCAAAGAAGGGTGAATTCCGCAGCTTGTGGATTCAGCGAATCAATGCTGGTTGCCGTCAAAATGATTTCAGCTACAGCCGTTTGATTGACGGTTTGAACAAGGCTGGTGTCACTGTTGATCGCAAGATCATGGCCGACTTGGCCGTGCATGACCCAGCAGCATTTACCAAGCTGGTAGAAACCGCAAAGGGAGCTCTCGTCTGAGCGACGCTCGCCTCGGATTTTCACATCCACGAATTCAACGACTGCGGCGCCTTCTTGGGCGCCGCAGTGCGCGTATTACGGACAATGCTTTTGTTATTGAAGGCCATGTTCTCATCGCTGAAGCAATTAGCGCAGGCTGGAATATTGAAGAACAGTTTGTTGCACCAGGTGGATTAGCTGTGCTCGGAACTTCGGCTCGATCGTTTGAACTTGAAAATGGAGTCCTTGAGCGAGTTGCAAGCACAACAACTCCACAGCCGGTGATTGCTATTGCAGAGCGTCGAGTCTCCGAAGTCGAGCAATTGGGTGCGTGCGAATGGGTCGTCATTGCAGACCAAATTTCTGACCCCGGCAACCTGGGCACCATCTTCCGCTCTGCTGAGGCAGCAGGCGCATCGGGTGTTGTGCTTACGCCAGGAACAGTCGAAGCATTCAATTCCAAAGTGGTTCGTTCTTCAGCGGGTTCAATGTTCTTTATTCCCATCTTTGAAGACGTCACAATTGACGAGGTGAAGCAAGCCGGTTTCAGCGTGGTCGGTACGTCCTCGCATGAACAGCAGGGAAGTCTCCCTTTTACGGAAGCGAACTTGACTGGCAAAATTGCCATTGTCGTTGGCAATGAGGCTCACGGCATGGATGACGCAACAATGGTGGACCAATGGATCACCATTCCGCATCGCGGGCGCAGTGAAAGCCTGAATGTTGCAATGGCAGCAACGGTGGTGTGTTTTGAAGTTGCGCATCAACGCGACAACGCAAACTAAGCCCATTTTGAAAATGCTGAACGACTAGCGTAAATAGGCGAAATGTCTCCCTCTGATTCACTTTCTCACGAAATTTCGCAGGCGCAGTCGGCAGCGATTTCGGCCATAGCGGCATCACCAGATGTTGCTGCCTTGCGCGTGGTGCAAGCAGATTTAGCGGGCAAGAAGTCAGCACTTTCCATTCTCCGAGCGCAGTTGGGAAAGATTCAAGACATTGAAGAGCGAAAGTCTGCTGGACAAGCCATCAACGCCTGTGCGGTGGAAATAGAAAGTGCGATAGAGCAGCGCATGGCAAAGCTGCAGGCCGAAGAGCGCGCACAGCAAGTTGCCGCTGAAGCCATGGATCTTTCGGAGTTTGTTACTGCAAAGCGTCGCGGTAGCACCCATATTGTCACGCAGGCAACGCAACGTCTTGAAGATGTATTCATTGGACTTGGGTTTCAGGTTGCAGAGGGACCAGAAGTTGAGACGGATTTCTACAACTTTGAAGCGTTGAACATGCCAAAGACTCATCCCGCCCGAAGCGAATTTGACACGATGTTCATCGAGCCTGCACGAGCAGACCAAGAACCGAATTCGGTGTTGCTACGTACTCATACTTCACCTGTTCAAATTCGCGTCATGCAGTCGTGGAAGCCACCAATTTATGCAGTGATGCCCGGACGTGTATTTCGCCGCGACACACCAGATGCAACTCACATGCCTGTGTTCCATCAAATTGAAGGAATCGTTGTTGACAAGGGCATTACCTTTGCGCACTTGGCTGGCATCATCGAAGCCTTTACCAAGGCGTTTTTCGGAAATGAGTTCACTAGTCGTCTTCGACCATCGTTTTTCCCATTCACCGAACCAAGCGCAGAGTTCGACATTCGTCGCGCCAATGGAGCGTGGATCGAACTTGGTGGTTGCGGAATGATGCATCCAAATGTTCTGCGTGCCGGCGGAATTGATCCCGACGAATTCACCGGGTTTGCTTTTGGGTTCGGCATTGATCGCATGGCTAAAGAGCGACACAATGTTGAAGACATTCGCGAGATGTACACGAACGATCTACGTTTCTTGAGGCAATTCTCGTGAAGATTTTGCATTCTTGGTTAAACGAATTTGCTGATTTCGGTTCTGACGTTGAAGCAATTGCGGCTCGTATTACTGAGCTAGGGCTGGCAGTCGAATCAGTTGATCGCGTTGGTGATCCTGTGGCAGGTGTAGTAACCGCAAAAGTGCTGCGTCTCGA
Organism: Ilumatobacteraceae bacterium; assembly: GCA_017853385.1. Taxonomy (GTDB): domain Bacteria; phylum Actinomycetota; class Acidimicrobiia; order Acidimicrobiales; family Ilumatobacteraceae; genus UBA3006. The sequence continues at coordinate 7,650 of JAFMJR010000004.1, read as the reverse complement.
AAAACATCCCGATGCCGCAAAAGTCACGCGAGTGTATGTAGATGCTGGTGATGGAGTAGAGCGCCATGTTTGGTGTGGTGCTACAAACATGAAAGCTGGTGACATAGTCCCGCTTGCGACACTTGGCACCAATATGCCCGACGGACGTGTCATCACTCAGCGTGGAATTCTTGGCATTGATAGCGAAGGCATGCTGTGTTCCGGCACTGAAATCGGTCTCAGCCAAGATGGAAGTGGCTTGTTGATTCTTCCGCAGGGCACTGCGCTCGGAATCGATGTGTATAAAGCGCTCGGTGTTGATGCAGATGTTGTATTTGATCTTGATGTCACGCGAAATCGTCCTGATTGCACTGGCTATCTCGGAGTTGCTCGTGATCTGGCTGCTGGTATGGGAAAGCAATTGAATCTCCCAAAGGTTGATCTATCCGCAGATGGGAAAGCCATTTCGGTGCCAGTTTCTATCACTGCTCCAGATCGCTGTAGTCGATTCACCGTACGTGTGATGTCGGGGATCACGGTTACACAGTCACCAGATTGGATTGCGCGCCGGTTGGCTCGTGCAGGTATGCGTTCAATTAACAATGTTGTTGATGTGTCAAATCTTGTGAATCTCGAGCTCAATCAGCCGAATCACGCTTATGACTTCAATTCAGTACAAGATGGATTTATTGTTCGGCTTGCTAGCGATGGCGAGCAATTCACCACTCTTGATTCTGTTGAGCGAACTCTGCAATCGAATGACCTTGTCATTTGCAACGCGCAAAATGACATAGTCGGAATTGCTGGCATTATGGGCGGACTTCATTCAGAAGTTACCGATTCCACAACATCAATTGCCGTTGAAATCGCATATTTCGAACCCGATGCAGTGAGAGCAACCTCAACCAGGCATGCCTTGCGTACCGAAGCCTCACTGCGATTTGAACGTGGTGTTGATCCGTATGGGGCAGACTTCGCAGTCGCGCGCTTTGCTGAATTGCTGCGCATCACATGCCCAGATTTGGTGGTTCATGCGGGTGCTACCGATGAACGAACATCTTCATTGCCAAATGAAATGAAAACAACGCAAGTACGACTTCGCACAATTGAACGCGTTTTGGGAATTTCGATGACTATTGAGACGCTGGGCAGCATGCTTGCGCCACTTGGATTCACTGTTTCTCGTGGTTCTGCAGATGGCGTGGCCGACGTTGGAATTCCGTCTTGGCGTAACGATTGTTCAATTGAAATTGACATCGTTGAAGAAGTTGCTCGTCACTACGGCTACGACAATTTGGGCAAAATTGTTCCAACGTCTCCTGTGCACGGTCGACTCTCAGATGTGCAGCGACGTCGTCGATTGCTCAGAGAATTAGTTGTTTCGTTGGGTGCTAGCGAAGCGATGCCGAACCCGTTCCTAGCCCCAGGAGATTTGGAAAAAGCTGGGCTCTCCGAAGGCAACGCATTGCGTTTGGCTAACCCGCTCGTTGCCGAAGAAAGCGTGCTGCGAACTTCACTCGTTCCGGGCATGCTGAAAGCAATTGCCTATAACCAGTCTCATCGCATTCGTGAGATCTCGTTGTTTGAAATTGGACATGTGTATCCCCAAGGCGTGGAAATTCTTCCTGATGAATATGAATCACTGTGCATCATGGTTGCTGGGGCTGATGCATCGGTTGCAATGGACCTTTGGAGCCAAGTATCACTTGGACTCGGTGTAGGTGCTCAGCTTTCTCAAGATCAGCCGCCCGCTGGTTATCACGCAACGAGAAGCGCTCAGCTCAAACGGGGGAAAGTGGTGCTTGGTTCGGTTGGTGAGATTGACCCAACCGTGTTGGCAAATGCCGGAATTACCGGACGGGTTGCGTGTCTAGAAGTCAATTTGTCAATTGTGCTTGCTGAAGTGCCAAAGCCAGCAAATGCTCAGGTGGTGAGCAAGTATCCATCAAGTGATTTTGACCTCGCCTTTGTTGTGCCAAATACGGTTAGTGCAGCAAACCTGGTGAAGGCATTGCGTCAAGCCGCTGGCAATCTGCTTGTCGATATTTCTTTATTTGACATATATCGCGGTAAAGGGGTGAGCGATGATGCGCGAAGTCTTGCCTACAGGCTGCGACTTCAGGCTCCCGATCGCACGCTTACCGATGTGGAAGTATCGGATGTACGTGCGAAATGCTTAACGGCTGCCGAAAAGCTGGGAGCAGCGCTCCGCGGATAGGCATTTGGGTCGTTGCATAAATATGCGATTAATTGTATAATTATGCAATGATCTCTGTAGGCATCATTGGAGCTTCCGGGTTTACCGGGGCGGAACTCCTGCGTATCTGTGCCAATCACCCTCACTTTGAAGTGAAGTATGCAACTGGCGATTCGCAGGCTGGAACACTTGCGCGCTCGCTGTATCCATCACTCGCCGCAAAGTATCCAAACTTGGTATTTGAAGAATTTGATTTAGCAAAGGCCACTGCATGCGATGTGCTGTTTCTTGGGTTGCCGCACGAGGCATCACTTGAACTCGTTCCGCAGCTTGTTGGCAAAGTAAGGCTGGTAGTCGATCTATCTGCCGCATATCGCTTAACAGATGTGTCGCAGTATCCGCAGTGGTACGGGTTCACTCATACGCATCCTGAGCTTGTTGCGAGTGCTGTGTATGGTTTGCCCGAACTACATCGTGAAGAACTCAAATCTGCAAAGTTAATTGCGACTCCGGGTTGCTACGTCACTGCAGCAAGTTTGGCGCTTGCACCGCTGGTGAAAGCGGGAGCGATAAATCCGCAAGGGGTGATCGTCGATGCGGCATCTGGTGTTTCAGGTGCAGGTCGTGCTCCAAAACACACCAACTCGTTTAACACTGTTGATGAGGATTTCACTGCGTATGGTTTGCTCGATCATCGGCATACACCAGAGATCGAGCAGGTGACAGGTGCTCAAATTTTGTTCACTCCACACCTTGCGCCAATGAATCGAGGAATTCTCGCAACGTGCTATGCGCGTCCTGCTAGTGGTCAATCTCCGACAACGGCTTCGTTGCTTGCAATACTTGCGCGGGCATATGCGAAAGAGCCATTTGTCGTGGTTGGGCAAAACTCGCCTTCAACTAAAGCAACGCTCGGAACCAATGTCACGCACATCACTGCGAGATTTGATGAGCGAACTGGTTATGTCATGGTGCTGAGTGCCTTAGATAATTTGGCGAAAGGCGCATCGGGTGGCGCGGTGCAGGCAGCAAATATTGCGCTTGGTCTTAACGAGCAGGATGGACTCGCCATGGTTGGTATGTATCCATGAGCGAGGCGAAGAGTGAATTGATGAATGAAACACATGAACGAATTGGCGCATTGCTGATTGAAGCATTGCCGTACATTCAACAATTTGCTGGCAAAACTGTGGTGGTCAAATATGGTGGCAATGCACTTGCCGGTGCAACCGATGCTGACGCTGCAGGAACCTTTGCACAAGACATTGCGCTGATGCATGCAGTTGGAATCAAGCCGGTAGTTGTTCACGGCGGAGGGCCACAGATCAGCGCCATGATGGAGCGACTTGGGAAGAAGCCAGAGTTCCGAAACGGTCTGCGTGTAACAGATGCCGAAACAGTCGAGATTGCCAGCATGGTGTTGTTGGGGACGGTGAATCCTCAGCTGGTCTCTGCGATCAATGTGCATGGGGCTTGCGCAGTTGGGGTTTCCGGACAAGATGCAGGTTTGCTCCGTGTGACCCAACGAGATCCTGATTTGGGTTTTGTCGGAGATATCGATTCTGTCGATCCAACTGTTTTAAAGAGTGCAATTGCTGACAACGCAGTGCCTGTTGTCGCAACCATTGGAAATGACGCATCGGGGCAGGCCTACAACGTCAATGCAGACACGGCAGCGGCAGCAATTGCTGTTGCGCTCGGTGCCGAAAAACTTATCTACCTCACCGACATTGAGGGGCTCCGTGCAAATAAGGACGATGCTTCATCAATCATCCGTCGAACGACAGCTTCTGAGATCTCTCGACTTATGGCAGATGGGTCAATTGATGGGGGAATGATTCCAAAAATGGAAAGTTGCGTTGAAGCAATAACGAGTGGTGTTTCGCGTTGTCACATATTGGATGGTCGCATTCCACATGTTTTGCTCATCGAACTTTTCACCATTGCTGGTGTTGGAACCATGATTACTGCCGATCAGGAGGTAGGGAAGAAATGAAGTCACACGCCTTTGCAACAACGGGAAATTATTGCCCATTCATTCCAGTATTCGGACCCCCTCAAGTGATGTTTGAGCGAGGGTCAGGAACGCAATTGTGGGATGTGGATGGAAAGCGTTATCTCGACTTTCTATGTGGCATTGCAGTTACTTCTCTTGGTCACAGCAATCCAGTGGTAACTGCTGCCATCGCAGAGCAAGCATCGACCTTGATGCATGTAAGTAACTTTTTTGCCAATCCAGTAGCAACTGAAACTGCAGTTCTGGTTGATCAATTGCTGGGCGGTGGTGGACAAGTGTTTTTTTGCAACTCAGGAGCCGAAGCAAATGAAGCGGCGATCAAGTTGGCTCGAAAGTTTGGAGGCCGTGGTCGTCACACTGTGGTGAGCGCATTAGGAAGTTTTCACGGAAGGACCCTTGCTGCACTTGCAGCAACGGGTCAGCCAGCAAAACATGAACCATTTCAGCCAATGCCCGAAGGCTTCAAACATGTTGTCTTTGATGACATTGCCGCTTTGGATGCAGCCGTTGACGGCACAGTTGCTGCGGTTTTACTTGAACCTGTTCAAGGAGAAGGCGGAGTGATTCCAGCGTCTCAGGAATACATGAAGTTCGCGGAGAAAATTTGTCGCGACCGTGGTGTGCTTCTGATGATTGATGAAGTGCAGACAGGTTACGGACGGACCGGCAAGTGGTTCGGTTTTGAGCATTATGGAGTGTCACCGGACGTGGTGATCATGGCAAAGGCAATGGGAAATGGAATGCCCATTGGTGGAATTTGGGCAAAGAAAGAAGTGGCCTCGGTATTTAAGCCGGGCGATCACGGCAGCACATTTAGTGGAACTGCGATAGCCACATCGGCTGCTCGCGCAACAATTAAGGAAATGCATCGCTTGGATGCACCGCTAATGGCTTCCGAAAAGGGTGAATTACTCACCAAACTCGTGACACAGATACCTCAAGTTGCTTCGGTCCGTGGTCGCGGTTTGCTGCTCGGTGTCGAACTTGTGGCTGGAATCGACGCCAAGGAAGTACAACTTCAGCTTTTGAAATCTGGCCTAGTAACAAATGCTGTTACTGCTTCGGCATTGCGACTGGCCCCGCCACTCACGGTTTCGGAAGATGAACTTCATGAAGCAGTAAGCATCATGACCACCGTGCTGAAGGGAATGAATTCGTGAACCATCGAAATTTCTTGCATACGTACGATCTCTCCGCCAATGAATTAGCGAGCGTTCTCGAACTTGCACAAAAGCCAATTCATCAACTTGGCAACCCGTTAGCAGGCCAAGGTGTTGCTTTAATTTTCGAAAAGCCTTCCAATCGCACACGGCACAGTATGGAAATGGCAGTCGTTCAACTTGGAGGCCATCCCGTTTATACACGTGGCGAAGAGGTCGGCATTGATGTTCGAGAGTCCGTAGAAGACATCACACAGGTGATGTCTGGATACCACGCAATGCTGTGCGCTCGAGTATTCGACCATGGTGTGCTTCATCGCATGGCAGCCGTTTCTTCAGTTCCAGTTGTCAACATGTTGAGTGACTTTGCGCATCCGTTGCAGTCTGTTGCCGATGTTCTCACCATGCAGCAGAATCTTGGCGATCTCGTTGGCAAGACGGTCACGTATGTAGGTGACTTCAATAATGTCGCTCGCTCACTGTGTGAGGCATCCGCCATGTTGGGAATGCATATTCGTCTTAGCTGTCCCGAAGGTTATGACGCACACGACAACGAACTGCTTGGCCTTAATGAACTTGGTGCAGCATCGGTAGAGCAGTATCGAGATGTCTCGATAGCCGTGCAAGATGCTCATGCGGTGCATACAGATACGTGGACTTCAATGGGTCAAGAAAGCGAATCGACCGAGCGCGAAGCAGTTTTTGCTGCGTACCAGGTGACCGATGAGATCATGTCGCTTGCCGACAGTAATGCAATTTTCATGCATTGCCTGCCAGCACATCGTGGGCAAGAGGTTGCATCTTCGGTGATAGATGGACCGCAAAGCAAGATCTATCAGCAAGCACATAACCGAATGCACGCAGCACGAGGTGTGCTTGCGTTTCTGATGGGAGAAGCACAATGACAACAAAAGCGCAGAGGCAGCGAGCAGTGGCGCAGCTGATTTCAGACAATGACGTCACGAGCCATTCTCAACTGGTTGCACTATTGAAGAAATCTGGAATTGTTGCTACCCAGGCAACAGTTTCTCGCGACTTGGAAGAAATCGGTGCAGTTAAAGTTCGCACTTCGCATGGAGAAACTGCTTATGCAATTCCAGAGTTTGAGCCAGATCGAATTGCGCCATTAGAACAACTGCGTCGCGTTCTTGCCGAGTGGGTTGCCGATATTCAAATCAGTGAACCGATAGTCATCATTCGTACTCCACCTGGTTGTGCTCATGTGGTTGCGTCTGCGCTTGATCGCTCACGAATTGAAGGTCTTGCAGGAACTGTTGCCGGTGATGACACCATGTTTTGTGTCGCAAGCCAAAACTACGGTGCGAAGAAACTTGCAACTCATCTGGGCAAGCTTGCAGGTTTGCAAAAAACGAAAGGTTCAAAATGACTAGCGATCAATCGCAGCCACTGTGGCATGGACGGTTTAGTAGCGGACCTGCCGAAGAGTTGCTCGCCTTTACTGAGAGTCTGTCGTTTGACAAGCGTTTATGGAAAGACGACATCGCTGGCTCGCTTGCACATGTGAAGGGTCTTGGACATGCAGGTATTTTGCCTCTGTCAGAAGTTTCCCAAATTGAGTCGGCGTTGCACCAAGTCGCATCTGAATTTGCTGCTGGCACATTTGAGTTTGTGCCTGGCGAAGAAGATATTCATACATCTATTGAGCGTCGAATTACACAAATTGCAGGCCCTGTTGGTGGCAAGGTGCACACGGGGCGAAGCCGCAATGATCAGTGCGTAACGGCACTTCGACTTTGGACTAAGCGTGAGTTGTCTGCGCTTGCTATCAGGTTGATTGAACTGTGCGAAGTGTTGACCCAACGTGCCGACGTGGCGGGGTGGGGAAAAGATGGCGTATATCTTCCTGGTTACACGCACGTGCAACGTGCCCAGCCAGTCTTGCTAGCGCATCATCTCATGGCTCATGCTTGGGCGTTCACCCGAGATATTGATCGATTGCTCAGCACAATCAAGCGCGCAGATGTGTCGCCTCTTGGTGCAGGCGCTCTTGCGGGTTCGTCGCTTCCACTCGATCCAGACTTCACTGCACATGAAATGGGGTTTGCTCATCGATTTGCAAATTCACTTGATGCAGTTTCTGACCGTGACTTTGTTGCAGAGGCATTATTTGATCTCGCACTCATCGGTACACATCTTTCGCGCATCGGTGAAGAGTGGGTGTTGTGGACTTCGGAAGAATTTGGCTTTGCCACACTTGATGATCGATATGCAACCGGTTCGTCGATGCTTCCGCAAAAGAAGAATGCAGATATTGCAGAACTCGCCCGTGGGAAAGC
>JAFMJR010000076.1 GCA_017853385.1 Ilumatobacteraceae bacterium | reverse complement strand
TCAGAAATTCAGCAGCTCGTGATTGCTCGCGCAATCTCTGGCATGCGCGTGGAGTAATTAACTATCGAGCGCCGGCTCGCTGATACGAGCGAGTTGCTAGTGGTGCAAACACCACGATTAATCCGATTGCCCAGATAAGTGAATACAGCGTTGCGTGTTGCAGCGACCATGCTGAAGGCTCTGCAGCAGATGCTGGAATATTGCCAAATTGAACGCGTGCCGCATGCGTAAGCGCTGAAACCGGGTTCCATTCCGCGATAGTTCTAAACGCTGTTGGCAAATTGTCGGAAGGAACGAAAGTGTTGGCAATAAAGGTCAATGGGAAGAGCACCATAAATGAAGCGTTATTCACTACTTCTGGAGTTCGTACTGCAAGGCCAATGCAAGCCATGACCCACGAAAATGCATACGAGAAAAACAGCAACAGGGCATAGCCAATAATTGCATCAAAGAATGAGCTACGGATGCGCCAACCAACTGCAAGGCCTGCAATAGACATCATGGTCATTGACAGCACGTTGTAAATAACGTCGCTTGCAGTGCGACCGGCAACAACAGCTGAAGGAGACATTGGCAACGAGCGAAATCGATTGATCAAACCTTTTTGCAGATCTTCTGCAAGTCCAGAGCCTGTAAAAGTTGCTCCGAAGACCACGGTCTGTGTGAAGATTCCCGCCATTAAAAATTCGCGATAGTTACTGCCAGGAATATCAATAGATCCGCCAAAAACATATGCAAAGAGAACAACAAACATCAATGGTTGAATGAGCACGAACACCATTACGTCGGGAACACGCCGAATGCGAATGGTGTTGCGTCGCGCAATTACGAGTGAGTCGCGAAAAATGTTCATACGTTGCTCGATTCTTCTGCGCCGTGGCCAGTTAACTCAACAAAGACGTCATCAAGTGTTGGTCTGCGAAGTCCAATATCAATAATTGCAACATTATGTGATTCGAGTTCACGGAGCACCTGACTGAGCGCATGCACGCCGTTTCTTACAGGTGCAGAAAATGCTCCGTCGCCGCTGTGCGCCCGCAGCGGGCCAGAGGCGACACTGCGCAAAATGTTTTCGGTCAGTTCAAATTGATCTTGTCGTTCAATGTGTACGTCAAGGTGCTCTCCGCCAATTCGGCGCTTTAATTCGTCTGCTGTTCCTTCAGCGATTGAACGGCCGTGATCAATGACCACGATTTTGTCTGCGAGCTGATCGGCTTCTTCTAGGTATTGAGTGGTGAGAAGCACTGTGGTTCCTTGAGCTACGCGATCGCGAATGACGTCCCACAGTTCGCCGCGGCTGACAGGGTCAAGACCGGTGGTTGGTTCATCGAGAAACAACACTGGCGGGTCTGCGATAAGTGCTCCTGCCAAGTCAATACGTCGGCGCATACCACCTGAAAAGGTTTTGAGGGGTCGGTGTGCCGCGTCGGTGAGACGGAACCGTTCAATGAGTTCTTGCGCGCGCGCTTTTGCTGTGCGTCGATTCATGCCATAGAGGCGAGCGATCATTTCAAGGTTTTCTGTCGCTGTGAGGTGTTCGTCTACGGCTGCATATTGTCCCGACAAGCCGATTCGGCGACGAACCTCCTGGGGGTCCGCTAATACGTCAACTCCCGCAACAGTTGCTGACCCCGAGTTGGGTTTGACGAGCGTGGTGAGAATAGAGACCGCAGTGGTTTTTCCTGCACCATTTGGGCCAAGTAGCCCAAGAACCGAGCCCGCACGAACTTCAAGATTTAGTCCGTCGAGCGCAGTTACATCTCCATATTTTTTGACCAAATTGTGCGCGATGATGCTCGAATCGCGTTCTGCGTTAACCATGGGCGACTCAGTGTAGCAATCAGTTATTAATCGCGCTTGTCGCGAGCAGCGATGAATGCTGCGACGCACGTATCAATATCTGCTTTCGAGTGAGTTGCGCATACTTGCACTCGAATTCGTGCTTTACCCATTGGCACAACCGGATACGAAAACGCAACGACATAAATGCCGAGTGTGAAGAGTTCTGCAGCCATTCTCACTGCCTCGTGTTCGTCGGCAAACATGACCGGAACAATCGGATGTTCGCCTGGCAGCAAAGTAAATCCAGCAGCAGACATTTGATCGCGGAAATATTTGGCATTTTCACGCAAGCTCTCACGCACCGCTGAACCTTGGGCAACAAGATCTAGTGCAACGAGTGAACCCGCAACCACCGTTGGGGGAATGGAATTAGAAAACAAATACGGTCTGGCACGTTGACGCAATAAATCAACGATTTCTTGATGCGCCGAAATGTAACCACCAGATGCACCGCCAAGTGCTTTACCGAGTGTTCCTGAAATGATGTCCACACGATCGCGCACTCCAAACATTTCAGGAGTTCCAGCACCAGTTGCGCCAATGAATCCAACAGCATGTGAGTCATCAACCATGACCATTGCTTTGTATTTGTCTGCAAGATCACAAATTTCATTAAGGGGAGCAAACGATCCGTCCATAGAGAACACACCATCAGTCACAATCAAAATTCTGCGTGCGCCATTTGCAGCAACGAGCTGAGCTTCAAGGTCTGCCATGTCGCGATTTTTGTAACGGAAGCGCTTTGCCTTACACAGCCTGATTCCATCGATGATTGATGCGTGATTCAATTCATCAGAAATAACTGCATCTTCTTGGTCAAGCAGTACTTCAAACACACCACCGTTTGCATCAAAGCATGATGGAAACAAAATCGTTGCATCAGTACCCAGAAGAGAGGAAAGTCGCGCTTCAAGTGTGTCGTGCTGCGATTGTGTTCCGCAGATGAAGCGAACACTGGCCATACCGAACCCATTGACGTCAAGAGATTCCTTTGCAGCAGCAATTACGGCAGGGTTATTTGCAAGCCCGATGTAGTTGTTTGAGCAAAAGTTGATGAGATCTTTTTTGCTGCTTAAAACATGAGAAGCCTGGGGAGAGTCCAGCAAACGCTCGCGTTTGTAGAGACCCGCATCTTGAATGTCTGTCAGTGTTTTCTGTAGTTCCTGTTGAACGTGTGCGTACATGAAATTTCCTTACGACCAATCCATGATGACTTTGCCAGCGTTCGAAGACCTGGCAGCAGCAAATGCCTTATCCCAATCGTCTGCTGCAAAACGGTCGGTGATGACATCGCGAATATCTAGGCCGGTTTGAATGAGTGAATTCATGGCGTACCACGTTTCATACATTTCGCGACCGTAAATGCCTTTGATCGTGATCATGTGGGTCACAAGCTTCGCCCAATTAATGGAAATCTCTTTGCTTGGCAATCCAAGAACCGCAACGCGCCCGCCGTGGCTGAGGTTGTCCAAAATGTCTGGCAGTGCAGATGGTGCTCCACTCATTTCTAAAGCAACATCAAAGCCTTCTTTCATGCCAAGAGTTTTTTGAGTTGCTGCAATTGATGAAGTCATTGGGTTTACAGCAATGTCAACGCCCATTGAACGCGCAAGTTCGAGTCGAGATTCATTGATGTCACTTACTACGACGTACCGAGCACCAACGTGCCTCGCTACTTTGGCAGCCATCAATCCGATTGGCCCTGCACCAGTGATGAGCACGTCTTCGCCTGCAACCGGGAAAGTAAGCGCGGTGTGTACAGCGTTACCAAATGGATCAAAGATTGCTCCGAGTTCGGCATCAACTGCGTCCGAATGCACCCACACGTTGCTTGCGGGAATGACCACGTATTCCGCGAATGCTCCGTTGCGGTTCACGCCAACACTTGAAGTGTTCTTGCACATGTGTCGTCGTCCAGCACGACAGTTGCGACACGTGCCGCAAATGATGTGGCCTTCACCAGAAACCAATGCACCAATTTCAAGATTGTTGACATCAGAGCCCAACTCAACAATGCGCCCCGAGAATTCATGGCCAATGATGAGTGGGGCGTTAACGGCTGATGCTGCCCATGCATCCCACGACTCAATATGTAGGTCTGTTCCGCAGATGCCCGTTTTTTCGACACGAATTTTGACGTCATTTGGACCAGGAGTTGGTTCTGGGCATTCGATCATTTCGAGTCCAGGAGCCGCAGAAGGCTTAAATAGCGCGCGCATATGCCAATCGTACTGTCACGCCAATGCATCTGAAAGATCGAAGACATAGTGTGCGCCTGTGGCTTCCATTCTGAGTGCAGCACTAGATAAGGCAGTAGTTCCTGGCTTCTCACGAATTGGATACGCGGTGAGATCACGACTTCAACATTGGCAACCGCTGACAAGTTTTAACCTCATTGGCAAGACCGTCGTTATTACCGGCCCAACTTCTGGTCTTGGTCTGGAAACGGCAAGGCAACTCGCAAGTCTTGGCGCCAATTTGGTGCTCGTGGCTCGCAACGCCGAGAAGTGTCAACGAGTCATTGAAGAACTCGCGCCTCTTTGCAAAGGCAATGCTCCGGTGTTTATACAAGCAGATGTTGCCGATTTGGATCAGGTACGCACCGCTTGCTCACAGATTGCCTCACAATTTCCTCGTATTGACGTACTCATTCATAACGCTGGCGCATTGTTGAATATTCGTGAGATGTCTAAACAGGGAATCGAGCAAACCATTGCGTGCCATGTTGTTGGACCCTTCCTCATGACATCGCTTCTGATCTCTCAGTTGCAAGGCGGGCGAGTGATCACTGTTTCTTCGGGAGGCATGTATTCAGTTGGTTTGCCACAAGCAAGTAGTAATCAATCACTGCAAATGTCGGTGAGTAAGTACAACGGAACAAAGCAGTATGCAATTGCTAAGCGAGCTCAAGTAACGCTTAATGAAATGCTGGCGCAGCGTTATCCAGAGATTGAATTTGTGGCAATGCATCCAGGCTGGGCAGACACTCCTGGCGTGCAGCAATCTATTCCACTATTCAGAAAATTGACTGCGCCAATTTTGCGAACCACCAATGAAGGAGCAGACACCATTGTGTGGCTTTC
>JAFMJR010000075.1 GCA_017853385.1 Ilumatobacteraceae bacterium | reverse complement strand
CGAGAGTGTTCTTCGTCAACTGGTTGTGAAACAAAAAAGTAGACCATGCCTTCTTTGCCGCCCCAGCCAAGATGCAATAGCAGCGTAAACGGGGTGAAGACCTCGTAGTGCGAAGTGCGCATTGGTGCTTGTGTAGATGCATTCGCAAAAACGGGGAAGTCGTCGGTGTTTGGGGCCTCGGGTCGCACGATGTCGTACTTGACTACGTGGCCTTCTGTGCGAACTTCATATGCAGGAACTACTGGTCGATTGATATCTCCAAGAAGTCCAGGGTGCACCCATGGAAAATGTCCAAAGTCCGTAAAGTTTTCAAGTTGTCGTGAAGAGTGCGCATTCCATTCATATGGGCCGCAATTCACCCACACCCATTCGTCGTTTCCAAATTCCTCAATCGTTGGAAGTTGCCTGCGTGGCTCTTCGAGTGAAACCCAAATCATGTTGTATTGCTCAATGCAGTAATGAGCAGCGATTTTTGCTTTGGGTGGCACTTTTGTGGGTTCTTCCAACTGGGGAATAAACGTGCAGAGTCCGTCGCTGTTGAATTGCCAACCGTGATACGGGCACATGATGTCATCGCCCTTTACGCAGCCTCCGCTCAACGCTGTTCCGCGATGGATGCATATGTCGCTCGTGGCGTGAGGGATGCCTTTGCTGTCTCGCCAAACCACAAGGTTTTCGCCAAGCAATTTCACCGACAATGGAGCCGAATTGAGATCCTTGGCAAAGGCAACAGGGTGAAGGGTTTTGCGCACAACACAAGGGTAGTTCTCTTGTGACTTAAATGGCCTGAAGGGTCTAGGGTTTCGTGTGTGGGGGAAGTGTCATCGCACAAAGGCGTGAGTTCGCAATATCTTGCGCAGTATCTAGGTGAGCCGAATCTCGAGGTTGAATCGGTATTGCCAATCGGCACTGGCCAGATGGCTGAAAGCTACCGAGTGAAATTTTCGCCACTTGGACATGGCCAACTACCTGCATCCGTAGTGGTCAAAGTTCCATCACAAAGTGAAAGCAGTAGGGCAGCTTCTCGGATCACTAGGTGTTACGAGTTGGAGACTGGTTTTTATACACACGTTCAATCATTGGTGGCAGTAGATGCACCGAAATGTCTGCACGTGTGGTTTGATGCCCCTAGCGACGACTTTGTTTTGGTGTTGGAAGACATAATCGGAAGTCAACAAGGCGATCAATTGTCGGGTGCCAGCGTTGTTCAAGCACAAACTTCCATTGACCAGTTAGTCAAGTTGCATGCTCCGCTCTGGAATTCGTCAAAATTGAATTCGCTTGCATGGATGCCAAGGCATTCAATGGAAAGTTCGCAAGGCACGCGCGATCTTTTGCGTTCTGTGTTTCCCGGCTTCGCCGCTCGATTTGCTGATTTAGTCGAGGCTGAGGTTTTGCAACTGGGTGAAAAATTGGTGAGCAACATTGATGGCTATGACCGAGCATTTCCAGATAATGAAACGATTGTGCACAGAGATTTTCGTTTAGACAATTTGTTGTTCACTGAAAGCAATGACGAAGTATCTGTGAAGGTCGTGGACTGGCAGACAGTTGGAATTTCCGCTGGTGCTAACGATTTGTCTTATTTCATTGGTGCGAGTTTTGCTCCTGAACAGCGTGGTGTAGTTGAAGCGGAATTGGTGCGTCGCTATCACGAAGGTTTACGAAGCTATGACATTGAATTGCCATGGACGCAAATGTGGGATCAGTATCGACTTTTTGCAACGTCTGGTTACATCATGGCAATTGTTGCATCCATGTTGGTAAAGCAAACTGATCGTGGCGATGCAATGTTTGCAGCTATGGCAAATAGGCATGGTCAGCAAATGATTGATCTAGAAACATTGTCTTTATTTAGATAGGAAACCTATGGCACGCTTTGACGCAGAAGACGAACGATTTGGGCATCAGCTTCCTGAGCCATTTCGCAATGTTGTTCATCACAACGACAGTTGGCGTGAGAGTTTGTTTTTTATCATGCACAAGCGCAATGAACCAGGCGACGTTCTCATTCTGACGCTTGCTCATTTTCCTGCACATAATGAAATGGATTCGCTGCAATTGGGGCGCGTGGGTGCATCGCCAATAATGGCCAGGCATAGTCGGTCTACAAATGGTGATCCGAACGACTTCAACGTGGGCCCAATATCAATTGACATTGTTGAGCCAAAGCACACGGTGCATCTTGTTGCGCGCAAGTCGGATGCGACTCCCGTAGAGATTGACATCACGTTTACTGCCCGAACTGCTCCATATCAGTTGCGTCGAGGAACGATGAAGGCGGGTAATGAAGTGGTATGGGATCAAACCCACATGTTTCAAAGTGGTACGTACAACGGCACATATACGCATCAAGGCAAGACCTATGAAGTGGACAATTGGTGGGGTCAACGTGACCATTCGTGGGGTGTGCGTGTGCACAACCGTTGCCCTATGTGGATGTGGACACCAATTCAACTAGAAGAGGGTTTCTTGCAGGTATGGCATTGGGAGTATCCAAATGGTGCCCGTGTGTATACCGACGGATGTTTTGCGCCAGTAGGTGGAGGTGATCCAATTCCTGTGATTCATTTTGAACACGATCTGCAATGGCAAGACGCTCAAGGCAACGATGTTTCGTACGAGCAGTTTGGTGAAAATGTTGCAGGCCTTGCGGGTGTATTGACGTTCACCCTTGAAGGTGGCCGGAAAATTGTGGTGGAGGGAAGCGGCCGGTGGGCGCAGCGCTACAGCAACATTGCTACGAAGGCTCCAAATGTGCTGGGCGGTGGCCTTTCAGAAATGCAGATTGTTACCTCGGACGGGCAAAAGGGCAGCGCGATCTATGAATTAACGGGTCAGTGGCATCACCGTTATTTCCCAATAGGTCGTGGCGAAAAGTTACCGCCGCTAGGGGTCACCCCTGGCGAATTACACTCGTGACGAACATCTATAGGGAGCATTCATGAATAACGAACAGTTTGCAAAAGTAAAGAGCGGAAAAGGTTTCATCGCAGCGCTTGACCAAAGTGGTGGCAGCACTCCTAAAGCTCTAAAGCTCTACGGCATTGAAGAGAATGAATACTCAGGCGATGAGCAGATGTACGACCTCATTCATGCGATGCGCACTCGAATCATTAAGAGCTCTGCTTTTTCTGGCGACCGTGTGCTTGGCGCAATTCTGTTCGAGATGACCATGGACCGCACCATTGATGGCAAAGGTTCTGCAGAGTTTTTGTGGGAGAACAAAGGCGTCGTGCCATTTTTGAAAATTGACAAAGGTCTTGCCGACGAAGTTGACGGCGTTCAAGTGATGAAGCCGATGCCAGAACTAGATGCTCTTCTTGAGCGTGCGAAAAAGCATGGTGTATTTGGCACCAAAATGCGTTCGGTAATCAAGTTGGCAAATGAAAAAGGAATTAATGCGGTTGTGAGTCAGCAGTTTGAAGTTGGCAAGCAAATCATTGCTGCGGGACTCATTCCAATCATTGAGCCAGAAGTAGACATTAAGAGCCCGCAGAAAGCAGAAGCCGAGGCATTGATGAAGTCGGCAATTTTGGCCGAACTCAACAAATTGTCTGCAGATCAAAATGTGATGCTGAAACTAACCTTGCCAAACGTTGCAGGGTTCTTTGATGAACTTGTGGCGCACCCACGAGTGGTGCGAGTTGTTGCTCTTTCTGGTGGTTACAGCCGCGCAGATGCAAACGTTGCATTGGCAAAGAACAAGGGTGTTATTGCAAGCTTCTCTCGCGCGTTAACCGAGGGACTCTCGGCAAAGCAATCCGATGCCGAGTTTGATGCGCTGCTTGATTCAGCAATCCAGGGAATTTACGAAGCGTCAAACACCTGATGCGCAAGTAACCCCGGTGCCGCGTATGCCGCAGTAACCGTCTGGGTTTTTTGCCAAATACTTTTGGTGATATTCCTCTGCCATGAAGAACGCGGCGAGTGGTTCAATTTCGGTAGTGATTGATCCGTATCCAGCTTTGATAAGTCCAAGTTGAAAGCTGTCTCGCGAGGATTTTGCAGTTTCTAACTGTTCGTTCGTGGTCGTGTAAATCGTGCTGCGGTACTGAGTACCGAAATCGTTACCCTGACGCATCCCTTGAGTCGGATCGTGGTTCTCCCAAAAGACCGCAAGAAGTGCTTCATATGAGATAGCCGTTGGATCAAATTTCACCAGTACCACTTCGGCATGATTTGTTGTTCCGCTACACACGGTTTTGTAAGTGGGATCTGATGTGGTTCCACCTGCGTAACCAACTGCTGTTTCGACAACACCGGGAAGTGTCCAAAACAATCGCTCTGCTCCCCAGAAGCAACCCATTCCAAATACTGCGTTCTGAATATCGGCCATTCGCACAATGTAGTACCGATTGGTAGCGTGATGTCGGTGAGTGCGCGAAGAAAAGATATTGAAGGTATGCGCGCTCTTGCGGTTGGGCTTGTTGTTGCCAATCACGCCGGAGTTTCGTGGCTAAGTGGTGGATACATCGGTGTCGATGTGTTTTTCGTCATTTCCGGATTTCTCATTACCAAGTTGTTGCTCGACGAAGGAGATTCGCAGGGGCGCATCAGCCTTTCGCAATTTTGGGCACGACGAGCTCGCAGAATTCTTCCGATGTCCATCGTGGTCACATTGGCCACAGTTGTTGTGGGTCTGTTTGCCTTAGAGCCAGGGAAGGTGCGAGAACTCACATCTGTTGCTCTTGGCGCGCTTGGATTCTCTACAAATTTCGTCTTGTTCGCCACTTCTTCGGACTACCTGTCTGGTGTTACTGCGCCTTCGCCACTTCGTCATATGTGGTCACTTGCTGTTGAAGAGCAGTTTTATCTGTTGTGGCCTTTAGTGGTGTTTGGGTTCGTGAAGTATTTCCGTTCTCGATGGAAGATGTGGCTGGGAATATTTGGACTTGTGGCTGGCATTGCATCGCTTTTGACTTCAGCCTTGATCTCCAAAAACCATCCGAC
>JAFMJR010000074.1 GCA_017853385.1 Ilumatobacteraceae bacterium | reverse complement strand
ACCTGACCTTCTTTGGTGAGGCACGCGGCGCATCAGCAGGCGAGCATCACGATGATCATGCGAGTGCGCATGATGCACACGACAGCCATCATGCGCACGATGCGCACGAGGCGGATCATGCAAATCATGGTCCTCATGAGAGCGGCTGGCGAATTACCTTGCCGCTCGTATTACTTGCCGTTCTTGCGCTTAGCTCTGGTCTATTAAATGCAACTCCTTTTGGCGAAAAGTGGGAGCGCATTAAGACATGGGTTGAACCTCGCGCTGAAGTGGTGATGGAAACGGCTCCAGGCGGGCCGGGCCACAGCAAAGTGCTGGCAGTTCCCGCAGCCGAAGAAGAAGGTCATCACGATTCGCCATGTGGTAGCGAAACGCCTGAAGAAGGTGTCTGTTATGCACCGCAATTGCAGCACGCACCATTTAAGTGGTCAAAGGCAATGTTGTCCTTAGCAATTGTGTTTTTAGGAATTGCTCTTAGTTGGATCGTGTCAACCATGCTGTACACCCGCAAAGACAAGCGCCTTGTCGGACTTACCGAGCGAAATGGCTTACTGCGAGCCGGGTACAACCTCTTGGCAAATAAGTACTACTTAGATGCGCTGTACGAAAACGTGATTGTTAAGTCAATTGCTGGCCCTATTGCCGCTGCTGCATATTGGTTTAATCAAAACGTGTTGGATGGCATATTGCATGCGGTGGCTCGAATCAGTCGTGTGATTTCAGGTTGGTTGTATCGCAATATCGATCAGCGTGTTGTTGACGGAACTGTCAACAATTCAGGCAAAGCTACAAAAGGTGCTGGTGGGATAATTGCACCAGTTCAGTCTGGAAAAGTGAGCCAATACGGCGCGTTGCTCTTTAGCGCTGCAGCCGTTGCCGCTCTCGTACTCGTCATTATTAATTCGTAACAAGAAAGAATCAAGGGAGACAACAACATGGAAATGCTCCGTGACCACAACTGGATGCTGAGTGTTGGCACTTTTCTGCCGCTGCTTGGTGTGCTGTTGCTGTTGGTTGTACCAAAGGCAAACGAGCAACTGATTAAGAAAGTTGCGCTGTTCACTTCAATTGCAACAGTTGCAGTGGGAGTGTGGACATTATTCCGATTTGACTTCGGCAATGCAGGAACAATGCAGTTTGTTGATGAAAAGACATGGATACCGCTAATTAAGAGCAGCTATTACATCGGTCTCGATGGCATCAGTCTTCCGCTGTATTTCTTGTCAATGGTCATCACCTTGCTTGTAGTGATTTACAGCCTTGACCACATTCCATCGCCTGGAAATCCAAAAGCTTTCTTTGCGTTGATGCTGGTATTGCAAACCGGTATGGCCGGCACGTTTATTGCGCAAGATCTCATCTTGTTCTTTGTGTTCTTCGAACTTGTTCTCTTGCCGATGTACTTCATGATTGGTGTGTGGGGTGGCGAAAATCGTCAGTACGCATCGCTGAAGTTTTTCTTGTACACCATGTTTGGTTCGGCCTTAATGCTGGTTGCATTCCTTGCACTGTTCTTTAAGACCGGAGCAGAGAGCTTTGCTATTCCATATTTGGTGGAAAATGGTGGGGCACTTGCAAAAAATGTTCAGGTGTGGATTTTCGCAGGAATGTTCGTTGGCTTTGCGGTAAAGGTTCCAATGTTTCCTTTCCACACATGGTTGCCAGACGCGCACACTCAAGCGCCAACTCAAGGCTCGGTTATCTTGGCCGCAATTTTGTTGAAGCTGGGAACATACGGCTTTGTGCGCATCGCAATTCCAGTTCTTCCTGAAGCTGCAAAGGCATGGGCGCCGTATATCGGTGGCCTTGCAGTAATTGGAATCATTTACGGAGCACTTGGTTGCTTGGCTCAAACCGATATGAAGCGACTGATTGCATTCTCATCAGTTGCGCACATGGGTTTTGTGATGTTGGGAATTTCAACGCTGACAAGCTTTGGTATGTCTGCTGCGATGTTTGGAATGGTCGCACACGGACTTATTACTGGCATGTTGTTCTTCGTTGCAGGAAGCGTGAAAGAGCGTTATCACACTCTTGAAATTGCACGTCTTGGTGGCTTATTGAAGCAGATGCCACGCCTTGGCTGGATACTTGGTTTTTCGAGCATGGCCTCACTTGGCTTGCCGGGTCTTGCAGGTTTTTGGGGAGAATTCCCAGCAATTCTTTCTGCCTACAACCCTGCTGCCGGATTGAATGAAGGCGTATTCCGTGTGTACATGGTGATTGCTGCACTTGGAACTGTGTTGGCTGCAGCGTATTTGCTGTGGTTGTTCCAACGAGTCGCATTTGGTGAACCAAAGCCAGAATTTGCAGGTCACGGACATGGACACGATGATCATGCATTTCATGACGTGAACAAGTTTGAGTGGATTGCATGGACCCCGTTGTTGATTGCGATCTTGGTGTTTGGCGTGGTTCCGAATCTCATGTTCAAAGTGCTGGATCCAGCTGTTCAAGTAGTGCTTTCAGGATTCAAGGGCTAATCACGTGCTTCATTCCGTACTCGCAGCTGCAACCGAGTGGGTAAGCCCACAAGTTGATTATCACGCTCTTGCGCCAGAAATTATTTTGGCAGCTGGTTTGTGTGTGGTGCTTCTAGCCGATCTGTTCCTCGACGAATCACGGAAATGGATCATCTCTTCGCTGGCAGGGTTTACGTTGCTTGGAGCAATGCTGCCAGTGCTCACACTTGGATTAAGTGAAACATCGGTTCGTTCGCTATTTGATGGTCGCTATGTAGTTGACGAATTCAGCATCGTGATGAAGGCAATGTTCCTTGTTGCTGGATACGTCGTGGTGTTGTTGTCAACCAAACATGTTGAAGAAGACGAATACTGGCGTGGCGAATATTGGTTCCTGCTGCTCACCAGCATTCTTGGCATGGTCATGATGACCTCTTCACGAGATCTTGTTTCAATTTTTGTTGCTCTTGAATTTTTGTCGATTCCTGCATACATGCTCGCTGCATGGCGCAAGCGAGACATTAAGAGCAATGAAGCTGGCATGAAGTACTTCCTGCTAGGTGTATTTGCTAGTGCGGTGATGTTGTATGGAATGTCATTGCTCTTTGGTGCGGCAAACAGCACATTGCTTGTTGATCTTGGAAAGAGCATCACCGCAACAGGCGGCTTCAGTGCATTGCACGCCCTTGGTGTGGTCTTTGTAATTGTTGGATTCGCATTTAAGGTTTCTGCAGTTCCATTTCACAGTTGGGCACCAGATACCTATGAAGGCGCACCAAGTCCGATCACTGCGTTTTTATCAGTCGCTTCTAAAGCTGCCGGATTTGTAGCCCTAGTTACACTCGTTTTTGTTGCCTTCCCTCAGGCTTCAGATGTATGGCAACCATTTATTTGGGTGTTGTCGGCATTGACTATGACTGTTGGAAATGTGATTGCATTGCGTCAGACCAACATCGTTCGCATGATGGCCTATTCATCGATCAGTCAAGGTGGTTTTGTTTTGATGCCATTGGCTGTTGCTGGAATGGCTGATGTTTCAGCCTCGGCATTGCGCTCCGTTGTGGTGTACATGTTGATGTATGCAGCAACCAACCTTGGAATGTTTGCAGTCATCATTGCTGTCTCACGTAAAACTCGAAGTGGTGAGATTTCGAGTTGGGGTGGGTTGTTTTCTTATGCTCCTGGATTAGCAACTCTCGCTACTATCTTTCTTGCATCACTTGCTGGAATTCCGCCACTTGGTGGTTGGATCGGGAAGTTCACAGCCTTTCAAGCCCTGTTGAGCTCGGGTTCTGGTTGGGGTTACGCCCTCGCATTAGTTGGTGCAGTTAACTCAGTGATTGCCTTTGGTTACTACGGAACAGTGATGCGTGAAATGTGGATGAAGCCTGTTCCAGATGGCGACACCACTCATGTTGCTGTTCCTGGCTCATTAGGGCTAGCTCTTGCGATTACCTCGGTTGCAACTTTGGTGTTGGGAATACTGCCAGGTGTAGCAACACACTTTGGAGATATTGCCCGTATTACCGGTGCCTTCGGCGGCTGATTCAATAACCGCCGCCATTGAGGCAGCGGGAGGTGCAATTTCGTTTGAGCAGTTCATGTCTCTTGCGCTGTATGGCGACGGTGGCTTTTACCAAGACGGAGGCAAAGCTGGAAGACGTGGAGATTTCATTACATCTCCCGAAGTGGGGCCGCTGTTCGGCGCGGTAGTTGCGCGCTATTTGGATCATTGTTGGATGGCATTGGGAAGGCCTGAAGTTTTTGATGTCGTTGAATGCGGCGCAGGCCCTGGAACATTGGCTCGCGCAATTTTTGATGCTCAACCGAAGTGCCTTCCAGCATTGAAGTACTTTGCGGTTGAAATTTCTGAAGCACAGCGTGCATTGCATCCCGATTTTGTTGAATCCCTAGATTCGTTTCCGAACAAGGAAATTAACGGCGTGGTGTTGGCTAATGAACTGTTGGACAATTTGCCGTTTCGACTGTTTGTGTTTGATGGAAAGTGGAAAGAGGCATATGTTGCGGCGGGTGGCGGTGGCAGATTTATTGAAGTTTTGCGGGATGCTGTAGAAGTTCCCTCGGTACTTCCATCAATTGCAGCACTTGGTGCACGAGCACCTATCCAGTCAGCCGTATCGAATTGGTTGGAGCTAGTGGCAAAACGGATCAATAAAGGTTCAATATTGATCTTTGATTACTGCAGTTCGTCTACCAGTGAGATTTCTGCAGCACCTTGGCGTGAGTGGCTACGAACTTACAAAGATCACGGTCGTGGAGAGCATTATTTGCTCAACCCAGGTGCGCAAGACATCACGACTCAGGTGATGCTTGACCAAATGGTGCAGCAGTTTCCGGCGATATCAGTGACTTCTCAGAAGGCATGGTTGGTGCAATGGGGAATTGAAGAGCTGGTTGAAGAGGGGCTGCAGTATTGGGAAGAGCATAAGCATGCACCAAATGTGCAAGCAATGAAAATGCGCAGCCGCAAGGTTGAATCTGAATC
>JAFMJR010000073.1 GCA_017853385.1 Ilumatobacteraceae bacterium | reverse complement strand
CCACTGTCACCAGTAGCAATGTCTGCAATATTGGCTTCGAGAGCCTGGGATGCGCTGAATTGGTTAGTCGCGGTGTCAAGAACTGAGGTGTTTACCGCAAAGGCAACCCCTCCAGCTGCAAGTACCCCAACTACAGACAATGTGGTGGCAATGGATGTTTTCATGCCTGTGACCTTACGGTTGGTCGTGTAAAGGCCTGTCTAAGGAATATCCAAGATTTATCCAATTTTTCAGGAAACTGACCAAATGGTGATCATTCGGCGACAATAGAGACATGGAAGTTCTGCTGGTGGAAGATGACGCAGCAATTGCGTCGTCGCTGCGAGCAGGCCTTGAATCCTCTGGCATGGTGGTTCATCATGTGTCAACGGGAGCAGATGCTGTTGCTTCGCCTATCTACGACATCGTGTTGTTAGATATTGGACTTCCAGATTTCGATGGCTTTGAAGTGTGCAGGCGAATACGGGCAAAGAGCGACGTGCCGATCATCATGCTCACGGCTCGCAACGAAGAAATAGACCGCATTTTCGGTTTAGAAATTGGTGCAGATGACTACGTAACCAAACCATTTGGTTTACGCGAACTGATAGCGCGCATTCGTGCAGTAACGCGACGACGAACCACTAACAACAATTCAGGTGCTTCGGTGATCGTAATTGGACCACTCAGCATCGACGTGGCTTCGCGGCGAGCATCAATGGCCGACGAACCGCTCGATCTCACAACCAAGGAATTCGATTTATTAGTGCATCTCGCCGAACACCCGGGAGTGGTGCACCGACGCAATGACATTATGGAGTCGGTGTGGGACACGAATTGGTATGGGCCTACAAAGACGCTTGATGCCCACATCGCAGCGCTGCGCAAAAAACTTAATGACCCACGATGGATTGAGGCAGTGCGTGGTGTTGGTTTCAGGCTGGAGCAACCAGCGTGAGAAAACGACTTTTAGTCGCAATGGTTGGTTTGGTGGTTGTTGTATTACTTACTCACGACATTCCGTTGTCTCAGCACCTACAGCGTATTGAACGCGATCGTTTAATTACTTCGCTCCAAAGGGACGCGTTCACGATGAGCAACGAAATTTCGCCGTTTATGGACGACGAATCCGCAACTCGAGAGACGGAAATATATTCAGTCCTGGATCGCTTCTCTTCGTCAAGCGAAAGCACCGCGATCGTTGTTGACTCAAGCGGTTATCTCATTGCAAGCACAGCAGCCACGTTCACTGTTGGAAGTGACTACGCAACGCGGCCCGAAGTTGCCGCTGCATTATTAGGTAGTTCTTCCTCTGGAACCAGACTTTCTAATTCGCTTGGAGGAGAGTTGGTGTATGTGGCAGCACCAATTTTTTCTGGAGCCCAGGTACTGGGTGTGGTGCGAGTAACGCTGCCAACTTCAATCTTGAATTCGCGAGTGCGAGATCAACTTCAGGGTGTGTTTGCCGCAGGTTTCGCCACAATTCTGCTGGCGGTGTTGGTCGCATTTGTTTTTGCGAGGTCGGTTTCTGAGCCGCTTGAAAAATTGCGGGGTGCGACAGACAGATTTGCTGGTGGCGACCTTTCGGCCAATGCTCAGGTGGGAGGACCAAAGGAAATTCGCAAGTTGGCTCAATCGTTTAATGAAATGGCGTCACGAATTAGCGGGTTGGTAAGTAGACAAAAATCGTTTGCAGGGGATGCCTCCCACCAATTGCGCACTCCACTTACCGCTTTGCGCTTACGCCTTGAACAAGCGACAACATCTGTTGACGGCTCGCCCGAACTTGCAAAAGAACATCTTGAAGAAGCAATGAATGAAACCGATCGCTTGAGTCATTTAGTTGAACAGTTGCTGCAACTAGCTCGAGCAGAAGGTGCAATTTTAGAAAAGTCATATTGCGATATTTCCCAGTTTTTGAGTGAGCGAGCAAATGAGTGGGAATATCTGGCCGCAGAGCGCGGACTCATTATTGAGCGGCAAATTCCAGTCGGTTTATTTGCGAACGTGAGCCAAGTTGCGTTGCGAGAAATTATTGACAACTACGTAGACAATGCTTTTGAAAGTTCGCCCGAAAATGGAACCATCAATTTCATTGCAAGTGAAACTCCTACACAAATAATGCTGACAATTCGCGACTGCGGAAAAGGCCTTACCGCCGAGCAGCGTGAAAACGCATTTCAGCGCTTTTGGCGAGACGCAGAGACAGCAAACCGCCGATCAGGTAGTGGCTTAGGGTTGGCGATAGTCGCCCAGCTCGCTCAAGCGAGCGGGTTGGCTGTTGCTTTACGAGAATCTCCAACAGGCGGAATTGACGCAGTGGTTGAAATTCCAAAAGCAGAAATTTAAACCGCTAGCGCTCCAGAAAAGATCTGCCATGCAAGCGCAGACTTCGCAATCAAACTGAGCACGATGTACATGCGTTCGCCATACAAATAGTTTGCCCATTTGCCTTGTGCTTTGTATTGCTTCCATTGCACGAGTGCGAAACTGTTAAACAACACAAACAGTGAAATGACGATTCCATAGACGAACCCTGGCGTTGCAGATTCTGCTGGGCCATTTGGGGAAAAGATGTTGATCGCAATCATGATCCAAGGGACAATTCCTGCAATGCAACCAAAGAAAAATGGCTGCATGTCTCCGCTGCCAGGTTTGGCGTACTTTTCCTGTAACCAGCCAAACAAAATCATGGAAGCGTTTACACCAAACATTCCTGAAAGCGCGATGTAGTCAGCAACACCATTGAGTTGCAAAATAACCACGATCATGAGTGATGAAGAGAGTGAATATTCAACCCAGCGGAAGTAGTTATGTCGTGCAGCGAGTCCTGCGCTGTAGCGCGGGAAGAATTTCGGGCTGATAATCAGAAAGTGAAAGAACGCGGATAGCGCAAGGAATGCGCCAATCATCCAACTGATATTGAGATTGAAAAGATGAACTGGGTCAGAAAATGCGTCCAGGGTTGGGGCGTCGGTGAGGTAGGTGGCGCGCACTGGCATTGAGGCATCGTTCGATAACGCGATGATTCCGATCAAAGAAAATAAGTGCAGAAATCCGGCAATGAGATTGAGTTTGCGCAATTTGTTGATTTCAATGTCCATGGTTCAAGTGTGCCATGCCACCATTGCCCGCAGGGGTTCTCGTAGTCTGTAAGCAATGCAATCGCTAGCCACAATTCTTGCCGTAACGGGTAAAGACACCATTTCGCAATGGATCAGAGTCGACCTGGTTGCCATCATCATGATTATTTCTGGGGCTCATGTGATCATGCGCCTTGTGGCATTTATTGCCGACCAGCAGATTTTGAGCGTCAAGAATCGCAACCCAGACAGTTCTGACCTCTCGGCATTATCAACTGGCGCACATCGCGCCGCGGTTCTTGGTGCAATGCGCTGGGGTATCAATTTCATTGTCATTGCAGTCGCAACCACATCAGTATTTTTGCGACTCAATTTGCCGTCGTCAGCCCTTGTGTTCTTGGGCTCAGTTGCGGGTGCTGGTTTGGGTTTTGGTGCTCAGCAAATGGTGGGCGACATCATCGCTGGTTTGTACATCATCGCCGAGCGTCAGTTCGGTGTTGGCGACATTGTTCGCCTTGGACCTTTTGGCATTGTTGGTTGGGCTGAAGGTCGAGTTGAAGAAGTGACACTTCGCGTGACAAAGATTCGCACATTTGATGGTGATCTCATCAGTATTGCCAATGGACAGTTGCGCCAAAACGTGAACATGTCGCGAGATTGGTCGCGAGTATTGGTCACAGTTCCGTTACCTCGTGAAAGCGATATTGAAAAGGAAATCATTCGCATTGATCGAGTTTGTGCAGACATGGCGCGTGATCCAAAGTTTGCAAGCATGCTCATTGAAGTGCCAAGTGTGCAAGGTGTTGACACACTTGGAGAGGCTGACGTTGAAGTGCGTGTGGCAGGAAGATCGCTTCCGGTTCAGCAGTGGAAAGTTGAGCGTGAGCTTCGTCGCCGTATTGCAGCTGAACTACGCAGCACCTATGCCGCAATCAAAGTAAGTGGTGGGGTAACAGCATGAAATTCCGTCGGCCACGAAATTCGACGCTGTTGTCAATAGTGATTTTCCTTGTGTCGTTCGCTTTTTGGCTAGATCAGCCACAGCCCACGAAGAACTATTCGTATGTCACGGTTCCTGAAATTGTCACTACAGATCCACCTGTGACCATCGCTCCAGAAACAACAGTTGTTGACACCACCATTCCGGTGGACACCACGATTGATCCAACGGCAACTACGGTTCCTACCGAAACAACAATTGTTCCGTAGTTCTGAACTACTTCGTATCTACGACTAAAAACGCTTCCGCGGTTCTTCCCGCTGGCAAACCACCAGCCTGAGCAATTTGCTCACCCCATCCACGCATTCGCATGGGCAATTCTGCAGGTTCTTGATGCTGACTTGCATGGCACAGCAACGCTTCAATCTTTTTGTCCAGCACGTCGGTGGTGTCAATGAAATGCTTTGGGTTTGGCCCAGCCATGATCCATGTTTCAGGAACAGAATGTGGTTCAAGACCGCGTTCGCTCAGTAGTTCTGGGAAAGCGAATTCATTTCGTGCATCTGGGTACACAGCGCATAACGCAGCTTCACCAGTTGCAAGGTGGTCTGGGTGCGAGGCGTAGATGCGGTCATAGCGACGCTCAGCAGATTGGGTGAGTACGCGATCTGGTTTTACTTTGCGAATGACAGCGCTTATTTCACGACGCAAATTCAGGTCTGGCACAACTGCTCCATCTTGAAAACCCAACCAATGCAATTCGGTTACTCCCAAAATGTTGGCTGCTGCAGTTTGTTCTTTGCGTCGAATGCGGGCCATTTCATCGCGGGTAATGGTGTTATCTGAGCCGCCAGCTTGGCCATCGGTTACGAGGCAATACACCACTTCGTGACCTTCGTTCACCCATGTGGCGATAGTTCCGCCAGCTCCAAAATCAACATCGTCAGGGTGGGCGGTAATAACCAAGATCTTCAT
>JAFMJR010000021.1 GCA_017853385.1 Ilumatobacteraceae bacterium | reverse complement strand
AGCGATAGTTGCCTGCAATGTGTGGGCATTGCCAATACGTTTTGCAAGCGTGCGAAGAATCTGCAAAGCCGTAGATGCCGCACCTGATTTTCTGCCCCAGGGTGCGACCCAATAGCCAACGCTTGCCACGCCGTTGGTGATGTGGTGAATGCCGCAAACACCAACTGGTTCCTGAGAGCGAGAATCAATAATTGCCCATGCTGCAAGATCGCCGTTGTTGTCAGCGATAAATGACTCGGCATGTTGGCGTGTGTATGGGCTTGGCACCTTTGTCCAGCGTTGCACTTCCTCGTCTTGGCATGCGCGGGTAATCCACTCTGTGTCAGAGGCTTCCAGGCTTCGGAGGCGGTGGGTGAGTAGTGCAAAGTAAATCTGGTTTATCAACGTGTCATCGTTGACGGTTTCGCCAACCTTTGTCCAGTACTCCATGTGGCTGGCGCGGAAGTCAGCAGCATTCAGATCGCCTTCGGCCTCGGCCAGTGCAAATTCATCCGGAACGTCTGCGAATCGGCTGATGTCTACACGTGTTACGTGGAGAGTGGCCACGTGTCGAGCGTCGTTGTCAACCATGGCGAGACACTCACCGACAAATTCTACCTCTTCACCTTCTTTTTGGTAATCGCTAGCCAAACCAGCTGTTGCTCGTTTGTTGCCGTTGATGATGAAATTGACGAGGCTTTCGCGACTCTTACCCGGAGTGCCAAATTCAATCGAACGTAAACCATCAACTACAGGAAACATGACTGCAGATTCTAAGTGAGGTATTTGGCGATTTCGATATACACCGGAATGCCAATAATGAGATTGAACGGAAACGTGATTCCGAGTGATGCTGTTACATAAATGCCGGGGCTTGCATCGGGGAGCGCGATGCGAATTGCTGCTGGTGCAGCAATATATGAAGCACTTGCTGCAAGTGTCGCCATCACCGCAACACCTCCTGTCGACAAGCCGGCAAAGCTACCGAGCACTGCGCCAAGTGATCCATTAACTAATGGAAGGACAATTCCCAAAACAATTACTCGTGCACCGGCATCTTTGAAGTCGCGCAAGCGTTGCGCTGCAACTGCACCAAGCTCAACGAGGAAAAGCGTAAGTGCACCAGAGAACAGTCCTACAAACAAGGTGTCGGTTGGGGCAAGTCGATCTGGCCCAACTATTCCACCAATCAATAAACCAGTTACTAAAAGTGCAATGCTTTTTCCGCGAACAACTTCTGAAAGACCGGCTTTCCAATCCGTTCCCCCAGAGAAACGCTGGGCTAAAAACAATGCGACTACGATGCCAACAATTTCAAGAATGGCAAGTAAGCCAGATACAAATCCTTCGTAAGCGATTTGGTGCGAATCTAAAGTCGAAAGCAACACGGTAAATGTCACTGCCGAAACCGAGCCGTAATGAGCAGCCAAAGCCGCCGAATTTGTGACATTGAGGCCAGCAATTTTCTGAAACAAGAAGTAAGCAATGATTGGTGTAATCACGCCGATCGCGATTGCTGCAATCAATGGTTTCCAAAGTTCTGAAGGTGATGAAACAGCGAGGGCTTTGCCTCCTTTGATACCTATTGCAAGTAAGAGGTATGTCGAAAGAATCGAATAGAGCGATTCGGGTATTCGCACATCAAAACGCAACAACGTTGCAAGTAGTGCAACAACAAACGCAATGACTGGGGCGGTCAAAATATTGTCAACGAGGATGCTTGACAGAATCATGACTTGCGACCTTGCTTGAGCAATGGCTTAACAATGGCCTTGATGCTGTGCTCAGACTCCAGGGGGTGGCGCAAAGGTTTTTCTAGGTTGACTTGGTACGTATTTATTCGTCCAGATTTGCGAACCTTGAGGTAGCCGGCATCTGACAGTTCATGAACAATGCGATGCACTGTTCTTTCTTGAATACCAACAGCCAGAGCCACCTGACTGAGACGAATATCGGGGTTCTTCGCGATGCACACCAGCACATGGGCATGGTTGGAAAGGAAGGTCCATTCTGGAGCCTGAATTTCTGGAGTGGACTGACGAGCCATAAATACATGATATATAAATCATGTATTCAAAGACAACTTATTTTCCCTTAATTTCGCTTAGCCGCGCTTTCGCGAGAGAGTTAAGCAGGGAAGCGTCCACTTTCCAGTCGAGTGGTACTTGGAAGGTGTGTTTACTTACCTTAAATTCAGCAAGTCTTTTCGAAAATTGATCAAGGACGTCTTTACTGAATGGGTTGAGCGTTATGTGTTTCTGAGAAACCGAGACACCGAGTATGTAATCCTTGCCAATTCGAAGCATTGGTTGATTCCATGCAATGACCAATTCAAGATTCTTGTGCTTGGCCATTATTGAAGTGAATATCGCCTTCACCGTCTTGCGAGCTTGTGGGTCAAGTTTTTTGAAAAACGCTTCCGGGTCATCGAATCGTTTTGAGGTGGTTGAACCGCGGACATACATCACTAATGCGTTCGCATGAGCCTGGCTAAATCCGTGATTTTCCTTTAGAAAGGCAATCTGCTCTGGGTATTTGGTGGTTTCTAATTCTTTGAGGCGGTTGATCCAGACCGTGATCTTTTCACCATGCTTTTTCTCAATGGCAGGAAAGAATTTGCTGCGATCTCCATCTGATGACGCCATAGTTCGATAATACTTCTTACATGCGAAATTTTCTTCCCGACCTCGCCACGCAAACACCTTTATGGCTTGCGCTGTTGACAGTGGGAGTGAATGCGATAGTTGGGGCGTTACGCGCAACGCTCGACGATGAATATCACTGGGACATCGTGGGTCTTTCAACATTTGCAGTGCTTATGGGTTTAGGTGGTGGATTTATTCGCGACATTTTGCTTGGCAACACTCCAGTGGAAAGTTTGCGTACGCCCTGGTACTTGGTGACGGTGCTAGTTGGCATTGGTTTAGTTCTTCTATTCGGAAAGCGAATTTCGCGTGCGAAGCAGTTGGTGGTCTTGCTTAATTCGGTTGCGCTTGGTTTGTTTGCAATTACAGGTACTGCATACGCACTGCGTGCAGAATTACCAATAGTTTCATCGATTTTTGTTGGTGTAGTTTCAGCCGTCGGTGGTGGTGTGTTGGTATCGGTTATGAAAGATGAAGTTCCCGAGATATTGCTTACCAGTGCGCCTAATGCCTTATTGGCGCTAGCAGTGAGTGGCATCTATGCAGCAACAGATGTTTGGAGCTCGCAAGCTGCAGGTGTAGCTGGCATTGCAACGGCCATAGTCGTGAATTATTTGGCTAGTCGATTTGGTATTCGCACACGACGCGCAACGAACCCATCGGCAGTGCTGCTTACTCGCAAAGATTCCGCCGAGTATTTGGATTAGTGAATTTCACATTCACCGCTTCTGTGTGGGAGTGGCGAGGCCCTGCTCCGTATCACTTTGTTTCGGTGCCCGTAGAAATCGCTCAGGAAATTAAGGAGTTGGCATCTGCTGTGACATACGGATGGGGCATGATTCCCGTTGCAGGAAAAATTGGAAACACCTCATTTACGACATCGTTGTGGGCAAAAAACGGCACGTATGCGGTGCCACTAAAAGATTCCGTACGTAAGGCCGAAGGAATTTCTCTCGACGACACGGTTTCAGTAGAGCTAACCCTCCGCTTTCGCTAGGTACAGTTTCAGCATGCCGATGGGTAAATTTCTCGCTGTTGTCATTGACTGTAAGGATCCGAATTCGATAAGTGATTTTTGGCAATCAATGCTCGGTGGTGAAAAAGACCCACGCACTGAATCCACTGAATGGGTTGCGCTTTCGGGAGTTCCTGGACTTGGATATTTGGGTTTTCAAAAAGTTCCTGAATTGAAAACAGTGAAAAATCGAGTTCATCTAGATATTGATGTTGAGGCGATTGATGATGCGGTTACGCACGCTGTATCGCTTGGTGCGTCAATAGTTGGAAAAGTAGTTGAAGAGGTGACCAACTTCTTTCAAGTAATGACAGACCCAGAAGGCAATGAATTTTGCTTTATTTTGAGAAAGAACAAATGATGAACAGCGCACTCTTGGTAATTGATGTTCAACGCGATGTAGTTGCTCAGGCGTTTCGTCGTGATGAGGTCATTACCAACATCGCCAGCCTTGTGGAACGTGCTCGAAATGAAGGCGTCCCAGTGATTTGGGTGCAACACTCCGACGATGAATTGCAACAGGGGACCGAGGGATGGTCGTATGTTCCCGAGTTGACTATGCGCGATGGAGAACCTGTTGTACACAAAAAGTTTGGTGACTCCTTTGAGGGGACAAATCTTGAGCAATTGTTGAATGAGCACGGAGTCAACCATCTCATCGTGTGTGGCGCACAGACCGATGCATGTATACGTTCAACCCTGCATGGTGCACTTGCACGCGGATTTAATGCAACCTTGGTCTCTGATGCGCACACTACCGATGATTGTGCATGGGCGACGCCACCTTTGTCAGCGGAACAAATTATTGCTCACACCAACTTCTATTGGAAGTGGCAACGAACTCCACGTGCCGCTGGTGGAACCAGCGTGACTGGAGAAGTTGTTTTTTCTAGCTGAGGTCAGCAATGACGATTTTCGTCATTTCCATCATTGCTTCCCAGGCTTTCTTTGATTTCACCGGGTCGCTGCTACCCAAGAATTCGCCAAGTTGAGTTGCAGTCACTTGCCAACTCACGCCGAAGCGATCTTTGCACCAACCGCACTGGCTTTCGGCACCACCATTTGAGACAAGCGCATCCCAAATTCGGTCAATCTCTTCTTGAGTGTCGCAAGCAATTTGAAATGAAACTGCTTCAGAATGTGGAAACTGAGGTCCTGCGTTTAAAGCAGAAAACTCACGTCCAAATATTTCAAAGTCAACAGTGAGCACTGACCCCTCTGGTTTTGGAGCACCTGCTTGATAGTACGAGATGTTTTTAATCTTGCTGTTAGGAAACAGTGACGTATAAAACTCGGCTGCCTCAAGCGCCTCATTGTCGAACCATAAATATGGAGTTACACCGTGAATTGTCATTTCGCAAGTGTAGGTGAGTTACTGTCAAACCTATGACTGATGGAAAAGAGGTGTGTGCGTCGTGCGGCTCACCGTACGCAACTGAATGGAAAACCTCTGAAGGTGTTGTGTGGCTGTGTCGCGAGTGCGCAAACTTGAACGGACTTGGTTGTCCGTAGTTAAGCAAGCGCCTTACGTAGACCTCGCGTAGCAGTATCGCCGATTTTGTTGAATACCTTTCCAAGCAGCAGGTTCATCGGTGCGATGATCCAGTTGGCAGTCAGAATTGCGTCGTACACAACATCGCAACCAGTTGGAGTTGGAGTAATGGTCACACGGTCAATTGATGTAAACAGCGTGTTTATACCCTTCACCAAAACATTGGTTGGCTCGTCGTATTCGGTGGTGGTGTAGCGCAAAGTCGACGTTGACTTACCAAACCCCTTCACCGTTACATCAAACACCGTTCCCAGCCCAGCTCCGTTTCCGGAAACCTGCTCAACCTTGATTACACCCTTGTCCCATTGCGCAAAATTCCGCAGATCTGCCATATAGGCAAATGCTTCTTCTGGAGACTTTGAACTGGGAATTGTGGTGACATATCTGGCCATGAGTTCACCGTACAACAACGCGTGCAGCATTTGCTGTGCGTAGGGTTCACTTTGTGTCACACGTGGTTTGCCCAGAGCCTGTAAAGAGGCCAGTTATGAAGCAGCAATGGTGTGATCTTGCTTACATTCATTGGAAGTACGACCCCGCTGTTGTGCAGGCATTGTTGCCTGACGGAATTGAAGTTGACACATTTGATGGAAGCGCATGGGTCGGTCTCATTCCGTTTTCGATGCGCAATATTTCTTTTCCAGGAATTCCTCCAGTTCCTTATTTCGGTTCATTTCCTGAGGTGAATGTGCGTACGTATGTAAAACGCAATGGTGTACCGGGAGTGTGGTTCTTTTCGTTAGATGTGAATCGATTGATTCCTGCGGCAATTGCACGAGCCACGTACTTCATTCCGTATTGCTGGGGAAAAGCAACTCACCGCAAAGCAAATGGGCGATTGTTTACTTCGGTAACGCGACGTTGGCCATCAAAGTCTTCAACAAAGATTGAACTCGTACTTGGTGAAAAAATTGATGAGCCAAGTCAGTTAGCGCACTTTCTTTCCGCGCGTTGGGGGTTGTTTTCACAAGGCTTCAGTGGTCGTCTGCGTTATGCACCAGTTGATCACGAGCAGTGGACACTCTATTCGGCGAGTGTGCTTCACCTTGATGACAAGTTAGTCACTGCGGCCGGTCTGCCTACTCCGGTAGGAGAGCCACACGTGATGTTTTCGCCTGGCGTGTCTGTGCGTATTGGAAAGCCACGAAAAGCGTGAGTGCTACTTCAGATTTTTTGGTTTAGCGCGACGGTTCACACCGAGTGAAACGATTGTGGCTGGTACAAAAAATGCTCGCCCGTGAAATGAAACATCGTCCCAATGTTTTGTGGTGAGCGGTGCGTGCCATGCGCGAATGCGATACACAAGAAATAGCAACACCAATGCGTGAAACGCGATGATTGACCAGGCGTAACCATCTGTGCCTAAAACATCGAGAAACGGTGCAGCAACAAGTGGCCCGATCATCGCACCAAACCCGTAGAGGGTCACCAACTGTGATGCGGCGGCCCCCATTTGTTCAGGAGAAACCCAGTCGTTTGTGTAGGCACCAGCAACTGCATACAAGGGGAAACTGAAACCGCCGATGATGAACAGCAACACAATTGTCCAGTTGCTGCTGGCCGATTGATACAGCATTGCTACACCCATGACGATTGCTCCAATCGCAATGAGCAATCCAATGATGCGTCTATCTAGGTCGTCAGAAGCTGACGAGATTGGCCAAGTGAGTGCCATTCCTCCGAGTTGGACTGCTGCAACAAGCACACCAATGCGACCCACGCTGAGGCCTTCTCTGGTTGCGTAAATGACAGCCATTCCGAGCATTCCGCCGTGTGCAAGTCCTACTAGCAAGATGGTGCCAACCCCAGTTGGCACTACTCGAGCAAGTTCACGAAGCGTGATGTGTTCGTGGCTATCAATATTTGGTGTTGCAGCCTGTTCCGACATGGAAACCGGAATAACTGCGAGCGAAGCAATCATTGCGGCAAAGGCAAAACCTGTGAGATTGCGAGCGTCAAAATTGAACACCAGCAATTGGCCCGCACCATATGCACCAACGGTGACCACGTTGTACACCGCGAGAAGTCGACCACGGAATGTGTTCGTGGCAAGTCCATTCAGCCAAGATTCGGCAACAACATACAAACCTGCGTAACAAAATCCTGTGCTGCTACGCATGATGATCCAGATAATTGGCGAGTCAAATACACCGCTCACGAGTACTGACGCACTGAGTAATGAGGCGAGAGCTGCGTAAACACGAATGTGTCCAACCTGGGCAAGTGCGCGCAACGTGTACCAAGACCCAAGTAGGAAACCTGCGTAATAAGCAGTGGTGATTCCGCCGCTAACAATTGTTGGAAGTTGCTTTAATTCGGCGCGAATACCTACGAGAGTGCTAAAAACTCCTGCGGTAACAAGCAATAGCGAGAGTCCGGCAAAAAGCCCCCATGTTGAAAGCAAGATTCGTTTGCGCGTTGGATTCAGATTAGGTAGTAAACGCACCCCATTAGTCAAGCACGATTGTCTAACTCATGTATGGCTATTTGTACCGGCTTGAGTAAACGTTTTGAAAACAGCGCATAACTAGTCATCACCACCGCAGAGATAATGAACGGTCCTCGTAATCCAAAAATGCGAGCGGCAACGCCGCCAAACAATGCTCCAAACGGCACAATTCCCCAAGTAATAGTGCGCGAAACCGCATTCATTCTGCCCAAGAGTCGAGTGGGTGTTATTTGCTGACGAAGCGTGGTGTTGAGAGCAATCCACCAACCTGAGCCGATGCCAAGAACGACATGCATAACGATTGCGGTCATCGGATTCATGGCGACTGCGAGCCCGATTGTGGCAATAGCCCAAGCCCACAACGAAACAATCAGAGTTTTTGTCTTGCCAAGTTTGGTAGTGATTTTCTCAAGAAAGAATCGACTCGCAACCGTTCCTGATGCTGCTCCAACCGAAAGAGCGGTAAACGATAACTTGCCACCGCCCAACAAATCTTCGTTGTACAACACCAGCAGAGAGTTGGCTGCAAAATAAAAGAAGTTGATTACGGCAAGAATTTCAGTAAGCCGACGGAGTGAAACGGTTTCAATTGTGTACCGAATTCCTTCTTTGATGTCAGCAAATATTTTTGTTGTGGGTGGTTTGACTGCATGTTCATCGGGAACGGTTGCAATCAATGCTGCTGAACCTGCAAAGGTTGCCGCATCTGCAAGAAAAGGAAGCGACATGCTTGCATTAAACATGGCGACCCCAAGTGGAGGCCCAATGAATTGAGCCGCAACAATTTGACCGCTTGCAAACCGCGCATTTGCTTCAAGCAGATCTTCCTGCTTCACAATTGCTGGAATTAATCCTTGAGCTGCATTTACGTGCAGTGTTTCACAGCTACCAAGCAGGAATGCAGAGGCATACAGCATCCAGATATTGACGGTGTCCGTAAGAATTGCTGCACCAAGTAAACCCACAATCACAAATCGAATGAGGTCTGCGCCAATCATGAGTTTGCGTCGATCCATGCGATCAGCAAGCGCACCAGTGAATAAAGAAAACACCAGCCAGGGCAGACGGGAAGCAATCGTTACCCCGGCAATCAACACTGGGTCGCGGGTGAGAATTGCTGCAAGCAGTGGAAATGCAGTGAGGAACATGCCATCGCCTGCACTGGAAACCATGACCGAAAGCCAAACCGAGCGAAAGCTCTTTCCGATCGAACGACGTATTGCCATGTTTTACGAAACGCTGATGCGAATGAAGTGCGCACCGCGGTGTTCAAATGCTTCATTCAGCACAATAGAAAATGCTTCAACTGTTGTGACATCTACTGCATTCCATCCGAACCCTCGGGCGATTGCACTTGGGTCATGAGATGAAACGTCTACACCCATGCGTGGCGCCCTGACATCATCAAAGGATTCACGAATTTGTGCATAACCACGGTTGTCCCACAGCACCAACACCATGTCAACACCTTCATCAATTGCTGCAGCCATTTCTGCGACGGTGAAAAGCCATCCACCGTCGCCAACAATTGCCAATACAGATTTCGTTGAGTCGGCAATTGCTGCGCCTATTGCCATAGGAAGTGCACAACCGAGTGTTCCAAAACCAAATGGTGCAAGCCACGACCGAGGTGAGTTGCAAGACATAACGGTGTGGGCCGCATATGCGAGCTGCGTGGAATCAACTGCAACGACAGTTCCTTCAGGCATGGTTTGCTCCATTGCATCAATCCACGGCAGCAAATCTTGGCGAACGCCTGATCGGGCAGAGAGACGCAAGTTTGTTGCCCGCGATTCGCCACTATTGCTGGATTCAACACCAAGTCGCGAAAGCTCGTCAGTAATTTGAGTGAGTGCGAGTTTTGCAGAAGCAACAATGGCGATTTCAGGCGCAACGCGACGAGAAATTTGCTCAGCATCAATATCAATTCGAATTACTTTTCCTGAAAAGCTCAATGCACGGCCACCGTTGTATAAATCGGCGTCAGAAAGCTCTGATCCAACAACAAGCACAACGTCCGATTGCTCAATTTCTTCCTGAACACGTGGGATGACTAGCGCTGAGCCAACACACAATTTGTGAGTGGAAGGAACTTCGCCTTTTGCATTTCCCGTAAGCACGATTGGTGAATCAATGGTTTCGGCGATGCGTGTGATGAGCTCACCACATTCAAGAGAACCACCTCCCGCAACAATCATTGGCCGTTTTGATCCAGCGAGCATCTGCACGGCTCGCTGAATGTCAGAAGTTTGCGGAGCATTTGGCGGTGTATTGATTGGTGTACGCATAAACGGCTCGACAAATTGTTCAAGAACGTCGGTAGGTATTGCAATGTGTACTGGTCGTGGACGTCCGGAGGTGAAAATGTTCCAAGCGCGTTCAAGAACAGCAGGGAGTTGCGAAGCATCAGTAATGGTTTCGCTCAATGCGGTAACACTGCGAACTACTCCAGATTGATCGTCAAGATCGTGAAGTGGCCCAAATTTTTTGCCAAGTGCATTGGTTGGAGTAGTGCTTGCAAGAACGAGCATCGGGCGCGAGTCGTGGTACGCCTGCGCAATTGGGGTAATCGCGTTGGTTAAACCAGGTCCAGAAATCAGCACACAGACTCCTGGGCGTCCGGTGGAGATTGACCAACCATCGGCCATGAATCCGGCACCTTGTTCGTGTCGTGGGGCTACCACTCTTACGCCGGAGGCGTGTAGACCACGAAACAGTTCAATGTTGTGCACTCCTGGGA
The DNA here is from genome assembly GCA_017853385.1 of Ilumatobacteraceae bacterium. Classification (GTDB taxonomy): domain Bacteria; phylum Actinomycetota; class Acidimicrobiia; order Acidimicrobiales; family Ilumatobacteraceae; genus UBA3006. The sequence continues at coordinate 10,388 of JAFMJR010000021.1, read as the reverse complement.
TTCCGAACACCGTGTCAACGCCGTATTCGCGAACCAGTAAATCAATTATCGCCTCGCCGACGCGCATTTTCCCAGACGAAGTCACGGGGCAAATCTAGCCGAGCGTGTTAATCGCGGAGGCGTGAAAGTAGTGCTGCCTTTGCCTCGGGCCACTCGTGAAAGAGCACTGAGTAGTAAGCAGAATCGCGGTAGCCATCGTTTGCACCATCAACTGAATACATATTGTGGCGCAGCACTCCTTCAAACTTTGCCCCGACTCGTTCAATGTTTGCGCGCGAAGCAGCATTTCTTGCATCGGTCTTAAAAAACAAACGGTCAACATCGAGTTGTTCAAATGCGTACGTCATCATGAGTAATTTCGCTTCGGTATTCACAAAAGTACGTTGCGCAGATTTTGCCAACCATGTTGAGCCAATTTCAATGGCGTTCGGTCGAACGGAATCTGAAGGCTTTCCGTCTGGCGACGGCCAGTATTCAGCAGACATAAAACGAGTGGTGCCAACAACTGTTTCGGTGTCTGCTCGAATGGTGGCGAAAGGTAGTGCAGTGCCTGCGGCATGTGCACCTAATGCGCTTTCTATGTATCTCGCTACATCTGATTCGTTGGGTTCTGGCACCCAGGTGTATTGAAAGGTTTCTCGCGACTCTGCTGCAGCGCTAAGCAGCCCTGCAGTGTGATCAAGCGAAAGTGGTTCTAAACGAACTCTGTCTCCTCGAAGGGTGACAAGAGCAAGAGGAAGCGCCATGGGTTAGGCGAGTGCACTTTCAAATGCTTTTACACCCGCAACAAGAGCTTGACGTTCGCTTTCGTCTAATACCGAGTACGCAGGAATGCACAGCGCGTCAGTGAGTTTTTCTGCTTCCACCATCAAAGCGCGAACGTGGTCATCGATAACCGGTGCATCGCCTTCGCCCCAACCAAAACCTTTCACGTCGTTTGGACGCTTTACGTAATGCGCCTGCTTTGAAGTCAGGCCAACTGCACGAATGGCAACAAGGTGTGCAGAACCACGAAACTCGCGCAGTGAAGCTGCAAGTTGCATTGCGCGGGCGGGTACATCTTCGGCAAGAGGCATTGACTTGAATGCGGCAAACAATGCAAAACCGTCTGCGTCGGTTGCGTTAAATACTTTTTCCATCGCGCTTGCAAATTCGGCGAGACCAGGCATGTTGGAAAGCTTTTCTCTCCCAAGATGCGCAGCAACTTCATAATGCGCATCGCCAATTACGCGCGCTGGCTGTTTTGCAGTAGCGAGATTCCACGCCGCAGTAATGATGACTGGGTTGAAGTAGCCAAATGCTGCTGCAACGACGCTGCCTTCGCAGTTTCCAAGTGAACCACCTCGACCTGCAACGTAAAACTCCATACCCTTTAAACCGAGCGATTTGCCAACTTCAATAGCCCTTGGCGTGAAGTAGTACTTCCAGCTGTTGTCATTCAATATGGGGCAAACAGTTTTTACAAGCTCTTCGTTAGTCATAGCCGCAGGTTAGTTGGTTAGCGTTGCGACCATGTCAGCGCAGATCATGTTCCCCGAAAACCCTGATTTTCCACTTATTCATACGCGTCGCTATGAGGTGCGTGCATTCAGAATGGCCGCTGACCGTTTAATGCTGCGTGGGGTGGTTGTAGATGAAAAACCTGCCGGCCTGTATTTGAAAGACGATGTTCAGCCACTGTGGTTGCATCACATGGTTGTCGACCTTGAAATTGTGTACCCAACGTTTTTAATTGAAAAAGCAAGTGCGACTTTTCATGAACATCCGCATCTTGAATGCACGCACATAACTGACCACTACAAAAAGCTAGAAGGCATGTCGATTGCTCGTGGCTTTAATGCCAAGGTGAAAGAGTTGTTTGCCGGTGCACGTGGTTGCACTCATATCACTGCCTTGCTGACGGCAATGGCGCCTGTTGCAATTCAAGCGGGCTGGTCAATGAGAGTTGCTGCAACAAGTTCGAACGAACCAAACGAAGTTGAAGAAGGAAATTTTGAGGAGCAGCGACGTCGCCAGTTTGCAGGAACAATTAATACTTGCCACATGTGGGATGAAAATGGTGATCTCGCAGCAAAAGTAAAAGCTGGAAACTTTGTTGAGGTTCCACTTTCGGTGAAGAAACGATTAAAGGAACTTGGTCGCAGTGATGAGGAGTGGTTGAATTTGAAATAGCAAAAGGGCGACCCCGAAGGGCCGCCCTTTCAACATCTTTAAGCGGCTTTGCCGCAAGTTAAAGAATTATTTTGCGATTGACCAGAGGCTGCTGCCAAGTGCTGGTCCAATGTTTGAATCTTGTGTTGCAGCAACTGCGAACAAGAACAATGCGCCACCGGCCATTGAAATGTTCTTCATAAAGCCAATCATTTCTGGTTGCTTTGCTTCGCCTTGTGCGTTCCAGAAGTCGTGCATCTTGAGCGCCATAACGATGAGCAAGACTGCAAGCACTAAAGCACCAAGATCTGCGTAAACACCCAGAATTACTGAGAGTCCGCCGAGGATCATGAGCACGCCTGAAAGAAGGTTTGCCAACTTAGGAGCTGGAACTTTCTTGTAAGCGGCGTATCCCGCCATTGCCTCTGCTTTGGTGAGATGATTGAGTCCGCTGGCAACGAACATGAAGGCAAACAAAATTCTGCCTACGAGCATTACTGCATCCATTGATTTTCTCCTTGTAATCGAAACGTCTCCAGGGCGGAGATCGTTGCGATAGCAACTATATAGCAAAAGTAGTTGCGAGCGCAACTATTACGGTAAAGTTACGTTGTGGCAAATGCGAAGTGGCTCAATGACGCAGAGATGCGGGCGTGGCTTGGATTTGTTACCAATGCATCAGACCTGCTTCGGTCCATTGAGCGAGATCTTGAACCGTTTGGGCTAGACGGCGGTGACTACCAGTTGCTCGCAATGTTGTCAGACGCTCCTGAGCATCGAATGAAGATGTGTGATTTGGCAGAGATTTTGAGACTTTCCCGCGGTGGTCTGACGCGTCGGATGGAGGGCGTTGTTTCGGCGAAATTTGTGGAGCGTGTACGTGATGAAACAGATGGGCGCGCAGCCTTTGCCCATCTCACTCCAAAGGGTTTTGCATTTTTAAAAAAGGTTGCCCCGCATCACGTGAAGAGTGTTCGAGGCCAAATGATTGATTTGTTGAGTGATTCTGAGATCAAAGCTCTAGGCACTGCTTTTGCAAAAATTGGCTCGCACCTACGCTCAGCAGATTAGAAGTGCTGCGCTGATAGTTTCGGGGCATGGAAATTCGCAAAATAGTCACGACATGTGAAGACATCAAAGCAGAGCTTGGCGAACCAACTGGTCGCGTTGTGCGCAAAGCAGTTGCAAGTGCGGTTATTGACAACCCACTAGTGGGTAAACGACATCAAGACCTGATTGTGCTTGAAGCAATGGGTGCAGAAATCTCTGGCTTGCTTGCAGAGCGTGCACTTGCTGCGTTGGGTGTTGATGCCAGCGAAGTAACTGCATACGGCAAAGGAGCAATCGTTGGAACTGCCGGTGAAATTGAGCATGCTGCCGCATTGATTCACCCACGATTTGGAGCGCCAGTTCGCAAAGTGGTGATTAAAGGCGACGACATCATTCCGTCGACCAAAAAAGTTGCAGGGCCGGGCGCTTCGCTCACGATTCCAATTACCAATAAAGATGACATTTGGTCATTCAATGAAATGGATTCAATTGAAATCTGCATAGGTGATGCACCAATGGCACATGAAATAGTTGTCAGCGTTGCCCTTGCAGTTGGTGGTCGTCCATTTGCTCGCACAAAGAAGCCGTCATGAGTTTCAAGGCGATCATTTTGCTCACGCGCGCTGAAGGCGCAACTCACCAGCAATTTGCAGATTGGTGGCTAAAGCAACACGCCCCGCTTGCCAAGCAGCTTCCAAATTTGCGTAAAGGGGTGTTCAATTTGGTGGAAAACCCAGCAGAAGGAGACCCTGACGGTGTTTCCGAACTGTGGTTTGACTCGCAAAGTGATTTTGAGGCTGCATATGCAAGCGAGATTGGCAAGTCGGTAGTGGCCGATTCGTTGGCCAACGTTTCTGGACGTCGGCGAATGTTTGTGGTGGAAAACACCATTCACTCGTAATTTCAATGAACCGCATTGGATTAGTCACATATGTGGCGCGCGATTACGACGAAGCAATTGGTTTCTTCGTTGGAAAACTGGGCTTTGAATTGGTCGAAGACACCAACATGGGTGATGGTAAGCGTTGGGTGGTGGTGTCGGCAGGAGACGGTGCATCGTTGTTAATTGCGCGTGCCGAAGGTGAAAACCAATTAGCCAGTGTTGGCAATCAAACCGGTGGACGTGTTGGATTTTTCTTGCAGACCGACAACTTTGAGAGAGATTTCACTGAGTGGACCGCGCGCGGTGTGAAATTTCGCGAGCAGCCGCGACACGAGGTGTATGGAACAGTTGCGGTTTTCGAAGATGTGTATGGCAACACGTGGGATTTAATTCAACCAGCATGACGAATCGCGGATCAATGTTTGAGAAATTGACACCGTGGATTTTTGTTGCGCTGTGGAGCACTGGTTTTGTGGTCGCACGGTACAGCACACGAAACGCTGGACCGCTTTCATTTCTTACCGTTCGCATGTTGTGCGCTGCGGTGTTGCTGTATGTCATTGCAAAAATTGTGAAAGCGCCAAAGTTGGAAAGAACTGCATGGTCAACTTCGGCAATTGTTGGAATTTGCATGCACGCTGTGTATTTGGGCGGCGTATTCATAGCTATCAAGCGCGGCCTTCCTTCAGGATTAAGTGCGCTTATCGCCGGGCTGCATCCAGTGGTTACGTCTGTTGCTGGCCGAATTATTTTGAAAGAAAAATTACGACGAAGCCAGTGGGTCGGAGTTGCACTTGGCATCTCGGGTGTAGTGGTGGTTGTGATTGACAAAGTGAGCGACGGTCTTGGTGATGTGACGCGACCAGCGCTTGTGGCGATGGTTATTTCAATAATCGGAATGTCAACAGGAACGCTGGTGCAACGTGCGCGTGGAAAAGATATGCCACTCGTTGCCGGAACTGCAGCGCAATATGTTTCTGCTGGCGCAGTGTTGCTTGTTGCCTCCAGTCTGTTTGAAAAGTGGGAATTCAATTTGAATGGCGAGCTTGTTCTTGCACTCTTGTGGTCGGTGCTTGTGCTTTCCATCTCTGCAGTGATGTTGATGATGCTGTTAATTTCTCGACACTCAGCTGCTCGGGTGAGCAGTTTGTTCTTCCTCACTCCTGCGCTCAGCGCCATCGAAAGCGCCATTTTGTTTGGCGAAAGGTTGAGCCCGCTCGCCCTGGTGGCATTAGTGGTGGCACTGACCGGGGTCTGGCTGACCATGCGAAACCCAGTAGTTGCGCCATCTCCTGAGGCGCTATTAGCCGACTAGAGCTAAGCAAGCCCTTGATTTTTCGGGCTCTCAACTTTATGTAATGTAAAGGGCGTCATATATCAGATGTGTATTACTGGGGGAATAAGCGATGGCACTTGCAGAACGTTTGGAGCGACTCGGCACCGAGACCGCGTTTGCGGTTTCACTTGCAGCGGCTGAATGGGGTGCAAAAGGAAATCGTATTTTTCCATTTCACCTTGGCGATCTAAACATTGCGACACCACAAAATGTTGTTGACGCAATGAACAAAGCAATCGCTGATGGGAAAACCGGCTATTGCCCAGCAGCGGGTATCCCTCAGTTGCGCGAAGCACTTGCTGATGATGTTGGAAGTCGACGTGGGCTTTCATTTGCGCCGGCCAACGTTGTTGTACAGCCAGGTGGAAAACCTGTAATCACAAAATTCATTCAAACAGTGATGAACCCAGGTGAAGAAGTGTTGTATCCAAACCCTGGATATCCAATTTATGAAAGCCAGATTGAATATTTCGGAGGTGTAGCAAAGTCGTATCGCTACATTCCGTCATCAACGGGTTTCAACATTGATCTTGACCATTTGAAGTCGCAAATAACACCAAAAACAAAGGCGATTATTTACAACGACTTGCAGAACCCAATTGGCGCAGAGTCAACCGATGCAGAGCGTGAGGCAATTGCAGAAATCGCCATTAAGCACAACCTATGGGTGTTGTCTGACGAAGCATATTTCGAAATGCGCTATTCGGGCACTTCAAAGTCGATCGCTGCACTTCCAGGAATGCTTGAGCGCACGGTCATTTTGTATACCTTCTCGAAGAAGTTTGCAATGACGGGTTGGCGTCTTGGTGCAGCAATTGCTCCAACTGAACTTGCAAACCAAATTGCAAAACTCAATACCAACGACGAATCGTGCACCACTCACTTTGTGCAATACGGCGGAGTAGAAGGTGTTCGTGGTGATCAGTCATCAATTCCAAAAATGTTGAATACGTTGAAAGAGCGTCGCGACGTTGCGGTAAATATGTTGAACGCAATGCCAGGTGTAAGTTGCCATTCGCCTGAGGCCGCGTTTTACCTGTTCCCAGATGTCACTGAAGCAATGGAACGCAAGGGAATTGATGATCTTGCGGTATTTGCTGAAAAGGCATTGCATGCAACGGGTGTTTCGTTCTGCACTCGACGCCACTTCGGGCGCCCTCAGGCGGGTGAAAAGCGTAATTATGTCCGCTTTGCATTTTCGGGTATTGACAAGCAAGACATTCAAGAGGGCATGGACTTGCTCGGCAATTGGATTGCGCAATAACGATGGCCAAAGTTGTCATTACCGGAAAGATTCCTGCAGTTGCAGTAGAGCGACTGCGCGCTGAGCACGATGTGCTTTCTTGGGATGAACCAGTAGCAATTTCCCGTGACGAACTGCTGAAGCGAGTGAAAGGCGCTGACGCAATTGTCTCGCTGCTTACTGAAAAAGTAGATGCCGAATTACTGGACGCAGCGGGACCGCAGTTGCAGGTGGTGTCCAATGTGGCCGTTGGTTACAACAACATTGACGTGCCTGCGTGTAAAGAGCGCAACGTTTTGGTTACCAATACTCCTGGTGTTTTGACTGAAGCCACGGCAGATATTGCAATGGCGCTCATTTTGATGTCGACTCGTCGCTTGGCCGAAGGCGAGCGAGTGATTCGCAAGCAAGACCCGTGGCAATGGGGCATGTTTTACATGCTTGGCTCTGGTATTCAAGGTAGTCAGCTTGGCATTGTGGGCATGGGGCTCATTGGTGCCGCGGTAGCGCGTCGCGCGAAGGCGTTTGGAATGTCAATTGCATACACAAAGCGCACACCGCTTGATGCAGCTACAGCAAAAGAACTCGATGCCAAGCACATGTCAATGGATGAGTTGCTTGCCACAAGCGATGTTGTATCGCTGCATTGTCCATATTCGCCAGAAACCCACCATCTGATGAACGCAGAAACCATTGGCAAAATGAAGAAGTCGGCCTATCTGATCAATACCGCGCGCGGCCCGGTTGTTGATGAAGCCGCACTGGTTGACGCCTTGCGCAACAACCAAATTGCCGGTGCCGGACTAGACGTGTTTGAGCATGAACCAAAGGTTCATGAAGGTTTGCTTGGCTTAGACAATGCTGTATTGATTCCGCACTTGGGTTCAGCAACGGTCGAAACTCGAACAGCCATGGCAAATACTGCGGCGACTAATTCGCTTGCAGTGCTTGCAGGTAAAACTGCACCAAACCTTGTTGGCTGAGTTTTTGTAACTAAGCGAACTTATTGACCAGCAGCGGTCAATGCATCAAGCAACGTATTCCAACCAAGCGTTGCGCACTTAATTCGCACTGGGAATTTCACAACACCCTGTAACGCTTCAAGGTCTCCGAGGTTGAGCGACTCGTCGACTGGCGACTCATCTTCGTCAACCGTCATCATTGATTTGAACTTCTTGACGATTGCTTTTACTTGAGCAACAGGCTTGCCCTTTATTGCAGAAGTCATCATGCTTGCCGAGCTTTGGCTAATTGAGCAGCCAGAGCCGTTGAATCGCACATCGGTCACAATTCCGTCGCGCACATCAACAAAAATTCGAATCTCATCGCCACACAGTGGGTTGTGGCCTTCAGCGCTTACTGCTGGCGCATCAAGTTCGCCACGGTTACGAGGCGTGCGGTAGTGATCAAGGATGATTTCTCGGTAAAGATCTTCAAGTCCGGCCATGTTCGCTCCTTGCTCTACTCAGAAGATATCTGACGCACTGTCGAGGGCGTCGGCCAACATGTCGGCTTCTTGTTGGGTGTTGTACAAATAGAAACTGGCGCGTGCTGTTGCGTTTGCGCCAAGTATGCGCATCAGCGGTTTGGCGCAATGGTGGCCTGCTCGTACGCACACGTTTGCTTGATCAAGCACTTGGCTTAAGTCGTGTGGGTGAATGCCGCGGAAGGCAAAGGAAAATGTGGCTCCGCGCAGTTCGGGATTCGTTGGGCCATGAATAGTGATGTCATTACCGAATCGTTCGGTTAACGAATTCAAAACATAAGTGCTGAGTTCAATTTCGTGACGGCGAATATTGGCCATGCCAAGACCATCAAGATATTTCACGGCTGCGCCAAGCGCGATGACTTCCGCAATTGCGGGTGTGCCGGCTTCAAACTTGGCTGGCAGTTCGGCGGTAGTGAAACCATCTAAACGCACGTCGGCAATCATGTTGCCGCCACCAAGAAATGGCGGAAGAGCTTCAAGTAACGATTCGCGTCCCCACAACACGCCCACACCTGATGGCCCGCACATTTTGTGTGAACTGAATGCAACAAAATCTGCGCCCCATGCCTGAACATCGGTTGGTTGGTGCGGTACCGATTGACACGCATCGACAATGGCTAAAGCGCCGGCTTTGTGCGCCGCAGCGCACAACTGTTGCACAGGGTTAATGGTGCCGAGCACATTTGACATTGCAGTAAATGAAAACACTTTCACGTCTTGCAAAAGTGAATCGAGATTCGACAGATCAAGTTGGCCGTCATGTGTGAGTGGTATCCAACGCAGTTGAATTCCGCGTTCTGCAACCAGCATGTGCCAAGGCACGATGTTTGCATGGTGTTCCATGTGGGTGAGCAACACTGTGTCACCAGCATTCAGATTGGCGCGGCCCCACGACAAAATGACCAAGTTCAAAGCCTCGGTTGCATTCTTGGTGAAGATGACTTCGTGAGCCTTTGGCGCATTAATGAACTTGGCTAGGGCAGAGCGTGTGCCTTCAAACAAATCGGTTGCTTCTGCTGCAAGTTGATACGCGCTGCGATTGATTGGCGCGTATCCGTGCGACATGAAGTTGCTGAGCGCATCAATAACCGCTTGCGGCTTTTGTGAGGTATTTGCGCTATCGAGATAGACAAGTGGCTTGTCGTTAACAAGTCGATGAAGAACAGGGAAGTCTTTGCGAATTGCAGCTACGTCTAGAGACATGGCAGTGGTTAGTCCCTGTACGCCTCGTAGCCCGACTTCTCTAGCTCTTGTGCAATTTCCATGCCACCAGATTTCACAATGCGACCATCAACCATGATGTGCACGAAGTCTGGTTGTAGTTCGTCAAGCAAGCGCTGATAGTGAGTGATCAAGACAATGCCCATTTTTGGGCGTTCTTTGCGAACTTCGCGAATACCGGATGCAACAATTCGCAACGCATCAATGTCGAGACCGGAGTCGGTTTCGTCAAGAATGGCAACTTCTGGTTCGAGGATTGCCATCTGCATGATTTCATTTCGCTTCTTTTCGCCACCAGAAAAACCTTCGTTTAGGTAACGGTCAACAAATGATGAGTCCATGCCCAGGCGCTTCATCCACGACATCGCAGACAATCGCAATTCAAGAACCGAGAGATCAATTCCTTTGCGGGCCGAAAGTGCCTGACGCAAAAACTGGATGACCGACACTCCAGCAATTTCTTGTGGGTACTGAAAACCTAGAAAGATGCCCGCTTTGGCTCGAGCATCGGTTGGCCACTCGGTGATTTCTTCTCCATGGAAAAACACTTTTCCTGACACCACTTCGTATTCGGGGGAAGCAAGCAAAGTATTGGCGAGAGTGGATTTCCCAGAGCCGTTTGGACCCATGATGGCGTGGACTTCGCCTTCGTTGACGGTGATGGTGAGGCCGCGCAGAATCTCGGCGTCGCCCTCCACTGGCTTGGCGTGCAAGTTGTCAACCCTGAATAATTCGGTCACGGCGACCAGTGTATTCAGGGCCTTCGTAATTAGCACTACGGACGTAGTGGAAATTGGAGCCAAGTCCAGAGTTAGACCCACCGTGTTGCACGTCTCGCCTATGGTGAAAATATGCACATATCTGGTACAAAAATCGCAAAATTAATAATTGCGCTTTCTGTGTCCGTGGCGCCGATTTTTGTATCAAATTCAACCGCAACGGCAGCATGCACTATCTATGCGGCACGGCTTCAACAGATTTCTGAGCGCGAAATTCTGGCGATCATTGATGGAAG
>JAFMJR010000072.1 GCA_017853385.1 Ilumatobacteraceae bacterium | reverse complement strand
AAAATATTACGCAACAATGGTGTCGAAGAGGGGACTTGAACCCCTACGCCCTTTCGAGCGCCAGCCCCTCAAGCTGGTGCGTCTGCCAATTTCGCCACTCCGACGTGGAACTAGATTTTACCGATTTTCAAACTTGTTATGCGAGAAAGAGACCCAAAGCAATAACGGTGATAACCCAAACGAGGGCAAATACCGTGGTGATCCTGTTGAGGTTGCGTTCTGCAGCTGCTGAACCCAAAGCAGCACCACCGCCGCCTCCGAACATATCGCTGAGTCCGCCACCACGACCACTGTGAAGAAGCACGCCAGCCACAAGAGCTACGAGCGATACGACATTGATGACAATGGTGACAATGGTGACAAAATTTCGCACGCGATAATCCTACCGAGAATTACGAAATTTTGACTATTCCGGAAAATGGCAAGCCGACTGTTGCCCTGTTGCCCTGACGGTCAATTGAGGCTCTTGAGTTGCACAAATATCAGATGCCTTCCAGCAACGTGTGCGGAATCTGCAACCTGTGGGTGGATTTACAGGCGAAGGAACATCTCCTTCGAGCATGATCCGGTGTCGCGACCGCTCAACCTTTGGATCTGGCAGCGGAACAGCCGAAAGCAATGCTTTTGTATACGGATGGGTTGGGTGTGAATAAACGGAGTTTTTGTCTCCGAGTTCAACAATCTTGCCGAGATACATCACCGCAACTTGATCTGCTATGTGCCGCACCACCGAAAGGTCGTGAGCGATAAAGATATACGACATTCCAAGACGTTTCTGTAGATCGGCAAACAGATTGACAACACCCGCTTGGATGCTGACGTCCAGCGCCGATACAGGCTCATCCAAAACAATGAGTTTTGGATCCAACGCAAGAGCCCTTGCAATACCAATGCGTTGACGCTGACCACCAGAAAATTCGTGCGGGAATCTGCGAGCATGATCTGATGCCAAACCTACGAGCTCAAGCAGCTCCGCAACCCTAGTTTCATGATCACCTTCTACTCCCTGAACTACGAGCGGCTCGGCAATCGAACTACCGACTGTCATTTTTGGATCTAATGACGCAAAAGGGTCTTGAAATACGATTTGCATCTTCCGACGAATCTCGCGCAACTCTTCAAAACTCAATTTGGTGAGGTCTTGTCCTTCAAAAAACACTTCACCAGAAGTGGGCTGAATTAACTGCAAAATCGATCTGCCTACAGTTGTCTTACCCGAACCAGACTCGCCTACTAGACCTATGGTCTGGCCAACCTTCACATCAAATGAAACATCAGCTACAGCTTGCACGATGCGCTTTGTTTTGCGGAAACCTTTACTTCCGCGCAGTTCAAAATTCTTCACCAGATTGCGAACACTCAGCAATACATCACCACGATTTTCGCTCATGAGTTACTCCTTATACGGAGATCTTCTGCTCGAATGCATGAGGTTAATAAATCATCAAACTGGCGAAGCGCTGGTAATTCGGCTGAACAAGCATCTGTTGCAAACGCACAACGTGGTGCAAAGCCGCAACCAGGAGGAGGCGCAAGCATATTTGGCGGAAATCCAGCAATTGGCTGAAGGCGCTCAACTCCCTCGTGAGGAAGAGAAGAAAGCAAACCTCGCGTATATGGATGGCTCGGATGATCAAACATGGACTGAACGGAGCCGCTTTCAACGTTGCGTCCTGCGTACATCACATTGACACTGTCGGCAACTCGTGCGATAACACCGAGGTCGTGCGTGATCAGCACAACTGCCGTGCCAAATCGTTGTTGAACTGTTTGAATTACTTCGAGTATTTGCGCCTGAACCGTTACGTCAAGCGCAGTAGTCGGCTCATCAGCAATGAGGACCTTTGGATCATTGGCTATTGCCATCGCAATAACAACGCGCTGCCTCATTCCTCCAGAAAACTCATGAGGATATTGCAAGGCACGCTCATCTGGCTGCGGAATTCCGACAATTTCAAGCAGCTGCACGGCCCGCTTTTGAGCATCATGTGTAGACATGTCTTGATGCGACTGAATCATTTCAACAATTTGATCACCAACGCGGTGTACGGGATTCAGTGCCGACAACGGATCTTGAAAGACCATGCTGAGCAAACGACCACGAACTGATCGCACAAACTTCTTTTTTGCGCCTATCAGTTCCTGGCCATCAAGCATCACGCTTCCTGAAATGGATGCGCTCTTTGGCAACAGGCCCATCGCTGCGAGAAAAGAAACCGATTTGCCAGAACCAGATTCTCCAACTACCCCCAAAATCTTCCCTGGTGCCACATCAACATCAACGCCACGGACAGCACGTAGCTCACCCATCTGCGTATTGAATGTGACTCGCAGGTCTCGAATTTGAAGTACTGAATCACTCATTACTTACCCGCATCCATACGAGGATCGGTTGCATCGCGCAATGCATCACCGATGAAGTTAATGCACAAGGAAATAACTACAAGCACGAGACATGGGAATAACGCGATCCACCAGTAACCGGTTTGCACAGCACCCTTTGCCTGACCAACCAACAGACCAAGCGATGTTGCACCTGCTCCTGGTTGTGGTCCATACCCGAAGAAGGAAAGTGTTGCCTCTCCAGAAATTGCTCCAACTACGGAAAACGTCAAGGCGACCATGATTGGTCCAATTGAATTTGGCAACAAGTGGCGCTTGATGATGTAGGAACGAGAAGCACCCGATGCACGCGCAGCCTCGATGAATTCTCGTTCTTTCAGTGCAAGCACTTGACCTCGAACAATTCGCGAAACGCCCATCCATCCAAAAAATGACAATAGGAAAATAATGAATCTCAGCGAACTCACGTCGCCAATGATGAATGTGAGCCAACCTATAGATCCGAACATATTTCGGACTACTAGCAAAGCAACCAGGAAAGGAAAAGCAAGGAACAAGTCAGTGATACGCATGATCACGTCATCAAAGCGACCGCCGCGAAAACCCGCCACCGCTCCTACAACGCATCCAATGAACACCGATATAAATGCGCTAAACAAACCAATAAGTAGTGAAACTCGGGTTCCATAAATTAAACGGCTGTACAAATCTCGACCAATATCGTCTGTCCCCAACCATGCGAGTTTTGATGGCGACAGGTACGAATTAGGCGGAGCTTTTACCGACTCGTTAACCCCATAGCGTGTTGTGAGCGGCGAAAGCACCACAGCAAGTACTAAAAAACCAAGGATCGCGGAGCACACCAACGCGGCCTTGTGTCCAGCAAAACGTTTCCACGCCATCTTGCGCGGACTCATCGCGACGATCTGCATCTCAGTCAAGGCGGATCCTTGGATCGAGAATGGCGTATGAAATATCGGCGATCAAGTTGAACAGCAATACCGATGCAACAATGATCACCATCAAAGGCATGAGCAATGGAAAATCACCATTGCCAAAAGCACTCAAGAAGTATTTTCCGGTACCTGGGTAATCGAAGATGTTTTCGGTGATAATCAAACCACCAACTATTGCCCCAATATCTAATGCAGCGATGGTGATTACTGGAATGAGCGCATTGCGAACTCCGTGACGCATAAGCACCCTAAATTCACTTAGGCCCTTAGATCGGGCAGTCCGCATGTAATCAGAATTCAATACATCAAGCAACGATGATCTCATGTAGCGGCTGTAAACAGCGATGACCTGAATCGCAACGACAACAGTCGGTAAGGCCATATGTTTGATCATGAGCACTAGATCGAAACCTTCTTGACCCGGTGGATACACGCCAGATGTTGGGAACAGAGTATTTCCGAACCATTTACTCCAATACACGGCGAACAATAACTGCAGCAAAATTGAAGAAATATATGGCGGAATGGAAATACCAACGAATGCAGCGGTGTTTACTGCAACATCGCGCTTTCCGCCTGGACGTAGCGCAGCGAATATTCCAATAGCAAGCCCGACAACTACACCTACTGCAGTTGCGGCAGCTCCTAACCGCGCGCTATTTGCTATGGCGTCTTTAAGTTCAGGCCACACTTCGCGACTGCCTTTAATGCTTTTAGGCCAGTTAAATGTGACAAAGTTTTTCAGCCAGCTGAAATATCCAGTGACGTAGTTTGATCCAAGACCGTTGAGTTCTTTGTATTGCGCGATTTTTGAGCGCGTTGCCCGTGGGTTCGATCGCATATAGCTCGCAAGCGGATCGGTTCCCATTCGAAGGGCGATGTACACCAGAAAAGTGACGAGGAGCAAAGTGGGTATGGCCCACGCAGAGCGACGAAGTGCGAAACGAAACATTGTCGCCCTCCCCCTATTGGCTCGTCGAAAAATTAACTACATGACCATTATGCAGACGGTGCGCGACCCGAACCAAATGGAACGAGTCGCGCACCGTACATGCGTACTTATTGAACTAGTTGATTAGAGAACCGCTACTACTGGCTCGCCGGTCAACAAGTTTGAAACAACGTACTTGCCGTCGTTTGTTGTGGAGAATGCTCCTGGGCTGACAGGGAATGCTGTCGTCCATACCATCCACGAAGAGTTTGCACACTCCGTGATTGGGTTGAGGCACTCTGGCCACTGCTCTGCACCGATAACAATCTTTCCGTCACCATCAACATCAGTCCACTGGTTGAAGTTAATGAATGCGGTGTAGTTGTTAAGTTCTGCATCAACAGGACCGCCAACTTTGTCTGTGCGCCAGAAACCCGACTTAGGGAACTGGAAGAGCGGCAAGAGGACATGGTCCTCAGCCATCAAACGAAGGGCTGCCTTGATGTTGTCGGCGCGCTTAACTGCGTCAACTTCAACGTCTGCTGCATGCAACAGGTCTGAAGCTTCGGTGTTGCACCAACCCTGTGTGTTCTGACCCACGTTGCCATTGGCATCGGTTGGGATCTGGTCACACACAAATGACGAGGTGAGGTACGCAGGATCTGGTGGAGCCGTGCTGATGTACATCGCCATGTCGTAGTCGAGTGCAGGCAAACGCTTCTGGAAGTAGCAAGCTGCGTCGCAGTTGTCAGCCTTTACGTTGAATCCTGCTGCTTGCAGCAATGGAATCAAGTAAGCCTGGGTGCTTTCGCGGCGGGTGTTGCCGGTGTT
>JAFMJR010000071.1 GCA_017853385.1 Ilumatobacteraceae bacterium | reverse complement strand
AAGGCGGCCGTCACAAGCCATTCTTCAACAACTACCGTCCACAGTTCTTCTTCCGTACCACCGACGTAACGGGAACCGTTGAATTGCCAAAGGGCACCGAAATGGTGATGCCTGGTGACAACGTAACCATGACCGTTGAATTGGGTAAGCCAATTGCTATGGACGAAGGTCTCCGTTTCGCTATTCGTGAAGGTGGCCGCACCGTAGGTGCAGGTCGCGTTACGAAGATCCTCAAATAACGAACTGACTGGCTGAACTTCATGTCATCAAGCATTCGCATCCGTCTCAAGGCATTCGATCACCAGATCATCGACGAGTCTTCAAAGAAGATCGTCGAGACTGTTGCTCGCACCAACGCGACGGTGCGCGGTCCAATTCCGTTGCCTACGGACAACCACCGCTACACGGTGATCCGTGGACCACACGTCGACAAAGACTCACGTGAGCATTTCGAAATGCGTATTCACAAGCGTCTCATCGACATCGTGGAACCAAACGCGAAGACCATTGACAGCCTCCAGCGCATTGAACTACCTGCTGGCGTTGACATCGAAATCAAGCTGCAGAACAGTTAATTCCAGTTCTTCACAGGCGATAAACGCCCTTCAATTAGGGTGCGTAGTACATGGTTAACCGAAAGGTTGCAGTACTGCGAGCAGATGCGTCTAGCTCCATTGGGGTTGGTCACATCATGCGGTCACTATCGCTGGGTGAAGCGTTAATCGACGAAGGTTTTGGCGTCGAGCTCGTTTCTTTCGAGCTCGCGCCAAATCTTCAAACTCTTGCCACATCATTAGGCATTCACGTGGTTGAGCTTTCATGTGCTCCCCGGTCAATCCAAGATGCTCACTTTGTACTCCAGCGAAATGCACAGATCATCGTGGTCGATGGTTATGAATTTTCTCGAGATTTTTTTGAAGTTCTAGAAACGAACAATGCCGCATTCGTGGTTATTGACGACAATTCAGAAACGAATGCGCAAGCACCAAAAGCGGTGATCAATCAGAATCCACATGTTTCGAAAGATATGTATCGACACATGCATGGCGATCCAAAGCTGCTGCTTGGTTTGCAGTACGCCATGGTGCGCAAAGAAGTTCGAGAAATTGCAGCGCAGCAACTACCCACCAATGAGGGTGAAGTATTTGTTGCAATGGGCGGCGCAGATTTCCTGGGCCTGACTGCACCGATTGTTGAGGCATTGGCAGAGCAGTCTTTTCACGTGCGAGTTGCTGTGGGGCATACCAATTCACAGCGCGCTGCAGTGCAGCAGCTAGTCGATCGCTATGCACATGTAACGCTGATTGATCAACATGACTACGTTTCAAGCTTGGCTTGTGCACAAGTGGCTGTTCTCGCTGCCGGCTCTTCGTTGTGGGAAGCGTGTGCTGTTGAAACCCCGAGTATCGGTTTGATTGTCGCTGATAATCAGGCTGGCTCGTCGGCTGCGGCCGCACGTTTGGGTTTCACGCACGTCATAGATTGCCGCAACGGATTGCCTGCGGAAGACATTGTGAGTGCAGTGCGTATGGTGATGAAAGAAAAGACAGAAGCCATGCGTGATGCAGCACGACAATGTCGCGTTCGTGATGGAGTAGTGCAAGTTGCTCGAAGCCTTGGAGCACTTGTATGAGAGTTGAACTCACCAGAATTTCGAAGGAAGACGAAAGTTCACTGCGAATCTGGAGAAACGATCCGGCTGTTTCGCAGTGGATGTACACCAATCATGAAATTTCGGTAGATGAGCACGCAGCCTGGTTCAGTTCCATGTTGAGCGATGCGACAAAGGTCTATTGGAAGATTGTCGTTGATGGACATGCGGTGGGCTCCATATTTTTGACGGGTATTTCTGCACAGCAGCAGCAATGCAGTTGGGGTATGTATTTGGCCGACCAGCAAATGCGTGGAAAAGGTGTCGCGCAAGGGGCGTGCGCATTGTCGTTTCAGTTCGCATTTACTGAGCTTGGGATGCAAAAAGTGTTGTGTGAAGCAGTTGCCGAAAATGAAATAGCGATTGGGTTGTACGAAAGCGTTGGCTTTAAGCGAACCGGAATGCAACGCGATGCTGTAAAGCGAGGCAATGAAATGTTGTCAGTAGTTACACTTGAAATCACACGTGACGCATGGAATGCACACGAACCCCAACTGTTACAGCGACTAGAAGAGAAGGGAGTGAGCATAAATGGGTAAGCCTGTCTATGTGATCGCTGAACTCTCTGCCAACCATGGAGGCAGCAAGGCGCGCGCTCTTGAGGTGATTCACGCAGCACATGAATCTGGCGCAGATGCCGTGAAATTTCAGCACTACACAGCCGAAACCATCACGGTGCGCAGTGCACATCCGGACTTCCAGGTATCTGGTGGCACGTTGTGGGATGGTCGCCAACTTGCCGATCTGTACGCAGAAGCAATGACCCCCTGGGAATGGACAGGCGATCTTGTTGCTGAGGCAAACAAACTTGGCATTGATTGGTTGTCGAGTCCGTTTGATAATTCTGCAGTTGACTTTCTTGAACAATTCAAAATTGCGACGTACAAAATTGCATCATTCGAACTAGTTGATCTTCCGCTCATTCGGTACGTTGCATCTAAAGGCAAGCCAATGATCATGTCAAC
The DNA here is from genome assembly GCA_017853385.1 of Ilumatobacteraceae bacterium. Lineage (GTDB taxonomy): Bacteria > Actinomycetota > Acidimicrobiia > Acidimicrobiales > Ilumatobacteraceae > UBA3006. The sequence continues at coordinate 2,571 of JAFMJR010000071.1, read as the reverse complement.
AGGCATGTCGACGCTTGACGAAATAGATGCGGCGGTGAAGGCTGCCCAAAGTGCGGGAGCACCAAAGGTTTCGATTCTTCGTTGCAACTCGACGTATCCAGCAAAGAGTTCTGAAATGGATTTGGCTGCAATTCCCACCATGATTGCTAAGTGGGGTATTCCGGTTGGACTTTCAGATCACACTCTCACATCGGTTACTGCCATTAGCGCGGTGGCACTTGGAGCAACCATTGTTGAAAAGCACATCACACTTCGCCGAAGTGATGGCGGTCCAGACGGAGCATTCTCGCTAGAGCCACATGAGTTTGCAGCGCTAGTTCGAGACATTCGCGAAGCGTCGCAAGCTTTAGGCGAATCTCGTTTTGGCCCATCTGCTTCAGAGATAAACAGCCTGAAGTTCCGCAGATCATTACGAGCAGTAACTGCAATTGCCGCAGGTGAAATTGTTTCCGAACACAATGTGCGTTCGGTGCGCCCTGCAGGTGGATTACCACCAGATCAATTTTCAGTAATCGCCGGGAAAAAAGCTGTCCGAGATATTGCAGTCGGCGAACCAATTACGCACGATTTGCTGAAATAGTTTTTATAAATTTGGTTGCTCGTGCAACAGGCATTGCATCAAGGCAACATCAAGCCATCGACCAAACTTGCGTCCGATTTCTCGCTCAATTCCAACCAACGAAAACCCACATGATTCGTGCAAGCCGCGTGAAGCTTGACTCGATGCTTCAATGCGGGCCATCACCGCATGGAAACCCGAGTCAGCAGCTTGTTGCAGCAAATTCATCAAGATGAGTTTTCCAATTCCAGATCGGGCGAGATCGCGCTTGACATAAACGGAGTTTTCAACCGACGTTTTATAGGCGGCGCGATCTCGGTACTCGCTTAACGCGCCAAATCCGACAACGTTGTCGTTCTCATCAATTGCAACGATTGCCGAAAATGCTCCACTTCGCGCACTAATCCATGTTTCTTGCGCTTCTAGCGTGCGGGGCACTAAATCAAAAGTTGACGTTTCAAATTGCACTTCGTGGTTATAAATCTCCAAGATTGCAGCGGCATCTGCAGTTGTTGCATGACGAATTTTGATTGTTGGATGCAATGCCGGCACATGGGCGAACTTAGCGGTTTGCGAACCCCAGGGCGAGTGATTTCAAGAATTGATAAAGAATGTTTGGTTCTCATGGCGGGGGTATATCAATTTGCGATAGAAAAGCACCATGAATAGTTGGATGACCCCGGTTCCACAAGACAACGAATCTGGCGCAACATTGCCACCCCCACAATTTGCAAGTACTGCTGTTGAATCAGAAAAGCCGCGTCGTAAAAAGTCGGGCGTGTTGTTGACATTGGTAGTTGGCTTTATCGGTGGAGTAATTGGAACCCAAGTTTCAACTAATTGGGATCTCTCAATCGGTTCTGGCTCATCGGTTCAATCGTCAAACTCTCCTCTTGTTACCAGTGAAGTGAGCCCCGATGATTCAAGCATTGGCGACACGGTTATTGCCCAAGTTGCAAATGCAATGTCGGACAGCGTCGTCACGATTTCAAGTTCTATTGATGATGGAATGTCAACTGGTGAAGCAACAGGTACTGGAGTGGTGCTCACGGCTGACGGAGAAATTTTGACAAACTCTCACGTGGTTGCCGATGCAACTGAAGTACACGTGCGCTTTGCTGGTGAAACTGAACCACGCCTTGCGAAAGTTCTTGCATCAGATCCAGGAAACGATCTTGCACTTCTAAAAATTGATGCAACCGATTTGAAGCCGGCAACATTTGCACAACCCGGAACAATTCGCATTGGTGACGGAGTGATTGCAATTGGTTATGCACTTGATCTCGATGGAGGTCCAACAGTTACTTCGGGAATTGTTTCTGCGCTGAAGCGCACCATCATTACGGAGTCGGGTGCCTTGAACGGCCTCATTCAAACGGACGCCGCAATTTCATCTGGCAACTCGGGTGGTCCATTGGTGAACCTTCGGGGCGAGGTCGTTGGGATCAACACGGCGGTTGCCCGCAGTGATGCCAATTCGGCTGCCAACAATGTGGGTTTTTCGATCGCCGTCGACGAACTAGTGCCCGTGCTTGAGCAGCTCCGCAGCCAGGCCAGCGGCCAGGCTCGTGAAGAGGGCTTTTTGGGGGTAGGACTTGCCGAGCGAACCGATGGCGGCCAGGGCGCCATTATCTCAAGCGTCCAGCCAAATTCCCCTGCAAGCCTTGCTGGTATTAGAGAAAACGACATTGTGCTGTCGGTAGACGGGGAACCAATTGATGGCCAGGCCGGCCTCGTGGCGGCAATTCGGGACGCCAGTCCGGGTCAAACCGTCGAAATTGAGCTACTTCGAGACGGGAAACGGCTCTCGGTCAAGGCCAAATTGGTCGCCCGAACCGGCGAATAGCCGACCCTTTTTCCACCCCCGAACCCCAGTTTTTGGCGTTGGGAAGCCCGAATTTGCGCCGATAGAGTTGCAAGTCCGCATTAGCGACACGTCCGACATCCAGTCGGAAATATCGCCAAAGTTTGAGGCGTCACAATCGACGTCTGCAAGAGCCCCGCAAGGGGGA
>JAFMJR010000070.1 GCA_017853385.1 Ilumatobacteraceae bacterium | reverse complement strand
ACGTGCGAGTGGTGTCAACAATTGCTTGCTGTTCGTCGGTGAGTTCAAAATTCATGGTGTTCCTTTATTTGTGTTTGATCTTCATCACGCGACCAACATTTTCAGGTGTTGGCACGTGCTTGTGTACTTCGAATACTGCCTGTAACGCTTCGGCTACGTGGGGGAGAATTGGCGCAGACTTTCCCGCCTTCATGTCCACATGCACCAGCATTTGTTCGCAGTTGGAAAGACGTTTTCCGGTTTCCGAGTTGAACAGTTCGTGGTAAATGTGCATTCGCTTGGAGTCGATATCGAGAACCAATGTTGTGCAGTTCAGGCTTTGGTCAAGGAAGGCTTCGTCTTCATACACAATGTGAGTTTCCACGGTGTAGAAGGAATTTCCGGCTGCTCGGTATTCGTCATTGTCGCCAATGTAGGTAAACAGCGCATCTGACCCCCAGCCCATGGCGGTGAGGTATGCCGCCTCGGTCATGTGGCCGTTGTAGTCAACCCAGTCCTGTTCAACCTTGCAGGTATAGATATCGAGTGGGGCAGGAACGATCGCTCCTGGCGTCCAAACGATGGAGCTCATTGCCGTTACTTTGCTGGCTTTTCGCCAACGCGTCGGCCAATGCCAACTGGCTGTGGAAGTTTTGCATGGGCATCGCCAATTGGCTTGAGCTTTGACATCATTTCGTCACCCATCGGAGACGACTTGCCAGTGTTGGTATCAACATGCAAGAAGATGTGCTCTGCAGTGAATGCAACTACGCCGTCTTCGCGAACAACCTCAGACCACAAATGAATTCGCTTCTCATCGTAGGAAGCTACGCGAGTGAGCACTTTGATCTTGTCGCCCGAATGTGTTTGGTCGAGATAGCGAGTGTGGCCTTCAACGGTGTAGAACGTGCGACCGGTTGCCAGGTATTCAGGAGTGAAACCAATTGCGCGGAAGAATGTGTCGCTTGCTTCGCTCACTAGTTGCGAATAGCGCGAATCATTGGTGTGTCCGTTGTAGTCAGTCCATTCTGCAGGAATCGTCATCTCGTGTGAGACAGAAGGACCGAGTGGGTCAAGTGCTGGTACTGGACCGCGACCAAACAGTTCTCGCTCGTATTCGGCAAGAACTTTTCCTGCGCCGTAGTTGTTACCACGCAATGCTTGGAAAACAGAAACCAAGCAATCGTCGCGCAATGCTTCGAGCTCGCGAATTGTTGCAGTGCCGGCTTGTGCATCACTTTGCGCAACAATTTTTTCAAGTAACACGTCGTCAAGTTCAGGGACATCCATGAGCTTTGTCCATGGCCATTTCAGCGACGGTCCAAACTGCGCCATGAAGTGGCGCATTCCTGCTTCGCCACCTGCAATGCGATACACCAGGAACGTTCCCATGAATGACCAACGCAAGCCAGGTCCAAAACGCATGGCATCGTCAATTTCTTCTGCGGTTGCAATGCCATCGTTCACTAGCCACAGGGCTTCGCGCCACAGCGCTTCCATCAAGCGGTCTGCAATGAAACCGTCAATTTCTTTGCTCAGCATGAGCGGCTTCATGCCAACTGCCGTTACCACTTCTTTGGCGCGCAACTTCGTGGCTTCGCTTGTTAGATCTCCTCCACAAATTTCAGCAAGTGGCATGAGATACACAGGGTTAAAGGGGTGCACCACCACAAAGCGTTCGGGGTTCACCATGTCTTTTTGAATTTGCGTTGGAAGCAATCCTGACGTTGATGAGCCAAACACTGTGGTTGGCGATGCGGCTTTGCTGGCTCGAGCGAGCAGTTCTTGCTTCAGCTCAAGGCGTTCTGGTGCGCTTTCCTGCACATAATCAACACCAACTACGGCTTCTTCCGGTGTGTTGACAAATGTGATGGTTCCTTCTTTGGGAAGGGGGGCAAGCGTGAGTTTGGAATATGCACGGCGCGCATTGACCATGATCTCGTTCATTTTGCGCGTTGCTTGTGGGTCGATGTCGTACAGCTTGACGTCGACGCCATTGAGAACAAATCGTGCAGCCCATGCACCGCCAATTACTCCGCCGCCGAGCAGACCAACTGTTTTTAAACCAGGAATGTTGCTCATCGGGTTTCCTTATGCGTGCTTGGTGAGTTTGAGTTTTTCGCGAACCTCTTGCGGACCGAGAATGTTGACATTCATGTTTTCCAAGATGTTGACTGCGCGTTCTACGAGTTTTCCGTTGGTGGCAAGTTCTCCACGGTTCAAATACAAGTTGTCTTCAAGGCCAACGCGCACGTTTCCGCCTGCAAGTACTGATTGAGCAACAAACGGAATCTGCATGCGTCCAATGGAGAATGCAGAGAACACTGCACCTTCTGGAATTTGGTTCACCATGGCCATGAACGTGTTCGGATCATCTGGTGCGCCATAGGCAATGCCCATGCACAACTGAATCATCACTGGGTCATCTAGCAGGCCTTCCTTCAACAAATCTTTCACCATCACCAGGTGTCCAGTGTCAAACACTTCAAGTTCAGGACGCACTCCAAGGTCTTGCACGATCTTTGCCATCTTGCGCAACACGCTTGGTGTGTTGGTCATGATGTAGTCGCCACCACTTGAAAAGTTCATGGTGCCGCAATCGAGTGTGCAAATTTCTGGTCGCAAGCGAGTGACGTGATCAAGGCGCTCGGTTGATCCAACCATGTCGGTTCCCGCTGCAAGTGGCAACACGTTTTCGTCGCCACCAAGCACAATGTCTCCGCCCATTCCTGCGGTGAGGTTGATGACAACGTCGGTGTCGGAAGAGCGCACTCGGTCTACTACTTCGGCATACAGCTCGGTGTCGCGTGAGCCGAGTCCGGTTTGTGGATTGCGCACGTGAATGTGCACAACTGCAGCGCCAGCTTTGGCGGCTTCAATGCACGAGTTTGCAATTTGCTCTGGTGTGACAGGAACCTTGTCGCTCTTATGCGCAGTTTCTCCTGAGCCCGTGACAGCGCACGTGATGAATGCTCCCCAGTTCATATTTTCCCCTTTGACTGATGTCTGCAAAACCGCTAATTGTCAATACCCGTAACGGCTTTATTAGGTTAGTGCCGATGACCGATTCAGCCAAAGCCCAGTGGACGCCAACGGTTGAGCGCATCGCCAAATCGCACATGAATCGTTTTGCGGAGATGGCCAACCAACCAGGCGATTTGCATGCATGGTCAATTACCCAACCAGAACAGTTTTGGTCATTGGTGTGGGAGGCATGCGGTGTGGTGGGGCACAAAGGTGAACGTGCATTTGTTGCAGCGCAATCTGGCTCAAATATGTCAACTGCGCAGTTTTTCCCAGATGCCTCGCTCAGTGTTGTTGAAAACTTGCTCGCTCGAACTGGATGCAGCGAGGCACTCGTTGCAATAGACGAAGCAGGAAATCGCAGGGTGCGCACGTGGGACGAATTACGTGAACGCGTTGCATCTGTTGCTTCTGCATTGCAGTCGCTCGGAGTGGTCGCAGGCGATCGTGTTGCCGCGTGGCTTCCGAACTCCATTGAAGCAATCGAAGTCATGCTCGGCGCTGCGTCTATCGGCGCTGTGTTTTCGTCTTCATCGCCCGATTTCGGAACCAATGGCGTTCTTGATCGCTTTGGGCAGATTGCTCCAAAAGTGCTGTTTGCGGTGGACGGGTATCTGTATAACGGAAAGACTTTTGACTGCCTAGAACGCCTTGCAGAAATTCGTCGCGGTCTTCCTTCTGTTGTGCAGACGGTTGTCGTTAGCAATACTGCAACGAACGTGCCTGCGGGGACTGTTGCATACGAACAATTTGTAACGAGCGGTTCACAGAACCCTGTTCAACCGATGCGATTTGCTTTTGATCACCCGTGGTACGTGTTGTATTCGTCGGGTACAACGGGCGTGCCAAAGTGCATCGTGCACCGCACTGGTGGCGTGTTGCTTCAGCACATGAAAGAACATCAGTTGCACTGCGACATTCATGCTGGTGATCGAGTGATGTACTTCACCACAACTGGTTGGATGATGTGGAACTGGTTGGTGTCGGTGTTGGCTTCTGGTGCAACAGCGGTGTTGTTTGACGGAGCGCCTACGGCTCCAACTATGTCGCGACTGTTCGACATTGTTGATGAAGAAAACATCACGCTGCTTGGGGTCTCGGCAAAGTTCATCGACTCATTACGTAAGGCAGATCTTCAACCGAAGCAGACTCACAAGTTGGAGTCACTGCGCACAATTTGTTCAACGGGCTCGCCGCTTGCACCAGAAGGTTTTGATTGGGTGTATCAATCTGTGAAACCTGATGTGCATCTTGCATCTATCTCTGGCGGTACAGACCTCTGTGGATGCTTTGTTGGAGGCAACCCATCAAAGCCGGTCTTCCGTGGTGAAATTCAAGGGCCAATGTTGGGCATGGCTGTTGACGTAGTGAACGAACAACTTCAATCGCTGCGCAATTCACCACTCACTCCTGGCGAACTTGTTTGTCGTGAACCGTTTCCAAGCATGCCGATTGGTTTTTGGAGCGATGGAGTTGAAGGCTTTCCGCATTCTTCGCAACCAGGTCCAAAGTTTTTGTCCGCGTATTTCGAACGCCTGAGTGGCATGTGGGCGCAAGGTGATTTTGCGTCATGGACACCACAAGGCGGAATGATCATTCATGGTCGCAGTGATACCACACTGAATCCCGGCGGCGTTCGTATAGGAACTGCTGAGATCTACCGAGTTGTTGAACAACACGATGAAGTGTTGGAGAGTTTGGTGTTTGGTCAAGATTGGGATAACGACGTGCGCATTGTGTTGCTTGTTCGACTCGCAGAGGGCAAGCAATTAAGTGCAGAACTGATTGCAGACCTAAAGCAGCGCATTCGAGTTGCGTGCACTCCACGGCACGTGCCTGCATTGGTTGTGAGTGTGCGCGATTTGCCGCGAACACGAAGTAACAAACTGGTTGAACTTGCCCTTGCCGATGCCGTAAATGGCAGACCCGTTCGCAACAGCGAAGCCATTGCTAACCCCGAATGCATTGCGGAAATTGCTGCAATGGACGAACTCCGCAGGTAGCCCCGATAGGCTGACGCCCGACCTTCCGAGGTAGCTCAGCTGGCAGAGCAACGGACTGTTAATCCGTGGGTCGTGGGTTCGAGCCCCACCCTCGGAGCGAAAGCTCCCAACACGTGTGCCAACGCGTGAGTAAGGCTGAAATGCGGGCCAGTAGCTCAGTGGTCAGAGCAGGGGACTCATAATCCCTTGGTCGTGG
>JAFMJR010000069.1 GCA_017853385.1 Ilumatobacteraceae bacterium | reverse complement strand
GGTCACGGAGGTCGCGGTGGCCGAGGTGGTCACGGTCACAGTCATGGGATGGAAGGTTCTGGGAATATCGAAACACCTGCTGGTGTTACAAATACCAACGCCTAAAGCCCCCCAATAGGTGCTGTTCAACGGCCGGTGTCCGCCTCCCCTTGAGGACACCGGCCGTTTTGTATGTACCGGTAATTACGTGTCTTGTATGTGAATAGTCACTGAAGCGCGAAGCGTGAAGGTTCGCAGTGACCAGTTGAAGAGTAGTAACGGCACTGTGCGCGTTGAAGAAACATCGACTGTGATGTAAGGGTCGTTTCGGAAAGTGTGCACTTCAACTTGTGAAAGTCCTGATTCCTTAATCACCGATTGACGGATGAACTCAATGTTTTCTGGTTCAAGCGACGCCGAAGACGCTCCTGCATAAGCACCGTGCCAAATAGCCAATTGATCGCGTATTACTACTGCAGTAATTAGCAGTGAAGCAACAGCCAAAATGATGAACGGCAGCACCAAAGCAAACTCAACGGCAGCCTGTCCTCTGTCTGTTTGGTGGCCTCTAACCAAATGACTGCGCTCGACCCATGATGTTGTCAAACACCTGATTGAACAGTTCGCCAATGCGTCCGGCGCCTTCTCCGTTGGTGGCCCACGCGATAATTAGCAAGGCAATAATGGCCGCCGCTAACAACACCAACGCATATTCGGTGGTGGCCTGCCCAGATTCGGTGTGAAGTTCGTTCATGTCTACATGTGTGCGCCAAATGAATTCAGTGAACTTATAAACATTGGAACAACAGCGAGCAGCACAAACGATGGAAGCACGCAACCAACAAGTGGAAGAGCCATGCGAATAGGTAGCTGCCGCGCCTCGCTCTCTCGCTGCTGTCGACGCTGTTGGCGCGAAATTGCACTGAGGCGCTCGAGAGTAAGCGCAATGGGTAATCCATCACGCTCTGATGCCTGAAGCGTTTCGCATAATGCGAATGCATGCGGTCCTAGAGAACTTCGTAGTTCAGACACGACATCTCTCATGCGTATGCCGCTCTCTAATAGTTGGCTGCTTTCAGCAAGCAATTGACTTACTGGCTCTTCGGTGTAGTGGTGAAGTTGCTGTAGTGCCTGAGGTACAGATAATCCCGATAGCAACAGCACCGAATACATATCAACAGCATCGTGAATGCCTGCTTGCATGACCGCATCTCTGCTTTCGCGATTGTTTTTGCGACGACGGAGATACCAGACGCACGCTGCCGCAATTAACCACACCAGAGTCACGACGAACTTCGTGCGATGCGAGCCATCCACATTCGACCAACAACATTGAGCACCATGCCGCACAGTAAGCACAACAGCCCGATTGGAGAATTCAGTAACGAGGTACGTGTATTGGGTTGATGTAGAAGAATCCACACACAAATAGCAAGTGGTATCCACGACAGGATTGATGTGGAGAGGCGAATTTGTGCTGTTTGTGCATTGCGTTCATTGATGAGTTGAGAGCGCTCGCGCAGTATTGACGCGCATTTTTCGAGTGTGTTTGCAATTCCGTACCCGCCGTTGCTGGCAACTGCAAGAGTTCGAGCGGCCAGCGAGAAGTCGGCGTTTTTGGTCACGGATCCAACCTCGGAAATGGCAATGGCAAGAGATTTTCCCTGTACACAGTGCTCGGCAATTGGCTTTGTCCACCATGAAAGGTGTGGAAACCGTTTCGCACATTGCACGAATGCGAGATTGAGCGAATAGCCAGAGTGAACGTCTCGCGCAATGGCATCAAGAAAATCAGAAACTGATGAATCGCAAGATCGCACAGAAGCAGGTTTTTGAACGGCAGAGGGAGTGAGTCGAAGAATGATCCAGGATCGTGTCCACCAACGCACAAGGGTTACGTGTGCAAAACACGCGACGGCCAGACCAACCGACAGCGATCCAACTGCTAATTCACACGCATTGACTAGTTGTTTCATGAACCGACTTTGCGTGACCGGGTGAATGCAGTGACATTGGTACCGCAGTAAAGCTGTTTTGGTGTCTCATGTATTGCAAGCGGCAATTCAACTATTTCGGCGACACATCGTTTGCCATTTTCGTCGCGATGGAGATGAACAATGATGTCAATAGCCGAATAGACGTGTTCACGGATGGTGTCGCGGCCCCATTGAGGGCAATGTTGCAGCATCAGAGATTCAATGCGCTGAACTGCATGCATTGCAGAGTGCGAGTGACAGCTAGACATTGAACCCGAGTGACCAGTGTTGAGCGCAGACAACATGTCAACGGTTTCTGCGCCTCGAATCTCACCAATCAAGATTCGATCGGGACGCATGCGAAGCGAAGCTCGAACCAAATCGGTCATGGACACACCTGCAACACCTTCTGGTGTGCTTGAGCGGGTTTCAAGATGGACCGAATTAGGCACTTCAATGACAAGTTCTCGAACATCTTCAATAGAGATCACGCGCTCGGAAGGCTCAATGTGTTTGCACAGTGCATTGAGTAATGATGTTTTTCCCGACCCGGCTTTTCCTGAAATCATGATGTTGAGCCTTTGGTGCACTGCAGATTTAAGAAATTCAACAACTGGCGGCAATGCAAAGTGATCCAGAGTTAACGACATGGTGTTGAATCGCCGAATGCTCACACACATTCCCTGTGCGCTTATTGGGGGAATGATCGCGCATAGTCGAGAGCCATCATGAAGCCGGGCATCGACAATTGGTGATACGCGATCAAGTCGTTTTCCTATTGGGAGCAAAATTCTTTCGACGATGGCGTGAATTTCTCCGGGGTGAAGTTCGCCCATGTAACGCATGGTGCATTCGTCTTCTACAAATACTGAAGTGTCGTTATTAATCATGACCTCAGTGATTGTTGACGATTCGAAATATTTGGCGAGTGAACCTAATTCGTCATGCAACATGTGCAAGATGCTGAGAAATTGATACAGGAAGACGACTGGCAAGTAGCCCGGCATCAACGCATCGCGAAATGCTTGGATCTAGTGGAATTTCGGCAAGCACCGGTACGCCCACCACTGACTCAACATCTCGTTTGCCAAGCGATCTTCCTGGTTCGTTAATCAACACAACACCATGTGGTTTTACCTGTAGGTGTGTTGCCTTGCGCAGGGCCAAGTAACACGGGCGAATTACTAGTAATGACATGGTGGCGTATTGGGCAAGTAACGAACTCTGTTCATCCCCAGCATCAACCACGGTGAGTTCATGCGAGCTGTCGAGGCCGTTGGTTACGTCATTGCAATGTTCTGCTGTGAGAGCAAAGCGGTCGTTAATTTCGGTGCCTCGCGGAATGACGGAGACATTGTTTGTTACTGGTATTTGCAATGACTCAATGGGCGGACGCTTTTCTGCCACCAACCAATCGGTGATGCCAATTGCTGATGGTTCAGCGATGCCTAAAGCCGCAGGAATATCGCCACAGAAATCAATGATGCGAACAGGAGAAGCATTTCGCTGTGCAAGGGACAGCGCTAGCGAAGCGCTTACCACCGTGGTTCCACTTCCACCTTTGACTGACCAACAAACAATCATTGTTCCCCCTGTGCCGGCAAGTGCCGTGCGTAATTGCTACGCGGGGATGTGTGCCTTAATGAGAAAGTTGGACAGCCAATTCTGCAGCGACTCGCGCATTGTTTTCGGCAAGAGACAAATTGGCAACCACGCTTGTTCCCGAAGTTGCTGCAGCAATGGCGCCAAGCACATGTGGAGTAACTGCAGGACCAACAATGCCGGCTTTGGCGGTTGCAGCCAAAGATTCTTCAATGATCTTGTCAATCATGTTTTTGTCGAGTGAATCGGCGAGTGGAACAGGAACACAAGCAAGAATTCCACCAGTGCGACCAAGAGCGCGATGTGCACGTGTGTATTGCGCAAGCTGTTGCACGGTGTCAACGCGAGCAGGTATTGGTAAGCCGCTGGAGTGAACGGTGAAAGCCGGAAATTCATCACACCCAAGACCAAGCACAGGAACACCAAGCGTCTCTAGGTATTCAAGTGTGCGAGGCAAATCTAAAAACGATTTTGCACCAGCACAAACAGTGACCACTGGGTGAGCAGCGAGTGCGCCAAGATCGGCACTGATATCGCCATGCAACTGAACATCGCGATGCACGCCACCAATACCTCCGGTTGCGAACACTCCAACGCCTGCGCGAGCTGCGAGTAATAACGAAGCTGAAACGGTTGTGGCGCCAACACTCCACTTTTGAGAAATTGCAAGTGCGAGTTCTCGTTCACCCGCTTTCTTTGCGGGGCCAAGAATTCGTTCGTGCTCTGATTCGTCTAAACCAACACGTGCTACGCCATCAATGACAGCTGTAATGGCAGGAACTGCTCCTGCTTGACGGATTGCTGCGATGCATCGCGAAAGTGCCTGTGCGTTTGCAGGACTTGGCAAACCAAGATTGGAAAAGATGGTGGATTCAAGCGCAACGACAGCGCCACCGCTAGCAACGGTGTCTTGCACCTCGGGTGAAATGGAAATTGTGGTCATAGTTGTTCCTGTTGTAGTGAAGGGTTAAGTGTTGCGCCAGGGCACTGCAGTACACGAGAAGCCAATGCATGACCTTGTGAAACTGCAGCAACAATATTGCGAGACGATGCATATGCAGGTAAAAAACCAGCAGCAAACGCATCGCCAGCACCGGTGGTATCGACAATGTTGTCAACTGCCGGCACGGGGTGCATCTGTGATGTTCCATCTTGGTGCACAACAATGACAGGAAGTGGACCTTGCTTAATTACGGTCACCTGAGCGCCAATCATTGGGTTGTTTGCGTGCAGCCCGAGAGTTGCGGCCTCGTCTTCGTTACACAAAAACACATCCGGTTGCAGTGTCTGCATGAGTGCCTGAAAACGCTGAATGCCATATTTGGTGAGCACAGAAGCAGAAGAAGCATCAACTGAAATGAGGGCCCCATTACTGCGGGCAGATGCAATGTATTGCGCACACGTTGAAGCAAGTGGCTCATCGGTAAGTGAATAAGTAGGAACGTGCAATATATGCACGTCGTTCATGAGCGCAGCATCAAAATGCGCAAGATGCGAAGCAACGCCGCGGTCAGTAAGAAATGAACGTTGTCCATTTGGTTGCACAAGCACCACGATGCTGCCAGTGCGACCATCTGAAATAACTTGCACGTCTACACCTGAGTCGCGCAGCACTTCACATAAGTGTGTTCCTAGGCGGTCATGACCAACTTGGCCAATAAAGCGCGAGGGAGTTCCTGTGAGCGCTGCGAACATGGCGACATTGGCCGCACTTCCGCCGCGGGTACGACGAATAATCGATTCAGTATCGCTACCGATGTTTAGTTCGGTGTTTAACCACACCAC
>JAFMJR010000020.1 GCA_017853385.1 Ilumatobacteraceae bacterium | reverse complement strand
TTCATGCTGGTCCTGTTTCTTGATGCTTGGTCGTAGGCGAAGGGCTGCCTACAAGTAGCGTGTAGCGCACATGGCACGCGAAAAGGTCTACACACGAGCAGGCGACGATGGCACAACCGGCCTGTTCTATGGTGGCCGGGTTGGCAAAGATTCGGCACTCCCACGTGCATATGGTGCCGTAGATGAGGCGCAAGCAATTCTTGGGTTAGCCCGTGCAGAAGCTGGCAAGGGAACTGAACTCGACGACATGCTCGTGCATATCTGTCGCGACCTTTGGGTATTGATGGCAGAGTTGGCAACGCTTCCAGAAAATCGTCACAAGCTTGTTGACGAAAAAACTCGAGTCACGGCGCTGATGGTAGAAAAACTTGAGCACATGATTGATTCACTCGATGAGCGTTTTGAACCGCCAACCGACTTTGTGGTTCCAGGTCAGAATCGGGTTTCCGCATTACTTGATGTCGGTCGCACGGTTGCTCGTCGCGCCGAACGCCATTCTTTGGCCGCGGCTCCGCCACCATCGCAAGCATGCCCTTACCTCAACCGTCTTTCAGACCTGTTGTGGACCCTTGCCCGCTGGCAAGAGGGTGAGTCTTTGTCGGTTAAAGACGTCATCTAGTTACGCTTTATTTAGTAACCCGTTACAAGGAGACCTGTTATGGCACTCAATTTCCAAGTAGTAGCAAAAGCACCAGCAGACGTGCAGGCAGTTGGTACACCAATTGCTAGCGAGGGTGCACTGCCGAAAGACCTTTCGTTTTCGCGTGCAACTCTTGAAACTTTGGGGTTCACAGGAAAGGTTGGACAGACCTATGTAGTGCCAGCCGAAAAGGGTGTCGCCAATATCTTGATCGGTGTTGGCGAAGTGGCGAAGTTGGACGCTGCTGCGTTGCGTAAAGCCGCAGCAGCTTTTGCACGGGCGGCATCAAACTTTGCATCAGTGAGCACCACGCTTGCCAGCATCGGTCGTTTAGATCGCAAAGTGGCTGCCCAAGTTGTTGTCGAAGGAATGTCGCTTGCAACTCATCGTTACACCGATCTGAAAACTGTTGACAAGAAAACCCCAAAACTCACAAACGTTGCATTGGTTGGTACGGGTGCCGCAACGACAAGTGGTGTGAAGCGTGGTCAAGTGATTGCAAATGCAACAAACATGGCACGTGATTTTGCCAACATGCCACCTGCATATTTGACCGCAACAATTTTTGCGAACAAGGCTGTTGAAATCGCTAGCCAGAGTGGATTGAAGGTTGAGGTATTTAACAAAGACCAATTGATCGCAATGGGTTGCGGTGGAATCGTTGGTGTAAACCGCGGAAGCGTTGAGCCGCCGCGCATGGTTCGCCTCACATACAAGCCAGCTGGTGCAAAGGGTAAACCACACCTCGTGCTTGTTGGTAAGGGCGTTATGTACGACTCGGGCGGAATTTCATTGAAGCCATCCGATCCTTCTCACGCAATGATGAAGGGCGACATGAGTGGCGCAGCTGCTGTTCTTGCCACCATGAGCACTCTGAAGGCATTGGGTTGCACCAACCAAGTAACGGGTTTCCTCATGTGCACCGACAACTTGCCGTCAGGTAGCGCAATGGCCATGGGAGAAGTTCTCACGATGCGCAATGGCAAAACAGTAGAAATTCACAACACCGATGCCGAAGGACGTTTGATTTTGGCTGACGGATTGTCATTGGCGGCTGAGCTCAAACCAGATGCCATTGTTGACATCGCAACATTGACTGGTGCATGCCAGCGAGCGCTTGGCAACGGTATGGCAGGTGTGATGGGCAACAATCAAAAGTGGATTGATCAACTCACTGCTGCTGCTGAACGAACTGCCGACAAATTGTGGCAATTGCCGCTTGAGCGCGAATATCGCCCGGCTCTCGATTCATATGTTGCAGACATGAAAAATGTTGGTGGTGAAGCAGGAGCAATTACTGCAGCACTGTTCCTTGATGAATTCGTTGGTGAAACCACATGGGCTCACATTGACATCGCAGGACCAATGTGGACCGATGCTGATAACGGATGGTTGCAAAAAGGTATGACGGGTTACGGAACTCGTTTGCTTATTGACGCAGCAATCAACTTCCGCAAGCCAGGACGCGCCTAGCCAGTGCCGAGCGGTGTATTCCGCTCGGTATTAGTCCTTTTGCGTTCCTACTTTGATATCGCGGAATGCCGACTTTGAGTCGATTCCGACGTCTTTAGGAAGTCCAAGTACGCGCTCACCAACGATGTTGCGCATCACTTCGTCTGAACCACCGGCAATGCGCATTCCCGGTGCACCAAGCAACAATTGACTCCACGCGTAGGTTCCCCATTCGCCGGTATCGACAACAAGCTTTGCTCCAAGTACATGAGCAACAAGGTCATTCATTTTTTTCTGATTGTTAACAAGAGCCATTTTGCCGATTGACATTTCTGGTCCAGGCATTTGGCCTGCACGCATCTTGTCTGTGGCACGCTGACTTGTGTAACCAGCAACCTTGGTGTTGATGTAGAGGTCAGCGAGCATTTCACGCACAATTGGATCTGTGTCCAATTCATAGTGGCGAATCATTTCAAGCAAACGTGTATACATCGTGTTTTCGCCGCTATCGGCAGAACCGATTGATGCGCGTTCGTTCATCAATGTGGTGAGCGCAACATTCCATCCATTATTTACTTCACCCAAACGATGGTCGTCTGCAACACGCACCTCGTTAAAAAACACTTCATTGAAACTTGCTCCACCAGTCATTTGGCGCAGAGGGCGAATTTCAACTCCAGGTGCTCGCATGTCGACAATGAATCCGGTGAGGCCTTTGTGTTTTGGCAAACCTGGATCAGTGCGGCAAATGATTTCACCAATGTCGCTGAACTGTGCGCCAGAGGTCCACACTTTCTGTCCGGTGATGACCCACTCGTCTCCATCTTTTTCCGCTTTTGCCTGTAGTGAAGCCAGGTCGCTACCTGCACCTGGTTCAGAGAACAATTGACAACCAACGATGTCGGCGCGCCACATTTTGCGCAAGTACAAATCGCGAGCTTTTTGTGAAGCATGAGCCAAGATCGTTGGCGCAACCATTCCTAAACCAATTTGGAATGCTCCGAGTGGCGCAGTCTTGTATTCGCGTTCAATCTGGTTGTATGCGCGTTCGTGTGCAACGGTGAGGCCAGCACCGCCGTATTCAGTTGGTCCAGTGATCCATGCAAAGCCATTGTCGAAACGCTTGGCTTGCCACGCTTTTGCTCGGCGCAGCATTTCCTCTTCGGCTTCTTTGGTTCGTTCTTCGAACATTGAGACATTGTCAGAGCCTTCGCCCCACACAAATTTCTTGCGAGCTTCCTTTTTCTCGGCGTTCGCATCAAGAAAGACACGGGCTTTGGCGGCGTACTCTTCAACAGAGATCTGTTCGGTCATGGCCCCAACGGTACTTGGCAGGGTCGGCTGAGGTGAAGGCCAGCCAACTAGTCTGTGGGGCATGGGTCAGCCAGTTTCCGTTACACAGAAGCCTTCAACCACTCCCGGCCGGGTTCGCTTTGAACTCAACCGCTCGCTAACGGGCCAGGGGCACGAGCGTTACACCACCGCCGTTGCTTCACGCACGGGCAAGCCTGCCGATGTATTAGCAAACCGGTTGTTTGCCACGGGCAATGTGAACGCAGTACATGTGTACGGCAACATGATCACAGTCGACGTGAAACCAGGATCGCTTGGTGACTCACTGGTAAAGGTTGTTGAAGATCTGTATCAATACTGGACACCAGGAAAAGTGCCTCCAACAGAAGAAGAACTCATGGCTCAAGCCCCAAAGAGCGAGGCCTCGGCTGCTGCCCCTTCTGCCGATGGAAGTCCTGCTGTCAGTGCTGCTGCTAGCAAAATTCCTGCAGCATTGTTGGCAAGAAGTCAAGCTGCACTTGCAAAAGCCCGCGCAAAACAAGGCTGAGTTACGCAAGTTTGAGCCTGCCGTGTGAAGATTCACGGCAATGGTTGATCTCGAAATTTCGCTCCATGACGTGGCAGAAGCGCTGCATGTTCACTACATGACTGCGTACCGCTATGTGCGCGAAGGGATATTGCCAGGCCGCAAAGTTGGTCGCAGCTGGTGCGTGCGTAAGAGTGATTTAGACAAATTTCAACTAGGCGAAGGACTCGGCGCAACAGTTGAGACAGGGAAGCGAACACAGGCTCCCTGGGCCGAACGTTTAGAAGCACGCTTAATTGAAGGTGATGAACGCGGAGCGTTAGAAGTGTTCGAAGCAGTGTTGCGTGCAGGAAACGATTTGAAGTTTTTGTACCTGAAAGTGCTTTCTCCAGCGCTGGTAGCGATTGGCTACCGATGGGAACAAGGCGAACTCGGCATTTTTGTTGAACATCGTGCAAGCAATATTGCGATGCGTTTGATGTCGCAGGTTGGCTCACGCTTTGCTCGACGCGGAGTATCTAAAGGAACCATCATCATGGGGGCGCCGGCCGGGGAAGAACACGCACTTGCCATTGCAATGCTTGCCGATTTGGTACGCAGCGAAGGGTGGGACGTGCACGACTTGGGCGCCAATATGCCTGCAGAAAGTTTTGCGCACGCGGTGCAACAGAGCAACGACGTTGTTGCAGTGTGTGTTGGGGTCACGGTTGAAGCATCAATTCCTGCTGCCCGTGACACGATTGCGGCAGTGAAGAGTTCGTGTCCAGATATTCCTGTGTATGTGGGTGGTGCAGCAATTCGCAGTGATGAGCATGTGCAGGTGTTGGGCGCAGATCACTGGGCGGGAAACATTGACTCACTCATTGAGTCGCTCAATCAGCACGCTCGCCGTAAATAGCCTGTAAATACGTGGCTTTTACGCTGATTTTCTGGCCAAGATAACTACGAACATATGTTCGCTACAGTGAGGGCATGCGAGCAGCCCTAGACCCAGCACTACTTCAGGCAACCACGTCATCAGTTTTTCGACACGAGTCTTTGCCCACATTGCCTGTGTCGCCAGACTTGCGCGCCATGTTTCCTGAGGGTGGATTAGTGCGTGGACGCACGGTGTTGTGTGGTGGGGATGCCGCTGTTGCTCTTGCGTTGCGCATTGTTTCGCAACCCACTCAGGCAGGTTCGTGGCTCGGTGTTGTTGGTGTGCACAACATTGGTGTGCAAGCAGCAAGCGAGCAAGGCGTTGCTTTGCAGCGTGTGGTTTTTGTACAACCAGCAACTAGTCGCGCTGAATGGGTGAGCACTGTTGCAGCGGCAGCAGACGGCTTCGATGTGCTGATGCTCGAAGTTCCGCACGGCATTACGGTCGCCGATGCGCGGCGTGTGCAAACACGCATTCAATCCAGGCGTAATGCGCTGGTGCTTATTGGTGCCACACAAAAGTTGGCATTGCAGTCAGTGTTTCAACCCGATGTGGTGATGGACACCACTACAACGCAATGGAATGGAATTGAGCGCGGATCAGGGCACGTGCAAAGCCGAGAAGTTTGTGTGACAGTAAGCGGCAGGCGAGTGCCAAAAGCACAGCAGTACTCGCTGCGTTTTGTTGGCTAACTGCGCATATGAATGTTGAGTCCACGCGTGTAGCGGTTGTTGCGTGCCCCGACTGGCAAGCCGTTGCTGCTCAGTGTGAATTGCGAGCGCGCGGGCAGGTATTTGAAGCTGTTGCGGTGTTGCATGCGCAACGAGTTATCGCTCGTACAGCGGCGGCGGCAGCACACGGTGTGCAGGTGGGTATGCGTAAACGCGAGGCGCAAGGAGCATGCCCGCACATGCATATTGCTACGCATAGCCCTGAACGCGATCGGCTCATGTTTGAACCGGTAGTACGCGCTATTGCCGAGCTGGCCCCACTTGTTGAAGTGAGCATGCCAGGAATCGTGGTGTTGGCAACACGTGGCCCATCGCGTTACGTAGGTGGTGACGATGCGTTGGCTCAACGACTTACACACATTGCAGAAGTTGCATTGCGCGAGTTAGGGCAAGGTCAGCAGATTCCGTTTGGCGTAGGCATTGCCGATGGTCGGCTTACTGCAATGATCGCGGCCCGCAGTGCTGCATCGGTTGGTCAACCACGTGTTGTTGCTCGTAATGAGAGCGCACAGTGTCTAGCGGTATTGCCTGTATCGGTGCTTGCCGACTTTGCCGAAGTGGATCGCAACGTGGTGTCGTTATTGCAACGACTTGGTCTTGCACACCTTGGCAACATTGCTGAAATTCAGCCATCTATTTTGATTGGACGTTTTGGTCCTGTCGGAAATGAAATGCATCGACTGGCGCGCGGTCTTGACAGGCATCCACCAATTGTTGTTGCGCCACCACCAGAGCGTGCGAGTACGCATCGATTTGATGGCCCAGTAGAAGACATCAACATCGTGGTGCTCACTGCACGTGAAGTTGCAGAACAACTTGTTGCGCACTTGGCTGCTCATGGTGCAAGTTGTGTTCGTGTGCATATTTCGCTGCACACCGATCACGGAGAACAAAGTGATCGTGTCTGGTATCAACCGGAAGGGTTGACGGCTGCTGCGATGGCAGAGCGCGTGCGCTGGCAGATGGAGGCGTGGGTGGCCAGTCGAGCCGTCACAAGTGGGGTGGTCTTATTTCGGCTTTCTCCAATAGGGCTAAGGGCTAGAGAGGGTCGGCAACTGGGCCTGTGGGGCGGTAGCACCCAGGCGGATGAGTGGGCCGAGCGGGCAATTGAGCGGCTGACAGCCATGCTGGGCGCACAGTCGGTTCTTGTGCCTGAGTGGCGTGGCGGCCGCGACCCAGCAGAAATATTTGCGCTGACATCTGCATCGGTTGTTGACATAGAGCGTCGTGCGCTTTCTTGCGTAGAAAGTGAAACGCAATGGCAAGGTGCATTGCCAACTCCATCGCCGTCGGTGGTGTACGACGATCCGCTACCAATCATGGTATGTAGCGAGGACGGCGCTGAAGTAACAGTAAGTGGTCGACACGAGTTAAGCGCAGAACCATCTGTTGTTATTTTACAACAGCATCAATACTCCGTGATTTCGTGGGCCGGACCATGGCCAGTGGAAGAACGGTGGTGGGACCCTGCACGTCAACGACGAATGGTGCGAATGCAGATTGTTGTTAGTCGTAACGATGCTGCAACAACCACGCGAGCCCTTGTAGTGGTAAGGGAACACGGGAAATGGTGGGTAGTTGCTCGCTATGGATGAATATTTTTCACTCAGCCCCGATAGATTTTCTGCGTCATGAATGTGAAGGCAAACGCAAAGTCTGATGCACAACTGGTGCAAGAGCTGTGTGCGCAGTTCAGTGCTGCCATTCCTTGTGACGAACGCGAGCGCGAATCAATTACAAAATTTCTTGACATCGCACCAACATTGGTTAAACCGTTTGACGAATTTTCTGATCCAACGCACATCACTGGCTCGGGAATTGTCGTTGGCGAACGCGGTGTGGTGTTGCACTTGCACAAGCGACTCAATATGTGGCTGCAACCAGGTGGACATATTGATGCAGGTGAAACTCCCGCAGAAGGCGCACTACGTGAAGCGCGCGAAGAAACTGGTCTCGACGTCATTCACCCAACCACTGGTCCGTGGCTGGTGCACCTCGACGTGCACCCCGGGCCACGCGGTCACACCCACCTTGACTTGCGCTATTTGATGTACGCCCCGGATGCAGACCCAGCCCCAGGTGCTGACGAAAGCCAGGATGTGCGCTGGTTTGCGTGGGATACGGCCATTGACATGTCTGATGCAGGCCTTGCAGGTTGCCTGCGCGCTGTGCGTCGACTGTTGTAACAACACCCTAAAAGCGAACATATGTTCGCTACCCTGAGGGCATGGGGAGTGTTCGATATGCCGAGTTGCACTGTCGCTCTAACTTTTCGTTTTTGCAGGGTGCATCACACCCAGAGCAGTTAGTAGAGCAAGCAGTTGCACTTGAGTTAGATGCACTTGCACTTACCGATCGCAACGGGCTGTATGGCATTGTTCGCTTCGCGCAAACTGCTCGCGCTTTAGCGCTACCAACAGTGTTCGGTGCTGAGTTGCAATGCAGTGTTGGTGAAGCAGTGGGTGACATTGTGGTGATTGCGCGCAACACGCGCGGCTATGCGCACTTGTCTAGCGCAATTAGTGCCGGACAACTTGCTGGCAGTAAAGAACAGCCTGTTTTTGGCATTGAACAACTTGCCGATTTTTCAATAGGTGATTGGTGGGTGCTTACTGGAGGGCATACCGGCGTGGTGTCGCGCGCTTTGTATGCACATGGGCCGGCTATGGCGGAGCGTCGCATGCAGCAGCTGATCTCTGCATTTGGGCGAGACAACGTGGTGATGGAGATGTGGGATCACGGTGACCCACTCGATTCAGTACGCAATGATGAGTTTGCGCGAATTGCGCACCGCAACAACATTGTGTGTATTGCTACAAACGATGTGTTGTATGCAACACCTGCGCAACACAAGCTTGCAACAGCAGTTGCAGCAGTGCGCGAACGAAGCAGTTTGGATGACATTGACCCTCGTTTACCGCCTGCAGCCACTGCATATTTGCGAAGTGGAATTGAACAAGTTCGACGTTTTGCGCGGTACCCCGGTGTGGTTCAACAAGCTGCTGAAATCGGTGCAAATGCAGCATTTGACCTCCGTCTAGTAGCCCCACGATTACCGCCGTTTCCTTGCCCCGATGGGCTGGATGAAATTTCGTATTTACGCAAGATTGTTGAGGTTGGTGCTACTCGTAGATATGGCATTCGTCCAAGCAACTCACACGAAGACTTGTCGTTGCGAGCGCGGGCGTGGAGAGTTATTGATCACGAATTGGAAATGATTGAAACACTCGGATTCGCGGGTTATTTCCTTGTGGTGTGGGACATTGTGCAATTTTGCGCTCGATCAAATATTTACTGCCAAGGTCGCGGAAGCGCTGCAAACAGCGCAGTGTGTTATTCGCTTGACATCACTAAAGCCGATGCGGTGTCGCTCGGCCTGTTGTTTGAGCGTTTTTTGTCTCCTGAACGCGATGGCCCTCCAGATATTGATATCGATATTGAAAGTGGACGACGTGAAGAAGTTATTCAGTATGTGTACCAACGTCACGGTCGCCACCATGCTGCACAAGTTGCCAATGTCATTACGTATCGAGCGAAGTCTGCAGTGCGTGACATGGCGCGTGCTCTCGGGTTCGCGCCAGGCCAACAAGATGCATGGAGTAAGCAAGTTGATTCGTGGGGTGCAATCGGCGTAACGGTAAATGGTGGCGATCACACCATTCCCGCTGCGGTGTTGCAACTAGCAGAACAGGTGCAAGATGCACCACGACACTTGGGTATTCATTCAGGCGGCATGGTGATGTGCGACCGCCCAGTCACCGAAGTGTGTCCCGTGGAGTGGGGGCGTATGGAAGGGCGCAGTGTGTTGCAGTGGGACAAAGATGACTGTGCTGCTGCTGGGTTAGTCAAGTTTGATTTGCTCGGCCTTGGCATGTTGTCGGCATTGCACAATGCAGTTGATCTCATTGCGCAGTTTCGTGGTGTGCACATCGATCTCGCCACCATTCCGCAAGAAGATGAGGTGTACGCCATGTTGTGTCGCGCCGACACGGTAGGCGTATTTCAAATTGAGTCACGCGCGCAAATGGCAACGCTGCCGCGATTAAAGCCACGCAGGTTTTACGATCTTGTGGTTGAAGTGGCCCTCATCCGGCCAGGCCCTATTCAGGGTGGTTCTGTCCATCCATACATTCGACGCCGCAATGGTCAAGAGCCAATCACGTATTTGCATCCGTTGCTTGAAAACAGTTTGGGTAAAACCCTTGGTGTTCCATTGTTTCAAGAGCAGTTGATGCAAATGGCAATAGATATTGCAGGGTTTACTCCTGGCGAAGCAGATCAATTGCGCCAAGCCATGGGTTCAAAACGTTCGCAGTTGCGAATGCAACAGTTGAGTGAGCGTTTCTATGCAGGGATGGCAGAGCGTGGGATTCGTGGCGATGTCGCTGATCAGATATTTACGAAGATGGCTGCTTTTGCAAGTTATGGATTTCCAGAAAGTCATTCAGTGAGCTTTGCGTACTTGGTGTATTCATCTGCTTGGATCAAGTTGCATGAACCCGCGGCTTTCTATGCAGCCCTTCTCAATGCACAGCCAATGGGGTTTTGGTCGCCGCATTCACTGGTGCAAGATGCCAAGCGTCATGGCGTGGTGGTGAATGCTCCCGACATCAATGCATCACGTGCTGGCGCAACTCTTGAACATCATTCGCAGTCGGCGGGTGGTCTGGCTTTGCGGCTAGGCATTAACTCGGTTCGCGGACTAAGCAACGATGTTGCGCAAGTCATTGCCGATAATCAGCCGTACATCAGCATGGAAGATTTAGTGCGTAAAGTGCCACAGTTGCATGTTGCACAACTTGAAGCACTTGCTACTGCAGGAGTCTTCACCGAAAGTTTTGGTTACCAACGCCGCGATGCGCTGTGGAGTGCTGGTGCGGTTATTCAGTCACGGCCGGGAACGCTTGCAGGTGTTACTACAGGTGGCGAATCTCCGTATCTTCCTGGCATGCAACCCATGGAAGAAGCAATTGCCGATCTTTGGGCCACTGGTGTATCAACGAATGGGCACCCCACCGAGTTTTTGCGTAACGAACTTGAGCGACTGGGTGTGGCAACAGCAGCACAACTTTCGTTTTGTGGTGCGCGTGGCGATGAGAAAGTGCTTGTTGCGGGAACAGTGACACACCGACAACGCCCAATGACGGCACAAGGAATTACGTTCATCAACTTGGAAGACGAAACCGGACATATCAACGTGGTGTGCTCGGTTGGGTGTTGGGCTCGGTATCGCAAAGTTGCACGGGGAGCAGGGGCGCTGCTGGTGCGAGGCAGATTGGAAGTAGGTGATGGTGGGGTTATTAACGTGGTCGCTGAACATATTTCGCCACTGCACGTTGCGGCGAAAGTGGCTGCACGAAACTTTCGCTAGTTATTCGGATGGGCGTTCGTTTAGCCCGTCGTTAAACATGCGGTACGTCTCGTAGATGTCTTTGCACTTATCGCACAGTGGTAATTGTTTTGGGTCACGCGAAGGAACCCATACATGACCACATAACGCTTCAAGAGGGGTTCCGTAGATGCGCGCCTCCAACACCTTTGCTGCTGCATCTTCGCCCGGCTCGGTTTTCACGATGTGAGCCATGGTTGGCTCGCCAGTCTCGAGAACCTCTTCGGTAATGGGAAGGGTGGTTGCTGGCCTGGTCTGAAGAGGCATTGGGGTGCTCACAGTTCATACACTAGAGCCATGCCAACATATGAATTCCGTTGCAAGAGTTGTGATTCAGTATTTGAAGAACGTCGCTCAATGTCGGAAGCTGATTTGCCGGCAACTTGCCCGCAAGGGCATAGCAATGCAGTGCGATTGCTCAGTGTGTTTGCCTCGGTTGGTGGCGCATCTGCACCGCAGAAAACTGCAGCGCCACGCCCGGCTGGCGGGTGCGGCTCGGGTTGCGGTTGCCACTAGCAATCACTCGCTGCGCACACAGCGAATAGCGCCTCTGCTCACCACAAACCATTCGCGCAATGTAATACCTGCATGTGCGCATTGCTGTTGCATGTAGCGCAGGTCGGCGGCGTCGTTGTTGTGAGATAACTCGTTGGGACGAACACTCGCAAGAATCACCGAAGAAGCAATGGCAGCTGTGCTGCATAAGCCGATGAGGTGATGGACAAGCGACCCGGGTGAATGAGGCTCGTCAAATGACAACAAGCCGATGCCTCGTTGCTCTTCATCCATCAGTATGGCGATCACTTCAGAACACAATGGTCGGCGGATTGCCAGCGACAGCACTGCGAGCATGTCTTGTTGGGAGATGATTGGGTCTAGATGAGCTCGTGGGAGCGTGAGTGGCGCGCTGATGATGTTGCGCATTGATCCTCCAGTGAAAGATGCGATTGCTCGCAATATGTAGACGGCGTAGATAACGGGAGAATTGTTTGAGACCCTATAGCGAGGGTGTAACAGCAATAATTGTTGCAATCGCTCCAATAACAATTGGCATCATGTACTCAGTCCATTTCGGCAAGCGCCAATGGGCGGGAGCGAGCACAAACACTCCGCACGCCGCGCCTGCAATCGCTCCACCAAAGTGGCCACCAACTGAAATATTTGGGATTGCAAGTGTGAGACCAATGTTGATGACAAAGGTGAGACCAATTCCTGTTTGTAACGGATTGACGCCTCGCTGTCGCATGCCAACAACGGTTGCCGCCATCATTCCAAACACTGCACCAGAAGCCCCGCCCGTAAGCGCATTGGGGCTGGCAACTAACGCACCGGCTGCGCCACCAAGAAGTGAAGCGAAGTACACGAGAGTGAATTTGAGTGAGCCAAGTGTGGGTTCAAGCATTCTGCTGAGTTGAAACAGCAGAAACATATTCATACCAACGTGGATGAGTCCGAAATGAAGAAATCCACTTGAAATGAGTCGGTACCATTCGCCAGCATTCAAGAATTCACGTGCAAGACCCATATCGAATTGAAATTTGGTAATGCCGTTCACTGTCGCTGAGTTCATTGCGTCAAGGATGTAACCCCAAACGAATAAGCCAAGATTTGCAGCAATCAGCGCGTTTGATGCTGTGTAGGGGTTGCTTGATCGCCAATTTGATTTAAATTGAACACGATTCTTCGGCGGCGGAGGAGTCGCCGAAGGTGGAGGAAACTGCGGTGGGGGAAAATTCACGAAATTAGTTCGGGTCTTTTTCGGCAAGTTCTCGATTAGCTAAATACCAATCAACAGTTCGTCGCAGGCCGTCTTCAAATTCAGTGTGTGCATGCCAGCCCAATTCGCGTTCGGCGCGACTTGCATCAACGCGTCTGCGTGGTTGTCCGTCTGGACGCGAAGAGTCCCACACCAGTTCTCCGTCAAAACCGACAATTCGCGCAATGGTTTCTGCAGTCTCGCGAATTGTTACTTCGCGATTGTTGCCCAAATTCAATGGTTCAGCGCTTGTCCGTAATTCGGCTGCGAGCACAATTGCTTCGGCTGCGTCATCGGCGTAGAGGTAGTCACGACTGGCTACACCTGTGCCCCACACACTGATTTTGTCTGCACCTTGTTCCTTGGCTTCTACACATTTTTTGATCAATGCCGGAATCACATGAGAAACGGACTCATGAAACTTGTCTCCTGGGCCATACAAGTTGGTAGGAATCACAAATGCAAAATGCTGTCCGTACTGAGCTTCGTTTACTTGAGCATGGATGAGCATTGCTTTTTTTGCAATTCCATAAGGAGCGTTTGTCTCTTCTGGGTATCCATCCCAAATTGATTCTTCACGAAATGGCACTGGCGTAAATTTTGGATATGAACAAACTGTTCCAAGAAGAACCGTTTTTTCTACGCCTAGCTTCCGTGCAGCCTCAATAGTGTGAGTGCCCATCATCAAGTTGTCGAGGTACAACTGTGCCGGTGCAATTTGGTTATAACCAATTCCGCCGACACGCGCGGCAAGGTGAATGACGTGACTTGGTTTGTGCTGACCAAATAATTCTTCAGCAACTCCAACCTTTGTGAGGTCAGCCTCTCTTTGTCGTGGGGCAACGACCGTTGCGCCAAAATTTCGCAGTCTGGCAACCACTTTTGAGCCCAGGAACCCATTGCCTCCAGTCACTACAACCGTTCGATCAGCCCAATAGGCAAGCGTTGCGGGGGAAGTCATGCAGATAACGATAGTGACTTGGCACAATAGAAGGCGTGCGGGTCGCCTACACACTTGAGCAGTGCTGGCACCGCGTGCCGGGAGGCACCGCCGTTTCTGCCATTGAAGTGGCGCGTGCAATGCCGCTGGTGCGACCAGATATTGAGTTGCTCGGCGTTTCTGGTCGTCATGAGGAAGATTCATCGGTCACTTTTGACATTTCAATTGATGTTGCTGGCCTACCCATTTCTGGTGCATTGCTTTACGAGTCTTCGCTGCGTATTCGGCAGCCACGAGTGGAACGTGTGTTGCACAATGTTGACTTGCTACACAACACCACAATCATCCCTTTTGCTTCACGGGCGAAAATGGTGTCAACGGTTCATGATTTAGCTTTTCTGCATCACCCCGAATTTTTTACTCGACATGGCAATGCTGTGTTTAAGAGAAGTCTGAAGGTTTTAAAAAAGCAATCTGCGACCTTGCTTTGTAGTTCGCAAGCAACGATGAATGATTGTCTTGAGGTTGGATTTTCTCCTGATCTGGTTCGACTTGTTCCCCTTGGTGTACGCGCGCATCGTGCAACCAGTGAAGACATTGCTCGCGTACGTGCTGCCTATAATTTGCCAAGCGAGTTCATCTTGTTTGTTGGGACCCTTGAGCCACGTAAAAACTTGGCAGCGTTGGTTGAGGCAATGCGAGAACAAGCCGATTTGCCTCCGCTAGTTGTTGCTGGCGCCACGGGTTGGGGAGACATTGCAGTTCAACCCAGCAATGATGTGAAGTTTCTTGGGCATGTTGAAGATCACTATCTCGGTGGTTTGTATGCAGCAGCAAGTGTGATGGCGTATCCATCGCTATGGGAAGGTTTTGGATTGCCAGTTCTTGAAGCGATGGCACAAGGAACGCCAGTGGTAACCAGCAAAGCTATTTCGACCGAAGAAGTGGCAGGTGGTGCGGCAGTTCTTGTTGATCCACGTAGCGAAGAAAGTATTAGAGAAGGTATTCAGTTGGCGTTAGCAAGCAGTGCAGAACTTTCACGTAAAGGTCTAGAGCGAGCTGCAGGTGCAACATGGGAAAATACTGCGCGCTTAACAGCTTCAATTTACGATGAGGTAATGGCTCTATGAGCGCTACGCGTCACAACATTGCAGTCAACATGATGTGGTGTGTGCCTGGCTCGGTTGGCGGAAGCGAAGAATATTTTGTTCGACAATTGCTTGGATTGTCTGAGATTGGTGCACCGTTTAATGTCACTATTTATGCCCCGCTTGGATTCTCGGCAGCGCACAGTGACCTTGCATCGGTAATGCGCATAGTTGAGGCGCCTTCTCGTTGCACGAGTAGAGAACTTCGCGTGTTGTTAGAAAACACTTGGCTTGCAAAACGTGCAGGAAGCGCCGATTTTGTCCATCACGGCGGAGGAACTATTCCGAGTCGCGGTAATCAATCAACTTTGCTCACCATTCATGATGTTCAGTACCTGACTTACCCGCAATATTTCAGCCCAGTGAAATTGCGGTATCTAAAGAACAGGGTTCCATCTGCAATTCGTCGCGCAACAGTTGTTGCTACACCGAGTAATTATGTTCGCGAAAGTTTGGAGCAACATTTCAGCATCAAACGCGAACGTACAGCAGTGGTGCGGCATGGGTTAGAGCCATCAATTGGTCTGCGAAAAACAAGCGAGTCGGAATTGCGTGCAAGATTTAATCTTGGGTCTTCGCGTGTATTGCTCATTCCAGCAATCACCCATCCACACAAAAATCATGAATTCTTGCTTCGGTTGATGGCAAATGAATGGCGAAATGAAGAAGTGAAATTGGTAATGGTCGGCGGTCAGGGGCTCGCAGAAGGCCAAATTCAAAGTCTGATTTCTGAACTTGGCTTAGCGGACCGAGTTGTGCGAGGTGGCCGAGTTAACGCGGCTGATCGGGATGGCTTAGTTGCGCTTTCGGAAGCTTTGGTTTTCCCAAGTAAATATGAGGGCTTCGGAGCTCCAGTACTTGAAGCGATGGCCTTAGGAACTCCGGTGATTGCAAGCGATTGCGCATCGTTGCCAGAAGTTATTGGCGATGGAGGAGTCGTGCTGCCACTTTTGACTCAAGCTTGGAGCGGCGCCCTGCACACTGTCCGTGAAAATCGTGCTGCATTGATTGAACGTGGAAAGCAGCGATGTCATGAATTCACTTCTGCGAAATCTGCGCAGGACCTGGTGATCGCATATGAAAAGACATTGGCGGCGATTCAAAAATGAGTAGTACGAAACTTCGCCTAGTAGTGATATGTCCACACTTTGCACCTGACCTTGCTCCAACAGGCGTTGTGATGACGCGAATAGTTCAAGAACTCGCTGCACGCGGACACGAACTTCATGTAGTGACATCTCTTCCGTGGTACCGCAATCACGCAATTGAATCTGGCTGGGGTGGTCGATTGTGGCGCACTGAGAAAACGGCTTGGGGTTCAATCATCCGTGTACATCCGTTTCCCGGAAAATCAAAGACGAATTTACTTAGACGCGCAATTGGTTTTCTTGCGTTTAGTTATGCAGTCGGTATTCGCAGCGTCCATGCGGGCGGCCTTCCGTTCAAGGTCGATGGCGTATTAGCAATGTCTCCTCCATTGACGCTCGGTCTTACTGGCTGGTTTACCAAAATGATTCGGCGTGCGCCATTGGTTTTCAACATTCAAGATGTTTTTCCAGATGCAGCAATTCAAACTGGCGCAATTTCAAACAAGCGAATTATTGCGATCGCGCAATGGATTGAGCGAGTGAGCTATCACCGTTCCGATGCGGTGGTGTTGTTGTCGCAAGACCTACGTAACAACATCGCAGGAAAGTTAAATCCGAAATACCATCCGAGATTGCATGTCATACCAAACTTTGTAGACACCATTGCAATTACTCCGCAATCACGAATGACTCGATATCGCAGCGAATTGGGAATTCGAGAAGAACTTGTTGTGATGTACGCCGGCAATGTTGGCTTTTCTCAGTCACTGCATTTGATGCTTGAAGCAGCACGTGAATTTCCACAAGTTGCTTTCGTCATTAATGGTGATGGTGCTGCACGCAAAAAGTTGCAAGAAGATGGTTCGCGAATACCAAATTTGTATTTTGGCGAGTATCAGCCAATTGAGCGATTGAGCGAAGTGTTAGCCACTGGCGATATTCATGTGGTCCCATTGCGTGCAGGGCTTGCTTCTGTGAGTGTTCCGTCAAAGTCGTATTCAATACTTGCCGCCGCAAGGCCAATGGTGGCTGCAATTGATTTGGATACAGAAATTCCGCACATTTTGCATCAGGCTCAGGCTGGCGTTGCAGTGAGCCCAGACGATGTTGAATTATTCATTGCGGCCCTCAGAAAAATGATCGCAAACCCACAAAGCCTTCTTGAAATGGGCGTAAATGGGCGTAAATGGGTGGAGGAGCATGCATCGCCGGCATCAGTCGCTGAGCAGTACGAGGCAATTTTCCTGACTAAGCGATAGCCTGTCAGTCCCGTGGCACGAACATCTTCAGCAAAAAAAATCGCCCGTCTTGCAGAAAAGGGCAAAGGTAAAAAGGTCCGCTTTCAGGGTGGGTCGGTTTTTCCATCGGTGGTTCTTGGTGTGCTCGTGATCGGCGCGGTGCTTATTGCTTATGCGCGCCAAGGTGGAACAGTTGTTGACGCAAGTGTTTCGGCTGAGCAAAAGTACGCAACAGCTTTTGCTTTCTTTAATTGTGATGCCCTTGCAACAGATTTGAAGCAAGCAGACGCAGCAACCCTGAATGCAACGGACAAATTCGCTGCGGTGACTACGGAAAACCCTTCTGCAATCATCGGTGATGGAATCGTTGGCTGGATGCCACAAGTTTTGGCTGGTCAGCGTAAAGCAAAACTTGAAACCATTTTTGCGTTGTACGGCATGACTGTTACTGACGACAGCATCACACTTGCTGATGGTACAAAGATCTCCGAAGCAGATACAAAGTGTGCAGAACAAGATGCAGTGATCAACGTGAATGTATGGGAAAGTGGATCAGCATCTTCGCAGCTGTCAATAGCGAGTTTTGGTGGAGTCAAAATTGATGACCAAATGACTGTGGTGTTGTCGTTTGCCCCAGAAGGCACGGAAATCACACGTCCTGCCGTTGCAGATTCTCTCGCTGACTACCAAGGATAGGTAAACGGCGATGCACGCAATCGTGCTCGTTGGGGGATTTGGTACGCGACTTCGGCCATTGACCTACGCAATTCCAAAACCTTTACTTCCGGTTGCTCATGTGCCAATGATTCGACGACTCGTCAACCGACTCGCGGATGGCGGAGTAACTGATGTTGTGCTCGCACTTGGCTTCAAGCCAGAGCCATTTTTTGCCGAGTTTCCAGACAACATGTGCGGGAATGTGCGCATAACTTACGCCGTCGAGGAGACACCGCTTGACACGGCCGGTGCGATTGGGTTCGCGGCACGCTCAGCAGGAGTCTCGGGAACTTTTGTCGTTGCTAATGGCGATGTCATGACTGATCTCAACGTTGCAGATTTAATTTCGTTTCATGCTCGAAGTGGAGCCAAAGCGACGATCTCGTTAACGCCAGTTGATGATCCATCTCAGTTTGGAATCGTTGAAACCGATGAGTTGGGGAAGGTGCTTCGATTTGTTGAGAAACCACAGCCGGGCGAAACTACCAGCCGATTCGCAAGTGCTGGCACTTATGTAATGGAGGAGTCAACGCTTGCGCTCATGCCAGGAACTGAAAAGCTCTCTATTGAGCGAGTGACGTTTCCGCAATTGGTAGCTGAAGGATCGCTTTATGCAATGGCTACTGACGACTACTGGATTGATGCTGGTAGGCCAGATACATATGTTCAAGCAAACTGTGACGTTGCAGCGAAATTGCGTCACCCTGAAGATGCAGCGATTCATGCCAGGGCTGTTATTTCCGAATCTGCGGTAGTCAGTGATTCTGTTGTTTCAGCTGGTGTGCACGTGGGCGATCGAGCATCTGTTACACATAGTGTTTTGCTGGGTGGATCTGTTGTCGGTGATGGCGCAGTAATTGAAGACTCCATTGTGATGGGTCACGTAGGAAACGATGCGCGATTGAGTCGTTGCATAGTTGGACCAACCGGTGTTGTGCAGGCGGGCCAAGTTGTATCTGATGGTCGCTTTCCAAATGAGGAATCTGCGTAGTGGAGCAAGCCAAGTCTGTCAATGTGATGGTGTGTGGTGGTGCGGGGTTTTTGGGCTCGCATCTTGTCGAGCGTCTACTTGCCGACGGTCATGTAGTTGATGTCGTTGATGATTTATCAACTGGTTCGCTTGCAAATCTGAGTGATGCACGCGCGATGGGAGGTCAACTGCGATTCCATCATCTTGACGTGGCCAGTTTGGAGTTTGCAGAACTTGTTGGGCTTCGTCAGCCAGCGGTGATTTATCACTTTGCGTTGCTCGCTCCTCAGGCTTCGGAAAATTCTTCAGTCATGCGTGCTGTGCCGATGTTGCTTTCTGTTTTGGAGGCAGCACGACACCACGGCGTGAAAAAAGTTGTTGTCAGCATTGCTGCAGGGCTGATTTATGGAGAAGTAAATGCAAAACATCTTCCCGTAAAAGAGGGAAGAGCAAATGACGCAATTGGTGTGCCGCATGTTATGGCTCAAGCACTGATTGATCTGCTCGGTGTGTACAGAGAAAAGCACGGCATTGAGTACACCGTTCTTGCCACGACAAATGTATTTGGGCTGCGACAACGACCAGAAGATGGTGTCGTAGCAGCTTTTGCATCGGCAATTATGCGTGAAGAGAATCCGCTTATTTTTGGTAACGGAAAGCAAACGCGCGATTTCTTGTATGTGGATGATGCAATTGACGCATTTGCGCGAGCGCTTCATCGTGGAGATGGCGTCGTAATCAATTTGGGAACCGGTGTGCAGACTTCAGTTGAGGAGTTGTTTAAACAACTAGCCGCCGGAACAACAGTGAGTGCTCAGAAAGTTAAAGCGCGACCTGGGGATTTGCAGAGAACTGCGGTGTCAAATGTGCGCGCGAAAATTCAACTTGGCTGGTCACCTTGGACATCATTGCATGACGGTTTAGCGGTGATTCGCCAGCATTTTAAAAAGGCCTAGGCCCTAGCGAAATAGATCTTCTTGAGGAGGGCGAACAATTTCGCTCATTGACGCATCACGAAACCAAGAGACATCCGCTCCGCGCACAATGGCAACAGGAATGCCTGACGATTTTCCCATCACTAGTTCGGCAGTGCTGGCCAATTCATCTGCAACGCAAACTTCAGTTACCTGCATGGTGCGACCAAGCGCATCTGGTGTTCCGCGTAAGTCAACAACTGCTGCAATTCCAGCAACCCCAATGGCAACATCGGTAAGTCCTTTACGCCATGGTCGACCAAAGGTGTCGCTCACGATCACACCAACTGATACGCCGAGTTTTGCCTTAACAATGTCGCGAATACGTCTGGCTGAACGGTCGCTATCGAGTGGAAGCAGTGCTGCGTATCCGCGTTCAACATTGGATAGATCAATACCGCTGTTTGCGCAAATAAACCCATGCTTAGTCTCGGTAATGATGAGGTCGCCGCGGCGCCGCACTATGCGAACTGCTTCTTCCTCTACAAGTTGCTTATGACTAAGTGGGTCGTTTGGGTCAATCTCGACTAAGCGGCCTTCAGCCTTTGACACAATTTTTTGAGTTACAACAATTACGTCGTTGTCTTGCAGAGGTCCGTTTGGCTCTGTTGCACAGGCATTCACGATGATGTCGCCTACTTGATCGCCAGGAACAATCTCACCAATTCCTTCAACACCCCAAGCAGTGAGCCTATTCATAACGTTGCACCCAGGGCCGTGTGCGCGAGGGCTGCAGAAATTTGCGCAGTTTTCATAATGGTGTCTGTAACGATGCAGCGCATTCCTGTGTCTTCAACAGCTGTTGCAAGATGTGCATCGGCATGATCAATGATTAGCGTGCCACAAATTGGAGAATACAGTCGTGCGACTCCAACAACCGATGGTTCATGACCAAGTTCAATCATGAGTCTGTCGGCAGGTCCTTTTAGTGCTGCACCATTCACAATGGGTGAAATTGCGCTTACTGAATTGCGACGAGCAGAAAGGACTGCATCAACATGGTGAAGAGCGCGAATTGGTGCAATAGAAACCAAGGGGTTTGAAGGAGCGATGATCACAGATTGTGCATCGTTCAAGACATCAAGTCCCTCTGGACGTGCAACATCAGCGCCGTCAAAGCGAACAGATGATGTCGCAACCCCATGGCGGTGCTTAACGAAATATTCCTGAAAACTAATTTCAGATCCAGCTTTTCCCGCTTCACAATTTTCTTGCAAAGTGATCATGGTACGCACACGGTCATTGCTCATCGGCATTAATCGAAGATCAAGACCCCAAGCATGAGCAATTTCTTGTGAGATTTCTGAAAGCGAAGCGCCTTCGGCCAGACGCGCAGTTCTGTAAAAGTGCGTTGCTAAATCTTTATCGCCCAAATTGAACCATGTAGGAGCTGCCTGGGAATTGGTCGGGCGATTTGTGGCATAGCGATTGAGGGCCGACATTGCGTTCCAGCTTTCATCGCTTAATCCCCAGCCTCGCTCCGGATCGATTGCGTCAGCCAACGTATATGTCACCGTGTCTAAATCAGGAGAGATATGTAGTCCGTGCAACACGGTGTCATCACCTGTATTCACGATTGCGGTGATTTCATTAGTGGGAACTACTTGCATTAAGCCACGTAAGAAACGTGCGGCTCCAACGCCACCAGCGAGTACGGCAATCACGCCTGTGATCGTACTGATAGATTTGAGATCCTTATGCGCAAAGCCTTTATCACCGGAATCACTGGTCAGGACGGTCGACACTTAGCCGAGTTCCTTCATGAAAAGGGATACAAGGTCTACGGCATGATGAAAGGGCAAAACAATCCGCGTGCAGAAATGCTTCGTGATGAGTTCCCATTTGTTGAAATAGTTCCTGGCGACCTCACCGATCTCACCAGCTTGGTCACCGCACTTGAGTATGTGCAGCCAGACGAGTTCTACAACCTTGGAGCCATTTCGTTTGTTGCTATGTCGTTTAATCAGGCTGAACTCACGGCAAATGTGACGGGTCTTGGCGTGTTGCGCGCTCTTGAAGCAGTGCGCATTGTTGGCGGCGCTCAGAATAATCCGATTCGGTTTTATCAGGCTTCATCTTCCGAAATGTTTGGCAAAGTGCGAGAAGTACCTCAAACCGAGTTGACTCCATTTCACCCGCGATCTCCGTATGGCGTAGCAAAAGTTTTTGGCCACAACATCACCATGAACTATCGCGAGAGTTATGGACTGTA
>JAFMJR010000068.1 GCA_017853385.1 Ilumatobacteraceae bacterium | reverse complement strand
TTAGTGCCCCCGGCATGAATCGAACATGCGACCTGCGGTTTAGGAAACCGTCGCTCTATCCACTGAGCTACGGGGGCTGAATAGAAAGAGCTAGTTCTTCTTTTCAGTCTTTACAAACTCGGCAGCTTCTGGAAAACCATTGTCAGTAAGTTTCTTGGCAATGTCCGCCTTCACTGCTTGCACCACACGGTGTGTTCCATTGCAATTTTTGTCTGGATCGGTTGTAAATCCACATCCGCAAGTTCCCATTTCAATCTCCTTCAATCTGTCCGTTGCTAGTAATGCTATTTGGCTACAGCCAAACTTCGCATCTCGAGCCATAGGCTTTGCATAAGTCATGGAAGCCGCACTTAATCTGACCAACAAAGTCGCTCTTATTGCAGGTGGTACTGGCGGGCTCGGCCAACACATTGCAACCGAACTTCAATCACGCGGTTGCACTGTTATCACTTGCTCTCGATCGCAAAACGGCGAATCTCATCACATTTCTGCCGATTTACGATCCCCTGATTCTGCTCAGCAGGCAATTAGTCACGTAGTTGAAAAATACGGCTCACTCGACATTGTTGTGAATGCGATGGGCGTGGTTGCGTTTGGGGAAATCGGAACAACTTCAATTGACACTATTGAAGAGGTATTCCTCACCAACACATTTGGCCATATATTTCTTGTCCAAGCAGCACTTCCCCACATGCCCAAGGGTTCAGTTCTCGTAGGCATTTCAGGGGTAATCGCTGAGCAAAACCTTCCCGGTATGTCGGTGTACGGTGCATCAAAAGCTGCAGTTCGATCCTTTGATGAGGCCATGAGCAGAGAGGCTCGCAAAAACGGAGTTCGCATCATTGATGCACGCCCACCGCATACAGAAACCGGGCTTGCCTCTCGCGCTATTGCTGGCACTGCCCCAAAGTTTCCCGTCGGACTTGACCCCGAAATCGTTGCAAAGAGAATTGTCGCGGCGATTGCTTCTGGCGAGACAGATCTACCCTCTACCGCATTCTCCAATTAGCCTCTGACTATGCAAGCTCTCGAAAAAAATTACCGATTGCTTGTTATCGCCCATCTTTCCGCAACGTTGTTTATGGTGGGACTGATTTGGACCATTCATTACGTTCACTATCCGCTGTTTGCCAAAGTCGGCGAGCAGACTTACGTTGATTTTCAAGCGGCACACGTTGAACGAATCGGAAAGTTGCTGCTTCTTCCTTGGCTAACCGAAGGCGTAACTCTCATTGCGATCCTCGCACTTGCATTTTTGGGCACACATAAAGCGCTGCGAATTCCCACCCTGATAAACGGCGCGGCAATGGCTGTTGTACTAGTGATTAGTGGATTTTGGTCTGCTCCAGCTCATGGAAAACTTGCCGACGGTTTTGATAAAGCGGTACACGATCAGCTGATGACGGCGAACCTCATACGCACACTGGCTTGGAGTGTTTGTGGCATCTGTGCAATCTGGATTGCACTCAGCACGTGGAACAGTAAAAACTCCTAGTTTCTGTGCACCTGCCAGGAAGTAACTGCTGAAGCTACTTTGCTTTTCGGACAACCAGTTTTCGAAGTTCCTCAAGGAAAACCACGCTTGAAGCCACAATCAAGCACAACATCCACTGCGTAAACGAAATCGACATTGTGTCAAACAGTCGCTGCATGGGGCCCCAGTGTGTCACTCCTGCCTGAAGTGCGATCACGGCGGCAAGCGCTGACCAGAGGTATTTATTTGTAAATGTTTCTCGACGAAACACGGTGTTTCGATCGTTGCGCACATTGAGAATATTGAAGAACTGGAACAGTACAAAGGTGTTAAATGCCATGGTGCCAGCAACAGTTGCCACACCAGCAGCAGCCTCT
Organism: Ilumatobacteraceae bacterium; assembly: GCA_017853385.1. Taxonomy (GTDB): domain Bacteria; phylum Actinomycetota; class Acidimicrobiia; order Acidimicrobiales; family Ilumatobacteraceae; genus UBA3006. Next base: position 3,577 of record JAFMJR010000068.1, on the reverse strand, counting down.
TCCCCCGGAGCAAGCACAAGAACTAGAAGCGTTCCTATTGCCATCACCAATGAAGCAAACAGCACCGCAACCCATCTGTCACGGGTCAAAATTCGTTCATCTTTTGGTCGTGGAGCACGTTGCATCACATCTGAATCTGGGCGATCCAATCCAAGTGCCATTGCAGGCGGCCCGTCCATAATCATGTTCACCCACAGCACGGCAATCGCTGCGAAAGGCTTTCCACTTGCAATACCCGTGATTGAAGTCGCGAGGAACAAAATTGCAAAACCAAGTGTCGTACTTAACTGGAAACGCACAAACTTCACGATGTTGTCATAAATTGCGCGACCCTGCTTAACAGCTCCAACGATGGTGGCAAAGTTGTCGTCAGTGAGCACCATGGTTGCTGCTTCCTTCGTCACCTCAGTGCCCGTGATTCCCATCGCTACACCAATGTCTGACTTTTTCAATGCCGGTGCGTCGTTTACCCCGTCGCCAGTCATTGCTGCAATGTGACCCTTTCGTTGCAATGCAGTCACTAATCGAATTTTGTGCTCTGGAGCAACACGTGCAAATACAGAAACTTGTTCAACTCGCTGGTCGAGTTCTTCGTCGCTCACTGTGTCAAGTTCTGCTCCTGTCATTGCAACAGCATCACCATTGATAAGTCCGAGCTCGCGACCAATTGCAGTTGCCGTAGAAGCATGGTCACCAGTGATCATCTTTACTGCAATGCCAGCTTGCTTTGCTTCGGCAATCGCCAGTTTGGCTTCTGGTCGAGGTGGGTCGACAATGCCTACTAGGGCAAGCAACACCAAATCGCCTGCGAGGTCCACTGGAGATACACCACTTGACTCAAATTCGCTCCACGCTTCAATAGTGATATCTCGCTGAGCAATTGCGATGATTCGCATTCCTTCACCTGCGAGTCGATCATTATGAGTGAGCAGTACGTCTCGATTTTCGTCAATTGGCAAGGCCAACCCACCACTGCCAATCACTGTTGATGAACGATCCAGAATTACGTCGGGTGCACCTTTTGCATACATGCGAACCACTTCATTTCCGCTCGTAGTCGCAATTCGGTGAAACGTCACCATAAATTTCAAACTTGAATCGAATGGGACTTCAGCAATACGTGGGTGTCGTGCGCGAGTTTCATCAACGTTGATGCCACCCTTCATCGCCAACACCACTAGGGCGCCTTCGGTTGGGTCTCCAACAAGCGACCACTCTCCATTTTCTTCATGGATTACGGCGTCGCTGCACAACGCCAAGCCGGTCAGCGCATTATCTAAAGCGAATGGTGCATCACTCACTACCTCCGAGATTTCTCCTACTGGTGAATAACCTTCGCCAGTAATTGTGCGCTCAATTCCTTCAGACACCAAACGGCGAGCAGTCATTTCATTGAGTGTCAACGTGCCTGTCTTGTCTGAACAGATCACACTTGTGCACCCAAGGGTTTCAACGCTGGCAAGACGTTTTACGATCGCATTTTTACGCGCCATTGTTGAAACACCAATTGCCAGAGTTACAGCGGTTACCGCTGGCAAGCCTTCTGGAATCGTGGCAACGGCAAGAGCTACGGCCATATTGAGAACTGTTGAAATGTCATCTCCGCGCCACAGACCAATGGCAACTACGGCAGCAACGATTACTCCCGACAACTTGGCAAGGCTGTGTGCCAAGCCTTCCAATTGCTTTTGCAACGGCGACTGATCGGTTTCAGTTGCTCGCAATAAACCAGCAATGCGACCAATTTCCGTTGACATTCCCGTCGACGTCACCAATAGCTCTGCGCGCCCACGAGTAACTGTCGTGTTCATGTACGCCATGCACGTGCGGTCACCAATTGTCACTTCAGCACGTGCAACTGCATCTGCTGATTTCGCTGCAGGTTGACTCTCGCCGGTCAGCGCTGACTCGTCAATTTCAAGATTGATTGCCACTGCAAGTCGACCATCTGCAGGAACTCGATCGCCGGCCTCAATTAAAGCCACATCACCCGGAACAACGTCGCCCGACGGGATAGAGATCACTCGTCCATCTCTACGCACCCGCGTGTTTGAGGCCAGCATTTTCTTCAATGCATTAAGCGATGCATCTGCTCGTTGCTCTTGAACAAACCCAATGATTGAGTTGAGCAACACAACCACCAACACAACAAGTGGTGTTTTCAATTCACGGGAAACGACATAACTCACCACTGCTGCGCCTAACAGAATAAGAATCAGAACATCTCGGAACTGATCCAGAAATCGCAACAGCGCCGGTCGACGTTTGGATTCTGCTAATTGGTTTAAGCCAAATTGTGCGCGACGTGCTTCAACCTCTTGCGAGGACAGACCCACATTGATATCAACACCAAGATCTGCTGCAACTTCGCCTTGCGAGCGAATATGGGCAGGGTACGACGCACCAACAGACTCGCGAACGCTTGAAACAGAACTAGACATACGGGCTCCTTCGGAATGATCAATAAATTTCCGAAGGTCTCTCCCTTTCAATCGGGCCGGGTGTTAACCGTATTGACGACCTCGATTCGCAGGCGAACCTGCGGGGATACTCCCCTTCAAGCCCCAATCTTACTCGGAAGGGCGCATTTTCTCGTGAAGGAGCACAGGATTTGTCTTGGTTTTGCGTCGTGCTCCGATGTTCAAAAGCTCTACGAATACCGAGAATGCCATGCTCGCATAGACATAACCCTTTGGAATTTTCTGGCCAAAGCCTTCTGCGATCAACGTCATTCCAATAAGCAGCAGGAATGACAGTGCAAGCACTTTCACCGAAGGGTGCTTATTGACGAATCGATAAATCGGCCCAGATGCCACCAACATCACAATGACGGACAGCAAAACTGCAATGACCATCACCGGCACATACGTGGTCATACCTACCGCTGTGATCACCGAATCTATTGAGAACACGAGATCGAGAATCATGACTTGCGCAATCACCGATGCAAAAGTTGGCGCAACACGCGCTGAACCATGATCGGCTTCGCCTTCTAACTTGTGGTGAATTTCTTTCGTTGCTTTGAAAATGAGAAAGAGACCACCCGCTAACAAAATGAGTTCTTTACCGCTGAACCCAAGATCACCGATTGCAAAAAGCTCCGACTTTAAGGTGACTATCCAACCAACAGCAAGCAACAACAAAAGGCGCATTCCTGCTGCGGCAAGCAGCCCGGTTCGGCGTGCACGGTCTTGCTGATCTGGGGGAAGCTTGGATGCAAGTATCGAAATGAAAATTACGTTGTCAACGCCGAGAACAATCTCAAGTGCCAAAAGTGCCGCAAGTGCCGACCAAGCAGCTGGATCTGAAAGCCAATTCATGGGGGTCACAATACTTGACAACCAAAGCACCACATATGCAACAATCTGAACGTCAACATTGGTTGTCCTCGCACACATGTGCCATATGAACCCAACTGCAACAGGATCACTTATGGACAATGAATTTCAGCGAGAGGTGGACGAAGACCTCAATGACAACTCGCACGAACCAGCTACCAAGGGCGACATTCGCAATCTTGCACTTCGGGTTGAGTTGCGATTCACCAAACTTGAGTCATCCATAGACCAGCGATTCA
>JAFMJR010000003.1 GCA_017853385.1 Ilumatobacteraceae bacterium | reverse complement strand
GCAGCAATGGAATCAAGTAAGCCTGGGTGCTTTCGCGGCGGGTGTTGCCGGTGTTGACTACCCAACGAATTTCTGGCGCTACGCCATCCTTCGCCCAGTAACCAGAGGCATCTTTTTCCCAACCAGCATCTTCCATGATCTTTGCAGCGCCTTCAGCGTCGTAGCTTCCAGCAAACTCATCACCTACGCAGTAATCACCAGGGGTGATTGGACCACACTGCAACAACGTTCCAGTTGGAGCAATTGGGGTGTAGATCTGAGCAAACAATGCATCACGGTCAATTGACTTTGAAAAAGCTTCACGGAAGTTGTCATCAGCAAAAGGTCCGCACTTCTGGTTGAAGTAGAACGCTTCGTAGTCACCACCGAATTGAACTGAAGAAGCGATGTTGTCTTGTGCAACTGCTTCTTCAATGCCCTGGTAGTACTGCGGATAGATGAAGTCAACGTCGCCAGCCTTGATTGACGCAATTTCAGTGTCGCTGTCTGCCTTTGGAACCATAACGATCTTTGGTGTAACGGCTTTGTCGGTACCCCAGTAGTTTTCGTTTGGAACGTAGACCAACTGGTCCTTGCTCCATGATTCCATCTTGTATGCACGACCTGAGTAAGGAATCATGTCAGCAAAGTCACCAGACACGTCTGCGGTGTTTTCAACAGCAGCGGCCTTGATCAATGAGCCAAACAATCCTTTGTACGGTGCGTACACAGCCTTCAACGTGACTACAACTTGCTTGTCACTTGTTCCAGCCTCAACCGATGTGATCTGGTCGTAACCAGTGGTTGACAATGAACCAGGTGTGTTCAACGAAGCATCCCAAGTTGCCTTGAAGTCTGCAACGGTGATTGGCGAACCATCTTCCCACACTGCTTCTGGAGCAATGTCGTAAGTAATGGTCATACCTTTGCTGGTTGATTCTGGTGCTGTGTAGTCGTAGGCACGTGTTGCACAAGCATCAAGGCTTGTGCACGCTGCGCCTTCGTTGCTGGATGAACTGCCACCGCAAGCTGCCACTACCAGTGACAACGCTGCGAAGCCAGCAACAACTCCAGCGAGTTTGTTGGTTTTCTTCACTCTCGACCTCCCCGTCGATTAGGTGGGTTTTCACCCATTTGGATCGGGACAAGTTGCCCCGACATGTGAAGGTAAGGCTACTAGCGCTGGCTCAATGGCACTATCGATTGCGGTATTGGACGATGCGGGCAAACTCGGCAGGGTCAAGGGATGCCCCGCCCACTAGAGCCCCATCGATGTCTGGCTGAGCCATTATTTCCGCGATATTTGCGGCCTTCACGCTTCCCCCGTATTGCAAACGAATAGCACTGGAAGCTTTTTCACCCGCCACCTCTTGAACCTGTGCGCGGATGGCTCCAATCACGGCCTGCGCATCCCCAGCCGAGGCTGTACGTCCCGTACCAATGGCCCAGATTGGCTCGTAAGCAATAACCATGTTGCACACTTGATCAACACTGCGACCGACAAGTGCCGCTCTTACCTGACCCATCACTTTTTCTGTTGTCTTTCCAGACTCACGCTCTTCAAGCGTTTCGCCCACGCACACAATTGGATACATGTTCAATTTTTGAACAGTGGTGATCTTTTTAGAAACATCTACATCGGTTTCGCCGAATAACTCACGTCGCTCGCTATGACCGACAATGACATATTGAACGCCGAGCTTGGCAAGAAACGCTGCAGCGACTTCTCCTGTGAAGGCGCCCTTTTCTTCCCAGTGACAGTTCTGTGCACCAAGATGAATGCGCAGTTCATCTGCATCAATCAATGTCTGAACGCTTCGAATATCGGTAAATGGTGGGTGCACAGAAACATCCACTGCGCTGTAATCATCTTTTGTTAGAAGATATGCAAGTTTTTGCAAACTTTGAATTGCTTCAAAGTGATTGTTGTGCATCTTCCAGTTGCCACTAATAAGTGGCTTGCGGTAAATCGTGCTATCTGGCATTTGGTGCTCCTCGCAATGCGGCGAGACCAGGAAGGTCGCCAAGTTCTAAAAATTCAAGTGATGCGCCGCCGCCGGTTGACACATGGTCGACTTCGGATTCAAGTTTAAATTGCGCAAGTGCTGCGGCAGAGTCACCACCGCCCACAACCGTGAACGCCTTTGTATCGGCAACAGCTTGTGCGACAGTTTTTGTACCCGATGCGAATCGTGGATCTTCAAACATTCCCATCGGTCCGTTCCAAAAAACTGAACGTGCGTCCATGATGATGTCGGTGAACGCCGCTGCCGATCCTGGTCCTATATCAAGCCCCTTTGCGCCTTCAGGAAGACGGATTCCAAACGTCTGATACACACCTTGAGCATCGAGGCCGATTATGTCCTCTGGAAGGTGAATCGGTGTTCCACCCGCAAGCAACTGCTTGCAAGTCTCAATTTGATCTCGTTCACAAATTGAATCTCCAACGGGATAACCCTGAGCTGCGAGAAATGTAAAGCACATTCCTCCACCAATGATGAACGCATCAACACGTTGTTGCAAAGCTTCAATCACACCGAGTTTGTCGCTCACTTTTGCACCACCAAGTACGGCAACGAAAGGGCGCTTTGGCTTTTCGCGCATGTCACCCAAAACTTCAACTTCGCGATGCAATAAGCGCCCTGCAGCAGACGGAAGAGTTCTTGGAGGACCCACGATTGATGCATGTGAACGGTGCGCTGCACCAAATGCATCATTTACATACATATCTATTCCGCGAATTAAATCGTCAACGAAAGTTGGATCATTTCCTTCTTCACCTGGGTTAAAACGTAGGTTTTCAAGAAGATCAACACCGGGAGCAAGTTCGGCAAGCCTCTTACGTACTGGCTCCATGCTGTACTTGGCAGATGGTGCACCTTTTGGGCGACCAAGATGACTCGCGCACACAACGTGTGCACCGCGACTTGTCAGGTACTCAATAGTTGGCAATGCGGCACGGATACGGAAGTCGTCCGTGATCACCCGCTGGTCATCTGGACCCTCCATTGGCACATTGAAGTCGGTGCGCACAAGAACTCGCTTACCCGATACGTCACCAAGGTCTTCTAGAGCCGGAACTCGATTCATATAGACGAATTACTTCGTCGAGCCAATGTGCTTCGTCAAATCAACGAGACGGTTCGAATAACCCCACTCGTTGTCATACCAGCCGAGCACCTTCACCAAATTACCCATGGTCATGGTGAGGTCGCTGTCAAATACACAGCTGTGTGGATTGGTAACGATGTCACTTGAAACGATCGGAGCATCGGTGTACTCAAGGACACCCTTCAGCGCTCCGTCTGCAGCCTTCTTGAACGCAGCGTTGATCTCTTCTTTGGATGGAGTTGCGTTGAGAACTGCCACAAAGTCTGTAATTGAACCGGTTGGAACCGGTACACGTAGCGAGGTCCCGTCAAGCTTTCCCTTCATGGATTCGAGAACAAGACTCGTTGCACGCGCTGCACCAGTACCGGTTGGAGTGATGTTGATCGCTGCACCACGTGCGCGACGCAGATCGCTGTGTGGACCGTCTACCAATTGTTGATCACCTGTGTATGCGTGAATTGTTGTCATCAGACCTTTTTCAACACCAAATGCATCGTCAAGCACTTTCACCATCGGTACGAAGCAGTTGGTTGTGCAACTTGCGTTTGACACAACCTTGTGCTTGTTGCGATCGAAATCACCATGATTAACCCCGTAAACAAACGTTGCATCTGCACCTGCTGAAGGTGCTGAAACAATCACGATCGGCGCTCCAGCATCTAAGTGTGCTGCGGCTTTGTCTCGATCTGTGAAGAATCCTGTGGACTCAATCACAATGTCTACACCAAGCGAACCCCACGGCAATTCCTTTGGATCACGGTGCTGCAATACCTTCAGAACTTTGCCATCAATGCTGATGCCTTCGTCAACTGCTTTGATGTCGTTAGGAAGAATGCCAAGAACTGAGTCGTACTTCAACAAGTGGGCCATCGTCTTGATGTTTCCCAAGTCGTTCACAGCAACGATTTCAATCGGAGCTTGCGAAGCCTGAACTGCTCTGAAAAAGTTGCGACCGATGCGACCGAACCCGTTAATACCTACGCGAATTGGAGTGTTTGCCATAACGCCCGACAATAGCAACCGCGGGTCTAGCGGGCGATATCTCGGTGAATCACGCGTGGGCGTTGGCCCATTTCCACGAATTTCTTGCCTAGTTCTTCTGCGATAGCAACTGATCGATGTCGCCCGCCAGTGCAACCAATAGCAATCGTTAAATAGCTCTTCCCTTCTGCGCGATAAGCGGGAAGCAGCACCGCAAACAGCGACTGAATGCGATCTATGAATTCAGACGACAGTTCTTGTCTCAAAACAAATTCTGATACCGGTTGATCAAGGCCACTTAAGGGTCTCAGAGTTTCGTCCCAATGAGGGTTGGGCAAAAAGCGCACGTCAAAGACCAGATCAACATCAAGCGGAATTCCATGTTTATATCCGAATGACTCAATAGTTAATTGCATGACGTCTTTTCCATCAACTGGAGAAAACAAGTCATGAATCTGAGCTTTCAATTGATGGACATTGAGATTCGATGTATCAATCACCAAATCCGCCGCACCTTTTACCAGTTCCAACATGTGTCGTTCTTGCAAGATCGCTTCTTCAACGCTCACGGTCGAGCTCCCGAGTGGATGTTTGCGACGCGTTGCTCCATACCGGCGAACCAATTCAGGCGTCGAAGCATCGAGATACAAGATGCGCACTCGGTGACCTACATCTCGAAGACTTTGCACCACATCAATTGCATTGGTTTGGTTTGAAGGCGTTCCAAGAACAAGTGCTAGCTGCAACCCTTCGGATCCGGTTTCTGCCAACTCAACGACCTTGTCAACCAATGCAATTGGCATGTTGTCGACAACAAACCAACCGAGATCCTCAAGATCGTCTGCGGCTTGCGAACGCCCTGCGCCCGACAACCCGACGATGAGCAGAATGTCAGCCACGCAAAAATGTTACCCGTGTAGATGGTTAAAGATGTCGCGTGCAACCGCCTCTGGAAGCCAACCAAGGTTGAGCAGGTTGTCAAGCGAAGCTTTCTTCACCGCAGCCACTCCGCCGAAATGTGCGAGCAAACGTTTCTTTCTTGCCTCACCAAGTCCCTGAATTCCATCAAGAGCACCTTTGGTCATCGCTTTTCCACGCAACTCGCGGTGAAAGCTATTTGCGAATCTGTGCGCCTCATCTCGAATAACTTGCAACATGAATATGGCGTCACTATTACGCGGGATTTCAATTGGTTCGGTTTTATTTGGCACAAAAACTTCTTCTAAACGCTTTGCTAGTGACGCAACAGGAATTTCATGTTCAAGTCCCAATTCATGAATCACTTCAATAGCCACACCAAGTTGCCCTTTTCCGCCATCAACCAGGATTAACTGTGGTGGGTATGCGAATTTCCCAGGCCGCTCTCCACGCTGTTCAATCGGCATATCTCGTTCGGAAATATATGCGGAGAGACGGCGAGTAAGCACCTCTCTCATCGCTGCGTAATCGTCGTTACCCGGCACATCTTTCACCTTGAACTTTCGGTACTCGCGCTTCATAGGCAGTCCATCTTCAAGGACGACCATGCTTCCCACGTAGTGCGTACCCTGCAGATGAGCCATGTCATAGCACTCAATGCGCAACGGCGCTTCAGGCAAATTAAGCAAGTCTTGCAATTCAGTTAGCGCACGGCTTCGACTGTTGTGATCGGTTGCTCGCTTCATTCGATGGCGAGCAAATTCATCGCTCGCATTCTTCACCACAGTTTCAAGTAGCGCTTTCTTATCCCCTCTTGAGGGAACACGAATCTCAACTTTGGTTCCCCGCTCTTTCTCCAACCAACCCGCAAGCGCTTCTTCGCTTTCCGGAGATTGAGAGACTAAAACTTCCTTCGGTATACCTAGCGGTGGTGAATCTCCATAGATGCTTTCGAGCACTCGATCCATGAGTTGGCCAGACGAGACATCTTCCACCTTGTCAAGAATGAATCCATTTCTCCCCATGACACGACCACGTCGCACATAGAAAACTTGAACAGAAGCCTCAAATTCATCTTCTGCGACTCCGATGACATCAATGTTTTCTGATTGATCACCAACCATTTGCTGTCGTTCAAGAGCTTTATTGATGTGTGTCAATCTGTCACGACACTTTGCGGCACGTTCAAAATCTTGCAGCGAAGAAGCTTCCTTCATCTCATTTTCGATCTTGGTGACTATCTCGTCAGAATCACCGTTGAGAAATCGCTGCAGATCTGCCACATACTTTTGATATTGACTTATTTCAACATTTCCGACACAAGGTCCACTGCACTTTTCAATGTGGAACAATAAACACGGTCTACCAAGACGATTGTGTTGTTTAAAAACCCCATTCGAACATGTGCGAACCGGAAATGTGCGCAGAACTAGTTCAAGTGTGTCTCGAATCACCCAAGCATTGACATACGGGCCAAAGTATTTTGTGCCTTTCCGGCGACGGCCTCGCATCACCACAGCGCGCGGCCACTCTTCGTCCATTGTGATTGCAAGAAATGGATAGCTCTTATCATCTCTGAGACGAATGTTGAATCGTGGTCGATGTTCTTTGATCAAGTTGTACTCAAGAATGAGCGCCTCAATCTCATTGCGAACTTCAATCCACTCAACCGACGCAGCAACTGACATCATCTTTGCTGTACGCGGATGCAGCGTTACGGGGTCTGCGAAATAACTATTTACACGTGATCGAAGATTGATCGCCTTACCCACATAAATCACTCCGCCTTGCTCATCTTTGAACTGATACGAACCCGGCGAATCGGGAATAGGGATACTTGGTCGTTGCACGCCTACGACTTCTTCTTCAACAGGGGTCCTAGATATTTCCCTGTGTAACTGGCCTTCACTTTTGCAACATCTTCAGGCGAACCTTCAGCAACGATTCGACCACCACCGTCACCGCCTTCAGGACCCATGTCAATGATCCAATCGGCAGTTTTGATGACGTCCAGATTGTGTTCAATCACCAACACGGTATTACCCGATTCGACTAGACGACCTAACACCGTAAGCAAGCGTCGAACATCTTCAAAATGCAATCCAGTTGTTGGCTCATCAAGCAAGTAAATGGTGCGACCAGTACTTCTCTTTGCTAGTTCAGCAGCAAGTTTTACACGCTGTGCTTCACCGCCAGAGAGTGTTGGCGCTGATTGCCCAAGTCGTACATAACCAAGGCCCACATCTACAAGTGTTTGCATGTGCCGAGCAATACGGGGCTGATTCGCAAAAAAGTCGACCGCTTCTGAAATTGGCATATCAAGTATTTCGGAAATGTTCTTTCCTTTAAACGCAATTTCCAATGTGTCTCGGTTATAGCGAGCGCCTTTACAAACATCGCACGGAACATAAACGTCTGGGAGAAAGACCATTTCAATTTTGATAGTTCCGTCACCTGAGCAAGCTTCGCAACGACCACCGGGCACATTGAAGCTAAAGCGACCTGGTTGATAACCACGCACCTTCGCTTCTGGAGTAGCAGCAAAGAGCTTTCGAATGTCGTCAAATACACCCGTGTACGTTGCAGGATTGGATCGCGGAGTACGACCAATTGGTGACTGGTCCATGTCAATCACTTTGTCGAGGTGTTGCACTCCATCTACTGCAGTGTGTTTGCCTGGAGCATCCTTCGACTTGTAAATCTTTTGCATCAGAGAGGGCAACAAAATGTCTCTAATAAGAGTGCTCTTGCCGCTTCCAGATACTCCAGTTACTGCGACGAATAGACCAAGTGGAATCTTTGCTGTGAGATTTTGCAGGTTGTGTTCACGAGCACCGCGAATAGTGAGCCAATCTTTCTTTGGACTTCTGCGTTGCGATGGAACTGGAACATACATTTTCCCGCTTAAGTACTGGCCAGTGATCGATTTGGAGACCTTTTCGATTCCGGAAACAATTCCGCTGTACACAACTTCCCCGCCGTGCTCTCCAGCCCCGGGTCCAATATCTACTATCCAGTCACTAGCCCGAATTGTGTCCTCATCGTGTTCAACCACCATGACGGTATTGCCTAGGTCTCTTAAACGAATAAGGGTTTCAATGAGGCGATGGTTGTCTCGTTGATGTAATCCGATACTTGGTTCATCAAGCACATACAGGGTGCCAACAAGCCCAGAACCTATTTGACTCGCCAACCGGATGCGCTGGGCTTCACCGCCTGCAAGAGTCGCTGCAGCTCGTGAGAGAGTTAAGTAATCAAGCCCAACAGCCAACAAGAACCCCAAGCGGGCATTGATTTCTTTAGTCACACGCTCTGCGATCATCTTGTCACGATCACCAAGTTTCAAGCCCTTGAGAAAATCTGCCGACTTTCCAATTGAAAGGTCGCAAACTTCACTCAGGCTCTTGCCATTCACCTTTACTGCAAGAGATGAAGGCTTTAGACGTTGGCCTTTGCACGATCGGCATGGCACTTCTCGCATGTAGCTTTCAAATTGCTCGCGCGAGTAATCGCCTTCCGCGCTTTCGTGCCTACGTTTGATCCACGGAACTACGCCTTCATATGAGGTTGAGTATTCGCGAGATCGTCCATATCGATTTTTGTACTTCACCATCAGGGCATCTCCCGCCCCGTGCATGATGATGTTTTTGTTCTTATCAGAGAGCTTTTCCCACTTCACATTGAGCGGGATTGAGTATTCCTCTGCGACAGCTTCGAGCATGCGCTGAAAGTATTGAGTGTGAGCCGATCTCCATGGCGCAATAGCGCCTTGAAGAATTGAAAGTTCCGGATCAGGCACTACCAATTCTTCTTCTACCTCGTAACGGGTACCCAGTCCCAAGCAAGTTTCACAAGCACCATAAGGCGAATTGAACGAAAAATTTCTGGGAGCAAGTTCTTCAAAACTTGCACTGCACTTTGGACAAGCCATGTGTTGGCTGAACGTGATGATCTCACCTTGTTCATCAGACTTGCCACTCATGATCTCAATGCCGGCAACACCGTCGGCAAGCTTGAGAGCAGTTTCCAGGCTGTCTGTTAATCGACGATTGATTCCGGATTTCTGCACAAGACGGTCAACGATGATGTCGATACTGTGCTGCTCGTAACGAGCAAGTTTGTTTCCACTTTTCAGGAACTCCGAAATGTCGGTGACATTTCCATCAATACGCGCTCTTGAATAACCCTGGGCCATCAATTCGCCAAGAAGGGTGTCGTATTCACCTTTGCGGCCTCGCACTACTGGCGCAAGAACCTGAAAACGCGTTCCAGAAGGCAACTCTAAAACTCGATCAACAATCTGTTGAGGAGTTTGCCGCTGAAGTGCTATTCCGTCCTTTGGACAATGCTGGACTCCGATTCGCGCCCACAGCAACCGCAGGTAGTCATATATTTCGGTGATGGTGCCAACAGTTGAACGAGGATTTTTTGAAGCAGTCTTTTGGTCAATAGAAATCGCTGGTGAAAGCCCTTCAATCACGTCCACATCAGGTTTGTCCATTTGTCCCAAAAATTGACGGGCATACGCACTGAGCGACTCAACGTATCGACGCTGTCCTTCGGCGTAAATCGTGTCAAAAGCCAAACTGCTTTTGCCGCTTCCTGATAGACCAGTGAGCGCAATCAGCTTGTCACGTGGCACTTCAACATTGATGTTCTTTAGATTGTGTTCACGCGCCCCACGAACGCTGATGGTTCCAGGCGAATATGCAGGCTGTTTCTTCGCTGGAGGCATGCCAAGCAGACTAGTTAATGGCTACTTGGCATCACGAAGTTCGCGACGTAAATCTTTTATTTCGTCGCGCAATCTTGCCGCATACTCAAATTTCAGTTCAGCAGCCGCAAGATTCATCTCTTCCTCAAGGGTCTGTATGAGTCGGCCCAATTCCTGTTGAGGCAAGGAACGAAGTTCGTTTACTACCTTTTCTCTCTCGCGATCGCGACGAGCCCCCTTAGACGAAGGTGTTGATCCTTCGGACGGGCGCAAAACCGAAAGTATGTCTCCTACCGCCTTGCGAATGGTCTGAGGGTTGATGTTGTGTTCTTTGTTGTATTCAATTTGTCGCACACGTCGCCGCTGAGTTTCACCAATTGCTCGGTCCATAGATGGTGTCCGCTTGTCTGCGTACATGATCACTTGTCCATTTACGTTTCGAGCAGCACGCCCAATCATCTGAATCAGCGAAGTTTCGCTCCGCAAGAAGCCTTCTTTATCTGCATCAAGAATTGCGACCAAGGAAACCTCGGGAAGATCTAATCCCTCTCGCAGCAAGTTGATACCAACGAGTACATCAAATTCACCCAATCGCAATGCTCTCAAAATTTCTATTCGCTGGACCGTGTCAATATTTGAGTGAAGATATCGAACCTTTAATCCTTGCTCAAGCAGATATTCGCTTAAGTCTTCAGCCATCTTCTTCGTCAAGGTTGTGATCAATACGCGATCGCCATTTTCAACACGACCATTGACCATTTCAATGATGTCATCGATCTGACCTTTAGTCGGTCGCACTATGACCTCTGGATCAACGAGTCCGGTTGGCCGAACGATTTGTTCAACCACTTGCTGGCTGGTTTCAATTTCAAACTTTGCTGGTGTCGCAGACAAAAATATGCACTGATTGATGCGTTGCATGGCTTCTTCAAATTGCAAAGGCCGATTGTCTGCGGCCGAAGGCAAGCGAAACCCGTGCTCAATGAGCGTCGCTTTACGACTCCTGTCACCTGCGAACTGTCCGTGCAACTGCGGAATGGTCACATGGCTTTCGTCAACCACCAATAAATAGTCATCTGGAAAATAGTCAAGCAATGTAAATGGTGGCTCTCCAGGCGAACGTCCATCTATATGCATTGAATAATTCTCAATGCCATTACAGAAGCCAACTTCTGCGATCATCTCAAGGTCGTATTGAGTTCGCATGCGGAGGCGTTGTGCTTCCAGCAACTTTCCTTCGGATTCAAACTGCTTAAGCCGCACTTGCAGTTCGTGTTCAATACCAAGCACTGCTTTGCGCATGCGTTCATCGCCGGCAACATAGTGCGTTGCAGGAAATATCAATACTTCACTCAAATCGTTAACCGTTTCACCAGTTAATGCATCAACAATTGTTATTCGTTCGACTGTGTCGCCGAACATTTCGATTCGTGTAACTGTCTCGTCATAAGCGGGTTGAATTTCAACAGTGTCCCCACGAACCCTGAAGTTTCCTCGCCCAAGCGTCATGTCATTTCGGTCGTACTGAAGATCTACCAAACGTCGGAGAATGCTGCGCTGGTCATAATCAACCCCAACGTGTAGCTCCAAAAGGTTTCCTCGATACTCCTCAGGGTTTCCCATGCCATAAATACAACTGACTGAGGCGACGACGATTGTGTCCCTTCGCGTGAGCAATGCTGCTGTGGCTGAGTGTCGCAAACGATCAATCTCATCGTTTACAGATGAATCTTTTTCAATGAAGGTGTCGCTTGATGCAATATACGCCTCGGGCTGGTAATAGTCGTAGTAACTGACGAAATACTCGACTCTGTTCTTCGGAAAGAACTCTTTCATTTCTTGCGCTAACTGAGCGGCGAGGCTCTTATTAGGAGCAAGAATTAAAGTAGGCCGCTGCACCTTCTCAATCGTCCATGCAATAGTTGCCGACTTACCAGATCCGGTAATTCCTAAAAGCGTCTGGAATCGATCTCCTCTTTCAATTCCTGAAGACAGTTGGGCGATTGCTTTGGGTTGATCACCCGCAGGTTCAAATTCAGAAATAACCTCGAAACGCTGTCCGCTCATCAGGTCATGCGCTCTTTTTTGTGAGTGTGCCCGCACCCGGTTTTGCATCTGCAAGAGTTGCGAACCAATCCCACAAATCGTCAATTTGTGCTTCTAATTGCTCAATCCCTTGATTGTTATCAATCACTCGATCAGCAACGCGCAACCGATCTTCACGATTTGCCTGGTTTGCCATGCGACGTCGTGCGTCCGCTTCGTCCATTCCCCGGTATTGAACTACCCGTGAGATTGCTAATTCGGGATCAACATCCACAATGACAAGAGCGCTCATACCATCACGTGGATTTTCCACTAGCAATGGCATGTCTAGAACAACAATGTTTTGACTTGGCATCTCAACATTGATACGCCTCATAATTTCATCCCCGATTGCAGGATGCATAATGGCATTCAACTTTTTGAGCATCTCAGCATCGTTAAACACGATTGATGCAACTTTTTGACGGTCGAGGTCGCCACTTGGGAGCAATATTTCTCCAAATGCTTCAACAAGTTTCGCCAAAGTTGGAGATCCCTTTTGTTGAAGTTGCTTTGCTATCGCATCACCATCAATGACAATTGCTCCCTTGCGGGCGAGCAAGGCAGAAACTGAAGACTTGCCCGAACCGATCGCACCGGTGAGCCCTATCAATTTCATGGTTCTAGGTTAGATAACTGTGTTGCGCTCGCCCCCTGACGAGCGCAACAACAGAGATCTATGCGCTTGGCGCTTCTGGTGCTGCAGTTTCAGCCGGCGCTGCGGTTGCGGCGTTGTCGAAGTATTCAGACCATGCGGCTTCGCGCGCACTGTCGTCTCCACCAACCCAGTTACCTTGATCGTCAACTTGGAATTGTCCGCGATATTCCTCGGCCAACTCTCCACCTTCGGCAGCTTGCTTGATTGACAAGCTGATGCGACGGCGAGCCAAATCAAGATCGATGATCTTGACCCACAACTCTTCGCCAGGAGTTACAACCTGCTCTGGAGCTTCAACATGGTGTGCTGACATTTCTGAAATGTGCACGAGACCTTCAATTCCATCGCCAACTTGTACGAATGCACCGAATGGAACCAGCTTGGTGACGCGACCGTACACAAGTTGTCCAACTTGGTGACCGTTAGCAAATTCCTGCCAAGGATCTTGCTGTGTCGCCTTCAGCGAAAGACTGATGCGCTCGCGATCCATGTCAACTTCAAGAACCTTGACCGTTACTTCATCTCCGATGTTTACAACAGCCGTTGGGTTGTCAACATGCTTCCACGACAACTCAGAAACGTGAATGAGTCCGTCCATACCACCGAGATCGACGAACGCACCGAATGCAACGACACTTGAAATACGGCCGGTACGTACTTCGCCAACCTTGAGGTGCGTCAAGAACTCATCACGGGCTCCGCGTTGATTCTGCTCAAGCAAGGTGCGACGTGAAAGCACGACGTTGTTGCGATTGCGGTCAAGTTCAAGAATCTTTGCAGTGATGCGCTGACCGATGTATGGAGCAAGGTCACGTACACGACGCAACTCCACGAGCGATGCAGGCAAAAATCCGCGCAATCCGATGTCAACAATGAGACCACCCTTGACAACTTCGATAACAAGACCTTCAACGGTGCCATCTACTGCTTTGACCTTTTCGATGTCTCCCCATGCGCGCTCGTATTGCGCACGTTTCTTCGACAAGAGCAAGCGGCCCTCTTTGTCTTCAAGTGTGAGAACAAGAGTTTCGATCTTTTCACCGAGTTTCACAATTTCGTTTGGATCAATGTCGTTACGAATAGACAATTCGCGAGCAAGAATGACGCCCTCAGTCTTGTAACCGATCTCTACGAGAACTTCATCGCGAGTGATGCGAACAACAGTTCCCGTAACAAGTTGTCCGTCCTTGAGTTCTACGAGTGTTCCGCTGATTGCATCTGCGAAAGACTGCGCCAAATCACGCTCAGTAATTTGGCGTGGTGTGTAATTTCCTTCTGAGTCGAAGGTTCCCATTGGTGGGGATTGCATGGTTTGAAGGTCGGACATTGTGTGTACTTTCGGTGGATAGGAGAGTTGGTCTCTCTTGCGAGAGGCCCTACCGGCGGTAGGACAGGGTGATTACGCTACCAGCCACTCGCCTATCTGGCCCTTGCCACAACCAGGTACTCAGGCAGATCGATGCTGCAATCTGCAGAGGAATAATGGCCTGGTTCAACGCCCGATATTGACACGATGTCGAAACCAGACTTATCGAACACCATCCTGAGTTCTCGCGGGGTGTAGCAGCCAGTCCATAAATCAACCAGTTTGGGCTCCCCCTGCTCATTTCGAATCTCGGTCGATTCATGACTTACGCCTCGCAGCGCATTAAAAGTTGCGTCTTCATGATGCCTAACAGAAAAATAGGCATTGAAAGCAGAAAGAACGATGACGCCACTACTCGTCAAGCACGATCTGATGCCATTCAAAATGTCAATATCTTGACGATCGTCAATCATCAGACCGAACGCACCTTGACACAGGCAGATAGCTAGGTCGAAGGAATTCTGCAGTTGCAATTGCAAACCGAGTTCACGTGCATCGGATTTTATAAATGAACAGCTTCCGAGCGATTCAGACTTTGCCTGTTCGCTTGCAATAGTGATGAATTCTGAACTTACATCAATACCGACAACGTCAAAACCTCTTCGTGCAAATTCCAAACTATGGCGACCCGGCCCACAGCCAACGTCAAGCACGCGATCGCCAGGCTTTACCTGCGTAGTTTCGATAATGAAATCAACTTCTTGCACAGTTCCTTTTGTAAAGGAGTATCGCAGGTATGCAGATTTCATGTGACTTGCAAGATCTTCGAACCAATGTTGGTTATTCGACATTTCGTCAGGCCTTCGCCGAAGCCCAGCTATCACCCCACGCTGCGTTCACTTCAAGTGGCACGTGAAGAGTTGCGGCATTTTTCATTTCCCGTAGAACCAGATCATTAACTGCATCTTGTTCTGCCTCTGGACATTCAACAATTACTTCATCATGTACTTGCAAAATAACTTGGCTTTGCAATTTGGCAGATGCAAGAGCCTTGTCAATGCGTACAAGCGCAATCTTGAATATGTCTGCAGCCAAACCTTGAATACCAGCATTCATCGCCTGGCGCTCACCCGCTTGCCGGATTCGGAAATTGGGATTGTTCAATTCTGGAATTTGCCTGCGCCGACCAAACAGAGTTTCGGTGTATCCCTTTTCACGAGCTTCGACAATGGTTCGGTCCATGTAGTTCTTCACATTTGGAAAGGCCGCAAAATATGCATCAAGAATTTCAGTTGCTTCTGAAACCCCTACGTTCAATCTCTGACTGAGACCGAATGCCTCCATTCCGTATGCGAGGCCATAAGAAATCATTTTTGCTTGAGATCGCATGTCGCTGGTGACCTTTTCGGCATCTACGCCAAACACTCGCGCAGCAGTTGCACTGTGCACGTCGATGCCACGCGTGAAGGCATCTATCAATCCAGGGTCATTCGCCAAATGCGCGATGCACCTGAGTTCAATCTGGTTGTAATCAGCGACCATAAACAAGCAACCAGATCTTGGAACAAATGCCGTACGAAACACTTTTCCTTCTTCGGATCGAACTGGAATGTTGTGCAAATTTGGGGCATCGCTACTTAAACGACCGGTGCGAGCCACCGTCTGGTTAAACGTTGCATGTATTCGCCCATCAGCGGAAATGGAATCAAGCAAACCTTGCCCGTAAGTGCCTCGCAATTTTTCAAACTCACGATATTCAAGTAATTGATCGATAAATTCAGGCCATTGATCACGAATCTTCTCAAGTGTCGCAGCATCCGTACTGAAACCTGTTTTAGTTTTCTTGCCAGGTGAAAGTTTTTTGTCTTCATACAAAATCTCTCGCAACTGTGTTGGCGAATTCAAATTAAATGTTTTGCCAGCTAATTCGTGCAGCACGCCGGTAAGTCGTCTTGTCTCATGAATCAAATGATCATTGATCTTTGTCAGCTGGGCCTTATCTACAAGTACTCCAACGTGTTCCATTTTCGCCAAGACACGAACCAATGGAAGCTCTACAGCATTCAACAGTTCTGATACACCCTGCTTCTCAACTTCTTCCATTAACGAAGCGACTACACGTGCCGCCGCCAACGCGCAGTTCGATACCGCTTGGTTCGAATTACTTGATGAATCAAAAGAAAGTTGCCCATCTGTAAAAGTCGAATCTTCCCCCGCATCCATACGGTCGTCGGTATAACGCTCCAAAACTTCAAGTGCATTGAGCTTTGATTGAGCTGGTTCGAGTAAATAAGCAGCAATTGCTGAATCGAATCCCACTCGAGAGACGTCAATATCCCGAAGGAGTAACCACCTCAAAAAGGGTTTGACGTTGTGACCCGAAACAGCCTCAACACGCTTAACCTCTGCCAGCACGTTTTCGTCTTCCAAAACTGAAGCTGGTATCCACGAGACCTTGCAATATTGCGCGTCGGTCACCACGGCCACGCCGTCTAATTCATGTGTCAATTCATTGACCCAATTTGCATCAACGAACATTCCGTGATCGCTCGAGGCTGTCTTTAACGCATCAATTGCCTGAGCTGCAGTCGAAACAACGGAAACCTCCGCTCGAATACTCTCCGAAGTATGTGATGCGACAGATTGGGGAACATCTGTTATGAACTTGGCAAATGCTTCCTTGGTGCGAGCAAGCATCGTTTTGAATTCAAGAGTTTCAAACCACTTTTGAAGTCCGGCAAGATCTGGCTTTGGGGCTGACTGCAAAATGTCTATGCCAATCGGCGCATCGCGACGCAAAACCATGATCTTTGCATTGCGCAAAACTCGTTCCCTACTTGCATGTAGTGAGTCCTTTAGTTTTGGTGTCTGCAAATCTGCAGCATCAAACACCGCCTCCAAACTTCCGTACTGATTGATGAGTTTGGCTGCTGTTTTTTCTCCTACGCCCGGAACTCCTTCCAGATTGTCGCTCGGGTCTCCTCGAAGTGCTGCATAGTCGGGATACTGAACTGGTCGAACGCCCGTGCGTTCAAGGATTCCATCTTCGTCATACAGTGCATAGTCGCTTACTCCGCGCTTGTTGTACAGAACCCGAATCAAAGGGTCTTTTACTAGCTGGTAGCTATCCCGGTCACCCGTCACGATGATGAGTTCGACTGTATTCTTTTCTGCCTCGGTTGCAATTGTTGCGATGAGGTCATCTCCTTCGAACCCTGCCGCATCGATAACAGGAATCCCAAACGACACCAGCAACTCTTTGATGATGTCCAGTTGCTGATACAAAATGTCTGGTTGCTGCTCGCGTTGTGCTTTGTACTCAGGAACCGCTTCATGTCGAAAGGTTTTTTCTCGACGATCAAAAACAACAATTACGCCATCCGGCTTATGGTCTTTGACCAGTGTGTTCAACATGGTGCAGAAGCCGTAAACAGAGTTGGTTACTTGTCCGCTAGCGGTAGCCATGTCTGTCGGGAGGGCAAAAAACGCGCGATACGCCAACGAATTGCCATCGAGCGCCATCAATTTCATAGCGTTATCAATATCACGAATTGGGAGTGAGTTCGCCGTCAACCACTTTTTGAGCGACGTCTTTCATTCTGGAGCGGGATGACATCGCGCTTTTCTGTATGAAATCAAAAGCAGCCTGTTCGGTCATGTGGTGCTTATCAATCAAGACACCCTTTGCGCGATCTAGCAATTTGCGTAACTGCAGTTGCTCGTCTAGCGCATCGCGCTCGCCGCTCAACAGTTTGAGCTCTGCAAATCGACCAATTGCTAATTCGATCGCAGGAACCAAGTCAGTTTTTTGAAATGGCTTTACGAGATATGCAAGGGCTCCGGCATCTCTCGCCTGTTCAATCACCTCTCGCTGACTAAATGCCGTAAGCATGACAACTGGACAGATTTTCTCGGCCGACACAGCCCTTGCCGCTTCGAGACCATCTTGGCCAGGCATCTTGATATCAAAGATTGCGACATCTGGCTTGTGTTCCCGCACGAGCTCAATGGCGGTGTCACCGCGACCCGTGTCGGCCACAACTTCGTATCCCTCTTCGCGAAGAGTTTCCACTAAGTCAAGACGAATGATTGCTTCATCTTCGGCAACAACAATACGAATTGATTTGCTCACGAATTTCTACCGAGCTTGTCCAACAGATCATCCTGATCTTTTGTCAAATCACGTATTGATTTTTGCAAATGCGCATACTGATCTTCAACAGCGTCCACATGTTTCTGGGCGTCTCGAAATTCATGTAATGCAAGTGGCGTTTCAGACACCAAACTTCGAAGTTCCTTTTCACGAGCATCATCTCGAAGCGCCTCAAGCTGCTCATCGAGCACAGCAAGTTCAATATGAAGTTGCTTCAGAGTCTCGGAGTTTCGGCGAAGCCGCTTTTCGATGAGCCGCTGGGCAACTCCACGCAGATTCACATCAGTGAGTGTAGGAGTGTCCATGTTGGTGCCCGAGGTGGGAGTTGAACCCACACACCCTTTCGAATAACGGATTTTGAGTCCGTCGCGTCTGCCATTCCGCCACTCGGGCTTGAGTGAAGTGGGAAACATCGTACCGACCCCCAGGAAGTTCTACGCTTGTCCCGTCATGCTTGCTTTCACCTTCCCTGGACAGGGGTCTCAGCGTCCCGGCATGGGTCAACCGTGGGTTGGGCATGAGAGCTGGGAACTTGTGGATGAAGCATCAGACATTGCTGGCCGTGACGTGGGCCGATTGCTCCTTGAAGCAGATGCCGACGAGTTAAAAGACACTCGTAATGCCCAACTCACCACCTTTGTTTCGTCGCTCATGGTTCTTGACGCGGTTGAGCGTTTGGGAATCGAGCCCAGTTTGTGCGCTGGGCACAGCCTTGGTGAATACACGGCACTTGCCGCTACTGGCGCCCTGGGTTTTGATGAAGGAGTTCGCCTCGTAGTTGCTCGCGCAGATGCGATGCACGATGCAGGCGCTGAATCCCCTGGAACCATGGCAGCAGTGCTCGGTCTTGACGACGATGAAGTTGAAACTGCCTGCCGACGTGCCGACTCAGATGTTTGGGTTGCCAACTTCAATGCTCCTGGGCAAATTGTCATTGCGGGTTCCGTTGATGGTGTAGCCAAAGCGAGTGAGCAAGCAAAGGCACTTGGCGCAAAACGCGTGATGTCGTTGCCGGTATCTGGTGCTTTTCACACTCCTTACATGACGAGTGCTCGCGACCGTTTGCGTGAAGCAATCGCCTTAGCCAAACCTCGCGACATTGAAGTTCCTGTGGTGAGCAATGTTGACGCACGCGCCCATGACAGTGGCGAAGAATGGTCAACACTTCTTTCCGCACAACTGTCCTCACCTGTTCGCTGGAAGCACTGCCTACTCACTATGGCTGAGGCTGGAATCGTCGGCTTTATTGAATTGGGTCCAGGCGGCGTTCTTACCGGCATGGCAAAGCGCACGATCGAAGGCTCAAAATCCATCAGCGTTGCAACACCTGATGACCTGGACAAACTGATTGAGTGGATTGATGCGTTGCAACCAACCGCAACATTGCCACCCGGATCAGCGCATGAAGGCGAGCACCTCTTTGCGGTAGAGCGCATGGTTGTATCGCCATCTGCAGGCATATTTCAACGCGTCAATAGCGTTCACAACAATTCGGCAATTGCCGTTGGCCACATTATTGGCCACGTTGGAGAAAGTGAAGTGCGTTCGCCATTTGCGGGCATACTCCAAAACTTCATTGCAGTAGATGGAGAACGCGTCACTGCTCACCAGCCAATCGCTTGGCTTCGCACTCACTAAGGTTTTATCCATGCCATCAATACCAGCTCATGCAATAGGTGGCGTTATCACCGGTTGGGGTACCGCACTTCCCAACAAGGTGGTTACAAACGAAGATTTATCTAAGACCATGGATACCAGTGATGAATGGATCCGTGAACGAACAGGAATTCACCGTCGACACATTGGCGGATCAACCGCGAGCCTTTCAGTAGAAAGCGGTCGCCTCGCATTGGAAATGGCCGGTCTCGATCCCAGCCAAATTGATGCGCTCGTGTTGTCAACCACCACGCCAGACCGGCAAGTGCCTGCTACATCAGCTCGAGTCCAACACGAACTCGGGCTTTCTTGTGGAGCATTTGACATCAACGCCGCATGTTCAGGTTTTGTTTATGGACTGGTTGTTGCTCATGGATTGATTGCCATGGGTTCCAAGAAAGTGTTGCTTATAGGTACCGACACACTTTCACGTATTACTGACTGGACTGACCGAAATACCGCGATTCTGTTCGCCGATGGATCAGGTGCTGCAGTAATTGAAGCAACTACAGGACCAAGCGAACTACTGGGCTGGGACCTCGACGCAGATGGCTCAGCAGAAGAACTGTTGTACGCCGAAATCGGCGGCAACATTCACATGGACGGAAAAGAAGTGTTCCGACGTGCAGTCCGAATCATGGTTGATTCTGCCGAAAAGTCAATGAAGATTGCAGGAGTGACCGCAGATCAAATTGCATTGATTGTTCCCCATCAGGCAAACACGCGAATTATCAGTGCGGCGTGTGATCGATTGGGTATTCCCGCCGATCGAACCAGCACGGTGTTGCATGAAACCGGAAACACTTCGTCAGCGTCTATTCCTTTGGCACTATTTGATGCTGCAAATGGTGGCGCAATGAGTGGCAGAACTTTGCGTGAAGGCGATTTGGTTCTTGTAGTTGGTTTTGGTGCGGGAATGACTGCCGCTAGCGCGGTATTGCGTTGGAATGGGAAAGGCTTGAAAGCGTGACAACACAAACTCATACACCGCGAGTCGTTCTCATTACAGGTGGTTCGCGCGGAATTGGTTTGGCATGTGCAAAACATTTCGCCGCACTCGGAGATCACGTTGCTGTTACATACAACTCGTCGCCCCCACCAGGAGATTTCTTTTCCGTTAAATGTGACGTAACAAAAAGTGATGATGTGGATCAAGCGTTCTCTGCAGTTGAAGAGAAGTTTGGCCCTGTGCAGATACTTGTTTCAAATGCCGGAGTTACCCGCGATGGTTTGTTGCTGCGAATGGGTGAAGAAGATTTCTCATCAGTAATTGATGCCAATCTCACAGCCGCATATCGTGTGTGTAAGCGAGCAGCCCAAGGCATGCTTCGCGCTCGTTCTGGACGAATCATTTTGATGTCCAGTGTCGTTGCGTTACTTGGCTCTGCTGGTCAAGCAAATTATTCAGCCAGCAAAGCGGGCCTCGTTGGCCTTGCCCGATCACTTGCCCGCGAATTGGGTTCGCGTTCAATTACTGTCAACGTTGTTGCTCCAGGTCCAATTGAAACCGACATGACTGCGGCATTGGGTGAAAAGCGTCTTGAAGATTTAGCAAATGCGGTGCCGCTTGGCAGAATGGGCACGGTTGACGAAATAGCTGGCGCTGTGACTTTTCTCGCTAGTCCTGCCGCTGCATACATCACAGGGGCGGTAATTCCTGTCGATGGTGGCCTTGGTATGGGCCATTAAACCTTTTCCCATTCACCGCGTAGTACTGTATTTGCGCAACGAAACCCAAGAGGAGAACCATGAGCCAGGAACTGTTTGAACGATTCACCAAGTGCGCAGTAGACGTTTTGTCAGTTGACGCATCAAAGATCACTCCAGAGGCAAGCTTTGGCGATGACCTCGATGCAGACAGCCTCGACTTGGTTGAGCTCGTCATGGCTTTGGAAGAAGAATTCGGGATTGAAGTTCCTGAATCAGATCTTGAAGGCGTTGACACCGTAGGCAAAGCCTTCGCACTCGTAACGTCAAAAGTTAAATAAGCCCGAAATAGCCACCGGCTTATGCAAGGAGCAGGACATCGCGTTGCCATTACTGGCTATGGCGTTGTTGCGCCATGCGGAATTGGCAAAGAAGCATTTTGGTCGGGTCTACTTGGCCCAGGCTTCAGTGGTGCGCGCTCAATAGAAATTGAAAATTGGGATCCACTTCCCTATTTCGACAATCCCAAAGACGCACGTCGTTCTGACCGATGCGAGCAATTCGCTTTGGCTGCGGCAGGCGAAGCCCTTGCTCAATCTGGCGAACTTCCCTACGACCATGCTCGAATCGGAACCATTTTCGGAACCGGCATTGGTGGTTTGCGAACACTTGAAGAAAATGTCATTACACGCGTAGAAAAGGGTGAGCGCAGAGTCTCTCCATTCCTTGTTCCCATGATGATGTCGAATGCATCAGGTGCGGCAATTTCCATGCGCTACGGATTCCAAGGTCCAGCCGAGACGATTTGCACTGCTTGTGCTGCAGCCACTCATGCAATTGGCAATGCAGCGCGTCTTGTTGCATGGGGCCGCTGCGATGCGGTGATAACAGGTGGCGCCGAGAGTGCAGCAACCATCACTGCGCTTGCTGGTTTTAGCAATATGACTGCATTGTCAACAACGCTTGTAAGCAAGCCATTTGATGCAACTCGCGACGGCTTCATTATGGGCGAAGGCTCTGCAGTGTTTGTTCTTGAGCGTATGGATTTGGCAATAGCGCGCGGTGCAACAATCATCGCCGAAATTGTTGGAGCAGCAAGCAATGCAGACGCTCACCACATCACTGCACCATCACCTGGTGGAGTTGGCGCTTCTCGATGCATGCAGCTCGCTCTAGACGATGCAGGTCTGCATCCAAGCGACATCAAACAGATCAATGCTCACGGAACAAGCACTCCACTTAATGATGCTGCAGAGGCACAAGCAATTGAGTCTGTCTTTGGCAAGAATTCAGTTCCGGTTGTTTCAATCAAGGGCGTAACTGGTCACCCTCTTGGTGCTGCCGGAGCCCTCGAAGCCGCAGCAGTGTTATTGAGCATGGAAAAGAAGCTGATTCCACCAACAGCAGGTACAACATCGATTAGCGAAGACATGAACATTGACGTTGTAACAGGCAAAGCAAGACCATGGGAACCAGGCCCAACCATTTCCAACAACTTTGGATTTGGTGGTCACAATGGCTCAGTGATTATTGCGCCTTACAAGTAATCACTCGTCAACAACGACAAACAACAATTCGCACTCACAAGCAATTTCACCGTTAACTTTTGCTACGCCGCTTCCTTTGCCAGCACGAGCCGACATTCTTCCAATATTTGCAGTGAGTTCAAGAGTGTCTCCAGGCAAAACCTGACGCCTAAACCGTGCGCCATCAAGACCGCCAAACAGAGGAAGCTTGCCAGCAAACTTTGGGTCACTCACTATTGCCAAGGCTCCTGTTTGCGCAATCGCCTCGCACATCAATACACCCGGAAGAGTTGGCCGTCCAGGAAAATGGCCCGCAAAAAACCACTCCTCTCCCGTCAACTTCCATGTTGTTGTGGCTGATACACCAGGAGTGAGTTCAGTTATTTGATCAACAAAGATAAATGGATCACGATGCGCAATTAAGTCGGTTGGTTTTGGAAACGACACTATTTGCCTAACGCTTCCAGCAATTTCACAGGAGTGTCTTTAGGAGAAATTTTGTACCAAGCCTTCAGGATTGTTCCATCTGATCCGATGAGGAACGCTGAGCGTTCAATACCCATGTATTCGCGCCCATACATTGATTTCTTTTTCCACACCTTGAAGGCTTTGGCAACCTTGTTATCTGCATCAGATAGCAACGGGAAACCGAGACCGTATTTTTCATCAAATTTTAGTTGTTTCGCTGGTAGATCTGGGCTGATACCGATGATTGCAGTGCGCCCAATCTGATCTGCGATATCTCGCAACCCACAGGATTGCTGAGTGCACCCAGGCGTGTCTGCCTTTGGATAGAAATACACCAGGACTTTTCGCTTTGCATACTTTGCCAACGAATGTTTTTTGCCAAATTGATCAAGCAATTCAATTGCAGGCGCTTGAGTTCCTTCTTTCAACATGAAAACAAGTTACTTCATCGCCACGTGGGCATCGAGTGCTTTGCGTACCTCGCCGATGTATTCGCCAACCGCGTCGGCATCGTGTTCAACCAGTCTGCGCATTACTGAAGCCCCCATCACCACACCATCAGCAACCGTGCAGGCTTCAACGGCTTGCTCGGCATTAGACACACCAACACCGATGAGAACAGGAGTGTCAGTGAGTGCCTTCAGGCGCGCTGCAAGCTTTGTTGCGGTGCCTGCCAACTCGTCGCGTTCACCAGTTACACCAAGCAGTCCAACGGCATAAACAAAGCCGTTGCAACGCTCAAGAATTCGTGGCAGTCGCTCTTGCGGTGCTGTTGGAGCAGCAAGCATGACAGTTTCAATTCCTGCATCATCAGCATTCGCACACCATTCGTATGCCTCTTCAAGCGGCAAGTCTGGAACAATTGCAGCACTTACTCCAGCATCTTTCAATGAGTGGGCAAAGCGCTCATTTCCAGCTGAATGAACAGTGTTGTAGTAACACATCACCGCCAAAGGAATATCAACTTCGATGGTACGTAACTCATTCAAAATTGATGTTGGGTTAGCGCCACGGGCAAGGGCTTGTTCAGATGCAAGTTGAATCATTGGCCCATCCATTACGGGGTCAGAAAACGGAAGACCAATCTCAATTGCATCTGCTCCGTTCGCTGCTGCTGCTCGAACCGCATCCGTCCAACCTGCAAAACCACCAGTGATATAGGGAACTAAAAGTTTTCTTCCACTACTTCGCTGTGCCCGAAGGTGGCTTTCTAACAATCCATCGTGAGAAACCGACATTGTTCAGCCCAAAATATCCATCATCTGGGCAACGTCTTTGTCTCCTCGACCGGACAAGTTCATCAACACTGTCTTACCTTGCATATTCGGGGCTTCACGTGAAATCCATGCCACACCGTGAGCACATTCAAGAGCTGGAATGATTCCCTCACTTTTCGCAAGCAACTGAAATCCTTCGATTACTTCGGCATCGGTAACACTTGGATACTCAGCACGGCCAATTGACGCCAAGTACGAGTGCTCTGGTCCAACACCTGGATAATCAAGACCTGCGCTTATTGAATGTGCTTCTTGCACCTGACCATATTCATCTTGCATGAGATAACTACGCATGCCGTGAACAACACCAGGCACACCGCGACCAACCGCAGCACCACCTGCAGGCTCTACCCCAATCAAACGGGCATGAGTATCAACAAAACCCGAGAAGATTCCAATTGCATTTGAACCACCACCAACACACGCGACTACAACGTCTGGGTCCGTTCCAAGCAATGCTCGACATTGGGCATTTGCCTCGTCTCCGATCACGCTTTGAAATTGACGAACCATATACGGATATGGATGCGGGCCCATGACCGAACCAATTGCGTAATAAGTCGATTCAACAGTTGCCACCCAGTCACGCATCGCTTCATTCACTGCATCTTTCAGCGTGCGACTTCCAGACTTTGCAGGGACAACTTCTGCTCCAAGCAGACGCATTCGAAACACGTTAAGCGCTTGTCGTTCGACATCGACCTCACCCATGTACACCTTGCATTCGAGGCCTAATAGAGCAGCTGCAGTCGCCGATGCAACTCCATGTTGACCTGCACCGGTTTCAGCAACGATGCGTTTTTTACCCATGCGCTTAGCAAGCAGAGCCTGGCCCAGCACACTGTTGATCTTGTGAGAACCGGTGTGATTGAGGTCTTCGCGCTTGAGCAACAAACGGATACCCAGTTGTTTACCCAAATTGTGACATTCAGTCAGAATCGAAGGACGACCGGCGTAGTCACGAAGCAAATCATTAAGTTCTTTACGAAATGCGTCATCGCCCCATGCATCATGAAAAGCAGCTTCTAATTCCTGACACGCAGGAACAAGTGTTTCTGGAACAAATCGTCCGCCAAATTCGCCGAAGCGACCATCGACTCCGGGGGTTGTCAACATGGCTCTAATGTACTTGCAGATCAGTAAGTCTTGACTAGCCGAGCACCGCATCTCGAGCATTTGTAATGAAGTGACGCATCTTCACCGCGTCCTTCAGACCAGGAGATTTCTCTACCCCGCTGCTCACGTCTACACCCCAAGGGCGCACCTGCGAAATACCTGCAGCAACATTGTCTGGGGTGAGCCCGCCCGACAGCATGACCCGAATATTTGTTGGCAGATCACGCAACAATTCCCAGTCGTATGCGACGCCTGAACCAGGATGCAAACCGTCAACCAACACTGCATCGGCTGCAAAACCATCTGCCCGCGCAGCCTCAGGTGAGCCCGCAACAACCGCCTTAATGACGAAACGACAATGAGCAGCAACTTCAGCCGTCATCGCTTCGCTTTCTTGACCGTGCAACTGCGCGCCATTCAATCTTGCCTCATTCACTACTTCAACAACCCTTGTCGGCAGTTCGTTTCTAAACACACCAACTGTGATGATCTCAGGTGGCAAACGTTTTGCAATATCTCGAGCTAGCGCTGGCGATATCTGACGCGGACTTGGCGCGAACACAAAACCTAAAGCATCTGCACCTAACGCAACAGCCAAAAGTGCATCTTGCTCGTTAGTAATACCGCAGATTTTCACAAACATGAATCACACCACCATCAAATCGCGAACCGAATGCACAGGATCGCCCGAAGTCACAATTGACTCTCCCACCAACACTGCGTCATATCCTGCGTCTCGAAGACGTTGCGCATCACCACGGTCACGCACACCAGATTCTGCAACTCGTACAACGTGTTGAGGAATTTGAGTAGCCATACGTTCGGCTCGTTCATGATCCACTTGAAACGTCATGAGGTCACGCTGGTTGACGCCGATCATTGTTGCACCAACATTCAATGCTCTATCCAATTCCTGCTCATCATGCGTTTCAACCAACACGTCTAGACCTATATCAGTTGCCAATCGATGGAATTTCTGCAATTCAGTGTCACTGAGAACGGCAGCGATCAGAAGCACACAGTCAGCCCCCATCAATCTGGCATCTACAACGTCGAACTCTGAAACTGTAAAATCTTTTCGGATTACGGGAAGCGTTGTGGCACTTCGTGCCTGCACGAGATCGTCTACTGATCCCCCAAAAAAATCAACATCGGTAAGCACTGATAAACATGATGCTCCACCACGCCAATATTGCTCTGCAAGCACTGCAGCATCAAGATCAGAGTTGAGTTCGCCTTTTGACGGCGACTTCCGCTTTATTTCAGCAATCACCGCAAGCGAATTAACTGAATCCTGCTTTAGGCGATCAATGAATCCACGCGCTGACGGCAACTGACTGGCTTGACTAACAAGGACATCCAGATCACGATTCTCGTGCAGCAAGTTTTGCCGATGGCTCAGGACGATCTTGTCGAGATACAAGAACTAGATCCCTTTGCCGCCAACAGGTGTGAGGAAGCTGAATTCTGGGGCACCATCAATAAATTCTGCAAGTGACTTCGAAAACTCCTTGAATGCATCGCTTCCCATGTGCGCCTGAAACGCTGCTTGATCTGCGTACAACTCATAGAACCAAACA
The DNA here is from genome assembly GCA_017853385.1 of Ilumatobacteraceae bacterium. Lineage (GTDB taxonomy): Bacteria > Actinomycetota > Acidimicrobiia > Acidimicrobiales > Ilumatobacteraceae > UBA3006. Next base: position 36,144 of record JAFMJR010000003.1, on the reverse strand, counting down.
ACATTTTCATCCATGCCATCATGATGGAAAATGTAGGTCAGTGTTCCTGCCTCACCTTGTGCTGTGGCCAAACCTGGCTTCACGGCTTCGCTGAAAGCGTCGCGTTGTCCCGCTTTGATCTTCAACTTCACTGCAACTGCAACTTTGCTCATGATTCCTCCTGTTAGAAACCCAATTTTTGTTCGAGAATTACTTCCAATTGATCAATGCTTACACGCTCTTGCTGTGTCGTGTCGCGCTCGCGAATGGTTACCTGCCCATCTTCAAGCGAATCAAAGTCAACGGTAATGCAGTACGGAGTACCAATTTCGTCTTGGCGGCGGTAGCGGCGGCCAATTGCTTGAGTTTCGTCGTAGTCGCAGTAGTAGCGCTTGCTCAGACGACTGAATATGGAATCTGCAAGAGGCGTTAACGAATCTTTCTTTGACAGAGGAAGAATCGCAATTTGATACGGCGCCAAGCGTGGGTGCAGACGCAGAACAGTTCTTGGCTCATCGTTGACAACATCTTCGTCATAAGCGGCCAATAAAAACGCAGCCATCGTGCGATTAGCACCTGCAGCAGGTTCGACAACATAAGGCACGTAACGCTCGTTCGTTGCTTGATCGAAATAATCGAGCTTTTGCTTTGAGAATTCTGCATGTCGATTGAGATCGAAATTGGTTCGCTGCGCAATACCTTCAAGCTCTCCCCAACCCCAAGGAAATTTGAACTCAATGTCGCTGGTACCACTTGAATAATGTGATAGCTCGTCTGCATCGTGGGCGCGAAGCCTCAACATGTCTGCTGGTATACCCAAGTCGATGTACCACTGCATGCGGTTCTCGCACCAATATTCGTACCACTTTGCACTTTCTGCTGGTGGAACAAAAAATTCCATTTCCATCTGCTCGAATTCGCGCGTTCGGAATATGAAGTTGCCTGGTGTGATTTCGTTGCGGAAACTCTTACCAACCTGGGCAATGCCAAATGGTGGCTTCTTGCGAGAGGTTTGCAGCACATTGGCAAAGTTGACGAACATGCCTTGCGCAGTTTCTGGACGCATATACACAGTTGCGCCTTCGCCCTCAACCGGGCCTGCATGTGTTTGAAACATCAAATTGAATGCACGGGCTTCAGTGAAATTGCAACCCTTCATTTTTTGTGGGCAGTCGCGCGCATCTAGCTGATCTTCACGAAAGCGCTTCTTACACACCGTGCAGTCAACTAACGGATCACTGAAATTGGCAAGATGTCCACTTGCTTCAAATACTTGAGGTGGACCAAGGATTGCGGCGTCAATAAGCACCACATCGTCGCGCTGCTGAACCATGCTGCGCACCCAGGCATCTTTTACGTTTCGCAGCATTAACGACCCAAGCGGGCCGTAGTCATACGAAGATCGGAACCCTCCGTAAATCTCGGCACTTGGATACACAAACCCACGGCGCTTACAGAGGTTGACAATTTGCTCTAGATCACTCGCAGGCATGCATACAGGCTACAACCCCACTAGTGACGGGGGCTGAACATTGCCACTGAACGGAGTCTTCGTTCTATGTGGTGCTCCATCGCTTGCGTTGCTAACTGAGAGATCTCAAAACTTGCTGGCGATTCTGGTTGAGCCAATGCATTCATCAATTGACCTCCAAGCACCTGCTGCAACAATTCAAGCGCCGATACCGAAATGGAGATTCCAGTCCGACATGAGCGACACTGCACGCCGCCGTGGAAGATGTCGAAGGCAACCAATTCAGAACGAGCATCGCAGCCAACACAAGCATCCACCTGTGGCCGCACCCCCTCCGCAGCAAGCAATTTCCAGTAAAAGGCCGCAAGCATCACTGGCGACTCTTGCTCCATCAACGTATTGAGAGCTCCCTGCAGCATTCGATACAGATGCGGAGACGGTTCGCGATCTTCGGCAATTTGGTCAACTGCTTCAAGCATTGACATACCTTGGGTCAACTTATCCAACTTGTTGTGCAGTCGCGCAGATGAATCAATGAGTTCCACCTGTGAAACGGTGTCGAGTTCTCTACCCCGATACAGCTGAATGTCAACATGACTCATTGGTTCGAGTCGAGCACCTATTTTCGACTTTGTTTTGCGAATTCCTTTGGCGACTGCACGAACCTTGCCATGGTTTTCAGTCATCACAACAACAATTCGGTCAGACTCGCCCAACTTGTAACTACGAAGGACTATTCCTTTATCGCGATACAGCGTCATGAATCAACACCGCCAAATCGACGATCACGACGCTGAAAATCGTTTATCGCAAGTTCAATATCTTCGCTGTTACATTGCGGCCACTGAGTTTGTAAAAACACCAACTCGCTGTACGCCAACTCCCAGACAAGCGACTTTGGCAATTGATCGGGTGCACCAAATATCACTACAAGATCGGGTTCACCAATCGCTGGGTGCAGAATCGCTTGCGCCAGTTTCTCTTCCTTGATGTTTCCATCACCAAGTGCATTCACTGCACGCACAAACCTGTCACGGCCGTCTGCACAAGCATCAAAAACGATCGTCGTGGCGCCTTGCACGATCACCTTGCTCTCGCTCACAACACCACTTACAGAATTTGCGATTCTCTGCAAGAGATCCTCGGAGCTCATTGATTTGGTCACACCAGAATGCGGGTAAATCGTCAGCCACTTCGCCCCAACATGCTCAACAGCATTTCGGAGCACCGCTAAATACTTTTGCCATTCTTCGACACTGAGTGATTCCCATTGCTCAACTCCTCCACCAACAACAAGCACGTGATGGAGTGTTGATTCAATTCCCACGCCACCATTGTCGCACGCCGTCGTAGCCAATTTCAGTAAGGTGTCCGCATGGATTTGCAGGCAAGTACCCGCTCGGTACACATCGCCTGCATTATGGACGGCAATGGTCGTTGGGCTAAACGTCGCGGTCTTCCCCGCACAGAAGGGCATACGGCCGGTGAAGAAAATCTTGCAGAAGTTGTGCGAGTTTGCTCAAAGCGCAATGTAAGTCACCTAACCGTCTTTGGCTTTTCAACAGAAAACTGGGTGCGACCACCCGCCGAGGTAAAACACATCCTGTCGCTTCACAAACGCCTCTTTGGTCGCATAGAAGAACTCAACGCCAACAATGTGCGAATTCAATGGATCGGCAGACCGTTTAACGAGCCAGGGTCCAAGACTCCAGGATTTATCCAACGTGCTATTGAACAAGCAATTGCCGACACGGCACACAACACAGGAATGGTGCTTACCGTTGCATTTGATTATGGCAGTCGTGCAGAGCTTCTTCGAGCTGCGGATCGAGCACGCAATCATTCAAGAATTCCGTCACAGGTGACGCGGGATCTAATTAACCAAAATTTGTACGCACCCGACTTGCCACCAGTAGACGTTGTTGTTCGCACATCGGGGGAATCACGTATTTCTAATTTCATGTTGTGGCAAATTTGTGGAGCAAAGGTCTACTTCACCGAACGCACTTGGCCAGATTTTGATGAACATGAGATTGATAACGCCATCAAGTTGACCAATGGGAGTTGAAAACCACCATCAGCATGATGTTGCTTCATTGCTGCAATCAGTAATTGACACTCTGCCAAACGTAGAGCAGAGATCTGGACAAATAGCTATGGCTGAAGCCATATCGCAAGCAATTGAAAATAAACGACACCTCATTGTTCAAGCTGGCACAGGCACTGGCAAAACCCTTGGGTATTTGGTACCAGCCATCAATTCTGGCAAGCGTGTTGTGGTCTCCACATACACAAAAGCGTTGCAAGATCAATTAGCAAAACACGATTTACCACTTCTTGCTAGTGCATTAGAACCCATAATCGGTAGATCAATTGATTGGGCCGTGCTGAAGGGTCGAAATAATTATCTTTGCGCCCAGCGAATCTCTGAAATTCAAGAACCTAAACACCACAAGCTCGATCTAGATGAATTCTCTCCTCAGGTTCAAAGCGACATTGACAAGTTGGTGAAATGGTCGGAAGACACTTCCACTGGTGACGCTGGAGATTTAACGTGGACTCCACGCGACATGGCATGGAAACAAGTCAGCATCGGTAGCGATGAGTGTCCCGGTGCAAGTCGGTGCCCTTCAGGAGATGTGTGCTTCGCCGAACGCGCGCGTGACTTTGCTTCAGTCGCTGACGTGGTAGTTGTCAATACACATATTTATGGTCTAGACGTCGCAACCGATGGCGCATTACTCCCGGAACACGAAGTCGTCATTTTTGATGAGGCACATCAGCTTGAAGATGTCATGAGTTCATCAGTGAGCATGTCGATAAGCCCTGGAAGCATCAACCATGTCAATAGTGCGCTACGCGCGATTGTTCGCGATGATGCGATGTCCGGGTCGCTTCAACAGATTGGCAACGAATTCGGTGGACTCATTGCGCAACACCTTGATAAGCGCATTCCTCTCCCTCTGCCAGATGACATTCAAGATGTGCTCAATCGTCTGCGACTCAAACTTGATGAGGCCATTGCAGGTTTGCGAGCCGTCAACACTTCTGACGAATCTGCCAAGCAACGAATTTTGCGCGGCCAAACACTGAGCACTCGGCTTGTAGAGGTAATAGACGGCTCCTTAACCGCTGGCTCGCGCACCGTTGCTTTTGTGAGTGGTTCGAAAGATCGGCCAACCCTTGAACTTGCACCGCTCAACGTAGGCCCTTCATTGCGTGAGGGAATTTGGTCTAAGCGCACGGCAATTCTTGCTAGCGCCACAATCCCACTAGCGCTGCCAGCACGAATCGGGCTCACCGACGACGAAATTGACTCGATTGACGTTGGAAGTCCTTTTGATTACGAAAATTCTGCGGTGTTGTATTGCGCAAAACACTTACCAGCGCCAAATGATCCGCGACGCGATGAAGCCGTACTGGATGAAATTGAGCATCTCATCAATGCTGCAAACGGAAGAACCCTTGCACTCTTCACTACTTATCGCGCAATGCACCAGGCTGCCGACGAAATGGCTAGGCGACTTGAATTCAAAATTTGGAGACAGGACGACCTACCAAAGATGGCACTGGTGGATGCATTTGCACAGGAAGAATCCTCCTGCCTATTTGCAACAGCGGGTTTTTTCCAAGGCGTCGATGTACCTGGCCAAACATTGAGCCTTGTCATCATCGACAAAATTCCGTTTCCTCGGCCCGACGACCCTCTCTTGAGTGCGCGTCGCGACGAGGTAGGTAGAAGTGCATTTAACGAAATTGATATTCCACTTGCTGCAACACAATTGGCCCAAGCGGCAGGACGTCTCATTAGGTCGAGAAAAGATTCTGGAGTAGTTGCAATTCTGGATCCGCGACTAGCCACAAAGGGATACGGAAAGCAGCTTGTATCTACTCTTCCCCCAATGAAGCGCACCATTCAATTTGACGATGTAGCCAACTTCTTTGCTTCAAAATAATTTTTTCATTGCGGAATAAGTCGATAACCCATCCCTCGAACCGTCACGATCATTTGTGGTTCTTCTGGAAGAGTTTCAATTTTTACGCGCAGCCTGCGAACGTGTGCATCAACAAGACGAGAGTCGCCAAGATATTCATAACCCCATACCCGCTCCAGCAGTTGGTCGCGCGACAACACCATTCCTGGATGATCTGCGAATTCAATAAGCAACCGATATTCCGTTTTTGTAAGTGAAATCTCAGCGCTACCTTTTCGCACGATGCTTGATGTGCGATCAATTTCAATGTCGCCAATTTTGCTCAATGATTTATTGGCTGAAATGGAAGACTCGTTGGACTGAGTTCTACGTAATGCAGCCCTTACTCGCGCCGTTAACTCTTTTGGCACGACTGGCTTAGTCACATAGTCATCTGCACCTGCATCAAATCCATTAACCAAATCGGTCGTGTCTGTTTGTGCAGTAACCATGATGATGGGAACGATGCTTGTGCGACGCAAAGCACGGCAAACCTCAAAGCCAGAAATGTCTGGAAGCCTTAGATCTAACAGCACTAAATCTGGCGCGATCTGGTTAAACAGGGCTATTCCAGATTCTCCGTCTGCAGCCTCAACCACGTTGTATCCCTCATCTTCCAAGGCAAGGCGTAATGCGGTGCGGATGGATTCATCATCTTCCACAAACAACAGCGTGAACATGCTCTAGAAGTCTGCCCGATTTTGCGAAATTGTTACATAAAACGCACACAAATTCACGGGTTTTGTCACATTCACCGAGCAGAATTTGCCCTATCGAACCGGCGGGCACTCATGCTCCCCCTTGGGTCCCGCCGGTTCCGGTCTCACCTATTTACTGCCATGCTGTAACAGTGCCAAGGTCCTCCCTGCCATTACGACTCAGCATCCGTCAACGAATGGTTCTGTTTTTTGGTCTCGCAGCTTTCGCCGCCGCAGTCGCACTGAGCATTGTCACCTTTGCAAGCACTCGTTCATATCTATTAGGTCAACGTTCTGAAGTTGCACAGCGACAGGCTTTCAACAATGCGCAACTGATGCGCAGTTTCGTAGAAACCGACGGAACCAACGTCGCTGAACTCATTACCCAAATTCGCACGGAACAAGATGGATTCGCTGTTGTACAGATCGATGCACGCCCTGGGAAGGGAGAGCTGTACTACGCGCAAGATCCTTTGAGATTCACTCAATCGAATCTTCCCCCAGAGCTACTTTCCGAAACGCTCAATAATCGAACTGGGCGTCAACGCTTTGTCTTTGAGGGAAAACCGTACGAGGCAATTGGTGTTGCAGTTCCATCTATTGGCATTCATTACTTTGAAGCCTTTCCAGTGTCAGATGTAGAAAACACACTTCGCACAATTCAAATTACGTTGATCATTGGTGTAGTTCTCATTACCGGTGCCGCAGGTGTGCTTGGATTCTCTATGAGCCAAAATGTTCTGCGGCCGCTAACTCGAGTGGCTCTAGCTGCCAACAAAATTGCGACTGGTGGACTTGACACACGTCTAGACCATGAAGACGATGCGGATCTTCAACAATTAGTCACTTCATTTAACGAAATGGCTAACGCTGTTCAAGAGAGAATTGAACGAGAGCAACGCTTTGCGAGTGACGTCAGCCATGAATTGCGATCACCCGTTACTGCACTTGCAGCAGCCTCGGAAGTACTGATCGCTCGCAGATCAGAGTTTTCGGAACGCAATCAACAAGCTATTGACATTATGAAAAAGCAAATTGAACGTTTTGATCGAACCGTTCTGGACTTACTTGAGTTATCTCGTTTAGATGCACAAGCAGAAGAATCTGAAAACGAAATAGTTCGCCTCAATGATCTCATTGTGCGAATAATGAACCGCTATGGATTTGGGAATATTGAATATCGATCTTCTGTGGCTTCAAGCGATGGAGAAACCGCAGGAGAAGATGAGTGCCTACTTGATCGTCGGCGAATAGAACGCGTGCTAGTCAATTTGCTTGAAAATGCGCGCGACCACGCAGGAGGCGCAAATCGCGTTTCACTAGTCCTCAACAATGAGACATTTGTTATTTCGGTTCACGACTCTGGCCCCGGTATTGCGGCTAGCGAGCGAAATAACATCTTTAATCGTTTCGCTCGCGGCACGGCATCGCGAAACAGCACGGGCAGTGGACTAGGACTTGCAATCGTGCAAGAACACGCTCGTGCAATGAACGGCGCGGTGACAGTTGACAGCTCTCCAGAGGGTGGGGCCGTATTTTCTTTCACGTTTCCTAAAATTGGACCAGTCTCATGAAATCTGCAAAGTTGTCGGTTTTCGTTGTAGCTCTTGCAAGCGTCACGGCGTCTTGCGCTGTTCCAAAATCAGGTGAATTTGTTGAAGTGAATCCAAACAGCATTCCGTTTGATCTGAATTCTCCTGAAACGACAATTCCCGCTACGACCATTCCATATGCAGTCCAAACAACCATTGCTGGAGCCGCTTACGAGCAGGCCGACTTTTATTTCATTAAATCTGCTGGGATGGTTCGAGTTCGGCTTGAAATTCCATCCCCAACAGACCCTCAAGCTGTTTTTGCCGCGCTCATCGCCGGGTTACCCGACCCAGCACACACACGTGTCACTACATTGCTTCCCACAAATTTTTCAGCAACTGTGGAAGTTGACGGCGGTGTTGCCAATGTCAACGCAAAGCGTGGATATCTAGATCTAGTCAAACCAAGCGAACAGCGACTTGCGATTGCGCAAATTGTGCTCACTCTTACCAGCCAACCTGGTATTGGACAAGTGACATTCAGCGTTGCTGGCAAACCAATTGGCGTACCACGTGGACGAGGAGACATTGCTGGAGCGGGAATTCCAGTTACGTTTGACGATTACAAAATGCTTGTCACATCGTAAACAGTTGCGTTAATAACCCAGTCGCTCAACTCGATCTGCACGTTGCTGCCAGTTCTTATCAACCACTACAGCAAGTTCCAAAAACGTTCCTTTGGGTAACTGCTTCCGGACGGCCGTACCCACCTGCTTCAATACGAGGCCGCCCTTTCCAATAACCATTCCTTTTTGGCTGTCACGTTCCACAACGATCTCACAGCGAACCTTGTTGTCTTCCCACTCAGTGACCCGAGTTGCTATGGAGTACGGCAATTCGTCAAATGTGATCGCAAGCAATTGTTCACGCACAAGTTCTGCAACCCATTCACCAGGGGAAGTTTCGGTCGTCATCTCCGCTGGGTACAACTGTTCACCTTCGGGCAAAAGCGATCCCAAGTGGGCGTTCAGTTGAGCAATACCATCACCCGTTTTTGCACTAACAGGGAAATAGTCGCGGGCACCCAACTCGCTGAGTTTTGTCAACTGCTTCAGAATTTGTTGTGGCGAAGCTCTGTCAATTTTGTTCAAAATAACAACAGCCTTAGACATATCAATGTGATTCGCCACCCACTGATCGCCCTTCCCGAACGGCTGAGTTGCGTCAATCACAAGACACACCACATCAACATCTTTGGTTGATTCAAGGGCAGTTGCGTTTACTTTTTCACCCAGCGCACTCACAGCTTTATGCAACCCAGGAGTATCAACGAAAATGATCTGATATTCGTCATGTGTGACCACACCGCGAATTCGAGTTCGGGTGGTTTGCGGCTTATCCGAAACGATGCTCACTTTTGTTCCCGTGAGAGCATTCACCAAAGTGGACTTGCCAACATTTGGACGCCCAACCAAGGAAACAAAGCCTGAACGCATAACAACAGGCTAGGTCTGCAAGAATGAAAAGGTGCAGAACATCAATTTCAAAAAGTGGTTTGACCGCATGCAGCCACAAACTTTGCAAATTGCGACATGGCTTTTGTATATCAATGGCTTTTTCGCTCTCGCCAATTTCATGGATACCCAAATGGAAATTGGATACATACGTACGGTGTACACCTTTGGCCCAATCTATGGAATTGTGGTCATTGCTGCGCATGCACTCGGCGGCTTACTCATGGCCAATGAACTCAAAATTGGGTACGCCATAGCCCTAGTGGCAGCCTTCTCGCCTTTTGTTTCCAATCTCATCGTTCATAGAACGCTTGTTCCATATTCGTTCCTGAATGTGGTCTTTGATGTCGCGCTTTGTGCACTGCTTCTGCACAACCAAAGTCGGTCGCACCAAAAAGTCTGGTTTCACTAACCCGTACCCGCTAGTTCGCATTTGGTCGTACTGGTCTGCCACACTGAGTACATGACAACCATCATCAAGGACCAAGCAGATCTCATGGCACATGTTGGCCAGCATTTGGGATACAGCGATTACATCACCGTCACCCAAGAACAGGTGCAACTTTTTGCCGATGCAACCGGCGATCATCAATGGATTCACTTGGACACCGAACGAGCAAAAAGCGGACCATTTGGCCAAACCATTGCGCATGGTTATCTCACGCTGTCACTTGCACCGGTGTTAATCGGGCAAATCTGGAAAGTTGAAGGCGTGAAGATGGGAGTCAACTACGGAACCAACAAAGTGCGTTTCATGGCGCCGGTTCCAGTGGGAGCCCGCTTACGTGCAGGCGTGAAACTTCTTGAAGCAACGGAAATTGCCGGTGGCGCTCAGGTTGTCTTAGAAACCACTTTTGAATGCGAAGGCGCTACTAAGCCTTCATGTGTTGCTGAAATTATTTTCCGTCACTACTACTAAATAATTAGCGGTACGACTTCATAATTTTTGCAAATTCATTCAGCGTGTGCTTGTCGGGATAGTCAACGCACCAAGGAATGAATCCACTGCAGCCTGCTTGAACGAAGGCATCTATACGCTCGGCCACCTGGTCAGGTGTTCCTACAAAGTTTGCTTTGCTCCATTGCTCAAACTGATCTCCGCGTCCGCTGGCAATTTGAAATTCACGAAGTTCTTTTTCAGTATCGCGAATAAGTATTTCACCCGATGTGGTCTTTCGTATCTCTGATTCGTCTCGACCAACTTTTTCGCAATGACCTTTCAAGATCTCAACTTTGCGGGCGAAATCTTCAAGAGTGCCACCGAAGTTTGAATAATCGGCATGTTGCGCAACGACCCGCAGAGTCAATTGCTCTCCACCTCCTCCAATCCAAATTGGCGGACGAGGTGACTGCAACGGCTTTGGGTCGCAGTTAGCGCGGACAAGTTGGTAATACTTGCCGTCGTATGTGGTTTCTTCTTGAGACCACATCATCTTTACAATTTCAACACTTTCGCGAAGCATGGCAATGCGGTCCTTCGGAACGGGAAATTCATATCCGTATCCTCTGCATTCGTTTTCATACCAGCCGGCGCCAATACCCCAGTCCAAACGGCCGCCCGAAATGACATCGAGCGTGCTGGTGATTTTTGCGAGCAGTGCTGGCGGGCGATACAAGTTGCAGCCCACCATTTGACCCAATCGAATTCGCTTTGTCAGCTGACTTATTGCTGCCATCACCGTCCAACACTCAAAGACCGTTTCATGGGCAGGGCGCGGAACATTATGAAAGTGGTCGTAAACCCAAATGGAATCAAATCCGAGTTCTTCGGCAGTTACTGCAATATCTACGGCCGCATTCCATTTTTCAACCGGGTTTTCAATACCAACGAGCTCCATTTTCCAGCCCTGTGGCATGAACACGCCAAAAGTGATATCACGCTTGTTCATAATGGCAAGTCTCCTGTCGCCTTCTTCGTTGTACCGAAATCTTTGTATGCAGAAATTGTGCGTTGCGCAATTCGCATTTGATGTATTTCATCTGCTCCATCGGCGAAACGACTCCACCTGGCCTGCTGCAACATACCTGCAAGCGGCGTGTCCGTGCTATATCCCAATGCGCCGTGAACTTGAATTGCACGATCAATAATTCTCCACAAACTGTTTGCCACAAAGTGCTTGGTCATACTTACTTCACTCGTGAAATCCATTCCATGCTCAATCTTGTATGCAGCGTGCAAAATCATCAGTTTTCCCTGGTACATCTCCATTGCTGAATCTGCAATGAGCCACTGAATGCCTTGCTTTTCTGCCAGTAGCGAACCGTGCGAGTATCGCTCGAGTGCACGAGCGACCATCATGTCGAGCGCAGTTTCGGCTTGTGCGATCCAACGCATGCAATGTGCCAAGCGCGCTGGGCCAAGACGATACTGGCCGAGAAGATGGCCTTGTCCGCGACCACCCAACATGTTCTCGTTCGGAACTCGCAAATCCTTAATTTCTATTTCGCAATGATTGTGACCGCCAGACATGGTTTCAACATCTCTTACGATGTTCCAACCCTCGCTAGGTATGTCAACGATGAAACACGAGTTTGCTGCTTGTGGAAGATCTGGATCTTCTTCGGTACGAGCAACTAGCAGCGCAAAATGTGCGCCGCGTGCACCTGAGATAAACCACTTATGTCCATTTATTACCCACTCATCCCCGTCTTTGTAGGCAAACGTTTTGATGAGTGTTGGATCACTGCCGGCAACCTCTGGCTCCGTCATGGCAAAACATGAACGCTTTTTACCCTCACAGAGCGGCCGCAAGTATTTCTCTTTTTGTTCTGGCGTAGCCCAATGCAACAACGTGTGCTGATTGCCTTCATCAGGGGCCTGAGCATTCAACACATATGGACCGATACTCACTTTGGCAGCCTCGGCCGATACCGCTGCCATTGCTGTTGGTCCAAGACCCATGCCACCCCATTCAGCAGGCATATGTGGCAACCACAGTTTCCAATCTTCTTGCGCAAGTTTGCGTAGTTCAACGATGGTCTTGACTACAGCTGAACGATCGTTCTGATCAATTGACTCCCATTTTGGACGAACCTGTTCATCCATAAACGCACGTACTTTGAGACGTACTTCCTCAATTTCTGGTGAAAACGAAAAATCAATCATGAGTCCCCCAACTACAGGCTTGACAACAAAGCAACAAGCTCAACCATTAAGTATTGCCGAGATTGACGTAACCTGACGAGGTGAGCAATTCTGAAAAGGCAACATGGGACACCACAGATCTGCCTCAAGGTGAGGCAAAAGCCAAGGTCGTGCAGAACATGTTTGACGCGATTGCACCTCGCTACGACCTAGTAAATCGCATCATGACTTTTCGCCTAGATACGCGCTGGCGCAAGATTGCGGTGCGAAAACTGGCATTAAGCCGCGGCGCACGAGTTCTCGACCTCGCAAGTGGAACTGGAGACCTCTGTATCGATCTGAGAAAGGCCGGACTTCTGCCACTTTCTTTTGACATGTCCTTTGGCATGCTGGCAGCCGATCACAGCAATGCTCCCCGTGTTCAAGCCGACATTTTGCGTCTTCCTATTGCTACTGCATCGGTAGACGGAGTCACATGCGGATTCGCCCTTCGCAACCTTGTTGATCTTGGTGTCTTTTTTCATGAAATCAGCCGAGTCGTCAAACCAGGTGGCCGAATTGCGTTGCTCGACGTAAGTACGCCAACAAACCCAATCATTCGCTGGGGTAACTCGATCTACTTTGGAAAAGTAGTTCCCCGCATAGGTGGCTTGCTCTCCAACCGTGCTGCATACAACTATCTACCAAAAAGTGTTGCCTACCTGCCAGAGCCTGCAGCACTTGTTCGCATGTTGGAAGAAGCAGGCTTTGAACACGTTCGTCACGAGCAATTGTCCGGCGGACTCACTCAATTGATGCACGCTACGAAAAAGTAGGGCTACTCGTGAAAGCCCGGTCGTTTCCACTTTCTCAAATCACTGATCAAACAGTTGATCTCAACGACTTTGCGCGTGGCGATGGTCTACTTTTTGTTCGTGACGGTGTTGGTTTTGCTGCTCGAGGAGTAAGCGCCCGCGGCGATGCAAGGCATATACGAGAAATGCTTGCCAACATTGACCATGAAACCTTGGACTGCCCAATTGGTGTGGGCCCAATCATGTTTGGTGCGATCCCGTTTGATTCTTCACATGAATCCGATTTTGTTATCCCATCAGTAACCATTTGCAAAACCCAAAGCGGTGAAACCTGGGTGACGCTGATTGATGATGCTCAGGTTCCCGATTTGTCCTCAAACCCTCCGAAACCGTCACATGCCTCGTTCAATGTTCACGAAGGCGTTTCAGTCGACACATACTTAAGCGCAGTAGACGCTGCACGCAAGGCCGTACAACAAGGAGATATCACCAAAGCGGTAATAGCCCGCGACGTGATCGTTGAATCAAATATACCGATCGATGTTCACTCCGTGCTACTTCGACTTCGTGCCTCGTTTGGGTCTAGTTATCGCTTTTCATTTGACGGATTCATTGGGGCTTCGCCTGAACTTCTGGTCTCGATCTATGGCGATGAAATTTCAAGCCACCCGCTAGCCGGTACTACTCCGCGCACTGGAGATCCAGAGACCGATGCATCACTCGCCAAGAAACTTTTGGCAAGTACAAAAAACCAAGTCGAACATCGAGTGGTAATTGACATGGTGCACGACACATTGCTTCCCCACTGTTCTTACTTGGATTGGGAAGCGCAGCCTTCAATAGTGCAAGTTGCAAATGTTCAGCATTTAGGCACTCGATTGATCGGGAAACTTTCTCAGCCGCATATTCATGTACTTGATGCTGCAATGGCACTGTCGCCAACACCGGCTCTTGGCGGATTCCCACGCGGCAAAGCACTTGCCCTCATCGCCAACAACGAAGGTATGAGTCGAGATAAATATGGTGGCGCAATCGGTTGGTGCGATCAACAAGGCAATGGAGTTTTTGCGGTTGCCATTCGGTGCGCTCAACTGAATGAGACTCGAACTATTGCACGGCTCTTTGCAGGTGGTGGAATTGTTGCCGACAGCGAACCTTTGGATGAGTTAACGGAAACACAAGCGAAGCTGCAAGCAATGTTGGCAGCGATTGTTCGCCCGTAAGCACTATTTCGCTAAAGCCTGCGAAACAGCGTCATACAGATAATTGTGATCAACAACATTTTGCATGCGATTTGTACGAACGCCAATGATTCCCGTACCTGCCCGGTTCAGTAGATCGCGGAGTTCCGACGCATTTGATGCCAACGCAAATGGCACCCCGTGCGCCGTTGCCAACGCTTGGAAATCGACCTCGTGAGGTGTTCCAAACAACAATTCAAATTGCGATTGCTCTAGCAACTGCGATTGTGGGAGGAATGAGAATATTCCTCCCCCTTCATTATCAACGACCACAATCTTCATATCAATATTTCGCTTCATAATGTTGAGTAGTCCGTTGCTGTCGTGCAACATGGCAACGTCTCCAATGATGAGTGCTGTTTTTACTGAAGATGCAATCGCAATACCTACTGCGGTTGAAACCACACCGTCGATTCCATTTACTCCACGGTTGCTATACACCCTTATTCCATTTCTCGGGGGCGAAAACCACTCAAGGTCTCGAACAGGCATTGACGATGAAACGACAAGCCGCGAACCCGATGGAAGTGCATCCAACACCGTGACTGCCGTTAACGGTTCGGTCAACGGAGATGATTCCGATATCTGTTTCGCAAATACTGAATCTATGGCATTGCGAGATTTTTCTTCGGCGCTGGACCATTGAGCCAACCAAGACGAACGACTTTGCGCGGCGTCGTGATTCTGTCTAACAAGTTGGTTTAACTCCATGAACAATTCATTAAAGGATCCGACGATATGAGTTGTCACTACTTTGTCGGGATCGATTAATGAAGGCTGGTTAGTAACAGCAATTTGCTCAGCCTTACAAGCAGCAAGCCATTGATTGGCAACTTTGCTTACCGGAGGATCTCCAATGCGCAAAACAAATTCAGGTATCAACTCTTGAGCGATGCCTGAATTGCGAAGAATGACATCGGCGCAACTAACGATTACTGCTCCGTGTGACTCATTTTCGGCAACTCGACACAAACTTCGCGGGTCTGCAAGTACTGGCCAACCCAGGCGCGACGCCAGCTCAAGAATGAATCGCGGCTGATCAATTCCGTTGCCAGCAACAATGATTCCTTTTTCAGCCCTCAATGCAAGATTAAGTTTTTTTCGCTCACTCGAAGATGCGATTTCTGCACCCACACGCACTGGAGAATGACTATCGACTGGAGGAATGTCTCCCACTTCGCCAACAAGTGGTTCACGAAATGGCAAATTCACCTGACATGCGCCGCGATTCACCCCGACTGTTGACGAAAACGTTTCACGTGCAAACGATCTCCATTTTGAACGATTCGAGTCATCTGCGACGCCTGCATCAAAAAACTTTCTTACATACTTGCCATACAACTGTGTTTGGTCAATGGTCTGCGGAGCACCAACACCCTGCAACTCTGGAGGACGATCTGCCGTGCAGACAATCATGGGTATATGTGCGTAATTGGCTTCGATTACTGCGGCGAAAAAATGTGCTGCTGCAGTTCCCGATGTGCACAGCAGGATTGCTGGAACGTGCGACTCAAGCCCAATGCCGAGAGCTGCAAACGCTGCAGATCGTTCATCGTGAAACACATTGATTGAAATCTGCGGATGGTTGGCGAGAGCTATTGCCATTGGCGTACTTCGTGACCCAGGCGACACAACAGCGTGTTTCACACCCAGCCGCACCCACTCGTCCACGAGAGTCGCGCAAAAGGTTGCCGTAGTTGCGGGAGACGAAGCCATCCCCTCTATCGTGGCATCTATGCGCATCGAAATCTTCTCCGACGTCATATGTCCTTGGTGTTTTATTGGAAAACGTCGATTTGAGACCGCAATTTCTCGCCTTCAGGCTCGTGGAATCGATATTCAGGTGGATTACAGCTTTAAGCCATTCCAGCTGGACCCAACCGCATCGAGCACCGAGACGACCTACGCCAAAGATGCCTACGCCAAGAAATTTGGTGGCGAGCAACGTGCGGCAGAGATTTTGCAACATGTAACTAACGTTGCAGCCCAAGACAATATTGATTTCAACATGGATGTTGCCTTACGCGCAAACACCTTTACAGCGCACCGCTTACTTGCCTTTGCGCTAATCAATCATGGAAGCGCCACACAAATACTGTTGAAAGAGCGTTTGATGAAAGCATATTTCACGGATGGACAAAATATCGCCGACACCGCAGTGCTCGTTTCTTGTGCAGTTGAAACCGGCATTGACGAAACCGTTGCGCGACAATTTCTTGAAAGCGATGAACTCGTGACTGAAGTGCAAAACGAAATCGCACAAGCAACCGAATACGGCGTAACCGCAGTCCCAACTTTCATCATTAATGGACAATGGTCTGTCCCAGGCGCTCAAGATGTAGAGATGTTTGAGCGCATTCTTGAGCGAATGCACGCAAATTCATGAAGTTGCAGTTCACAAGCCAAGGATCAGGAAACCCTCGTTTATGTTTCGTCCATGGATTCACTCAAACTGGCAATTCTTGGAAGAAACCCGCGTCCGGCATTCATGGTGGAACCAAAATATTTATCGACGCTCCTGACCATGGTGCATCTCAGGGAGTATCACTCAATCTTGTTGAAGCAGGTAATGCTGTAGCTGAAATATCTGCAGGCAGCACCGTAATTGGATACAGCATGGGAGCCCGCATCGCACTTCATGCTGTATTGCAACACCCTGACGCTTTTACCGGCGCAGTGCTGGTGAGTGGAACTGCTGGAATCTCTGATGACCAAGAGCGAATTGATCGCAAATTGCAAGATGAGGCACTCGCTTGCTCAATAGAAGACAAAGGAAGCGAGTCGTTTATTCGCGAATGGGTACAACAACCCCTATTTGCGAATTCATTGTTCAGCGAGGAAGAAATCGCAGACCGTATGCGTAACACTGCCACCTCGCTTGCCAGCAGTCTTCGCCTTTGCGGAACAGGAAGTCAACAACCGTTGTGGGGCGAACTACACCGTATTCGTATTCCTGTGCTTATTGTTGCTGGCGAGCTCGATAAGAAATTTGTAGGTCTAGCCGAGCAAATGCACAGTCTGATCCCTACTTCTGAGATTGCAGTTGTGCCTAATGCAGGTCATGCCGTGCACACAGAAACGCCATCAAGTTTTTGCGAAATCGTTAATGAGTGGCTAGATAGCCAAACCAACAGCAAGCAGTAGACCAACTATCAATTGCGCCTTTCCTGTTGCGCCGAGCACAGGGATGAGGTCTCTTCCCTTTGCGCCAGAAAGCACGGCTTTAATAGCTGGAATTGCGGCCAACAAGCCAAACAATGAGATCAAAACCGAAGCATCGGTTACTGATAAACCAATGAGCATTATTGCAACCACTAAAAACATAGAAACATACATTTGGCGAGTTTTGGCATCTCCTATGCGAACTGCCAAAGTTTTCTTATTTGCTTGAGTGTCTCCAGGAATATCGCGAAGATTGTTGACTACTAGGAGCGCACACGACAATAGGCCTACAACACAAGCAGCCATCCATGTAACTCCATCAATGGTTTGAGTTATGGCGTACACCGAACCACACGTTGCAACGAGACCGAAAAATACAAATACAAATAATTCGCCGAACCCCAAATATCCATATGGTTTAGGGCCACCGGTGTACAACCAACCTGCGGCAATACACAAAATGCCAACTGGTATCAATGCAAGAGATGTTGCCAAGGCAATAAATAGGCCGAACACCGCGGCGACACCAAATGCGATGAAGGCTGCAATCTTCACATTTCTTGCTGGAACCAGTCCCGATCCGACTAATCGCAGCGGACCTACTCGCTGATTATCTGTGCCCTTAATTCCATCTGAATAATCGTTTGCATAGTTCACCCCAACTTGCAAAGCAACACTGACGACCAAAGCACAAAACGCCCCTAACCACATCTTTGTCTCAGCAACGTCTTGCGATATTGCGCGACCAACTGCAACAAACACTGGAACAAATGCGGCGGGCAATGTTCGAGGTCGCGCACCCAAAATCCACAGTTGTACTCCACTTGGCTGTTTTTGCATCTCACTAGTGTCGCACCTTTCAACGCCTACGCTGATGACCGTGAATCGGCTTATTGCACTCGACATGCCGGCAGGACAGGCATTTGTTGAACGGGTGCAAGCAGCATGGGAAAGCGGAGATGCAGTTTTCCCTATCGATCAGCGTCTACCGCATGCAGCCAAGCAACGCCTCATTGGCCAGTTCAAACCGGCTGAGCTTGTCGATTCTGATGGAGTCCAACACCTCTTTTCTGAATCATCGCCAACGAAATCGGGCGACGCATTGGTAATTGCAACGAGTGGTTCAACAGGGACGCCAAAAGGAGTCATTCACACTCACGGCTCAATTGATGCCTACCTAGCAATGACAGCCAACCGCCTTGGTATCGACAGTTCATCTCATTGGTTGCTGTGCCTCCCAGTTTCTCACGTTGCCGGATTCAGCATTGTTGCAAGGTCAATCAAGATTGGTAACCCAATTACCATCCAACCAAAATTCGAATCGGCTCTTGTAGAACAAGCCGCGAAAAATGGAGCGACTCACACTTCGCTAGTTCCCACTGCATTTAAGCGCATTGACCCATCAAAGTTTTCTTGCATATTGCTTGGCGGGTCTGCTGCTCCTCCAGATTTACCGAAGAACGTAATTACAACGTACGGAATGACAGAAACCCTTGGAGGAATTGCCTATAACGGAATTCCACTCGACTCCGTAGAAATTCAAATCGTTTCGCAGCAGATTCTGTTACGAAGTCCATCGCTATTTCGCGGATACCTCGACTCGCCATCCAAAATTGATGAACAAGGTTGGTATCACACTGGTGACAGCGGAACATTTGAAAACGAAAATCTGCATGTGTTCGGGCGCAGCGACGACATGATCATTACCGGCGGTGAAAATGTATGGCCTCTTGCAGTCGAAGAAATCATTTCAAAAATGCCAGGAATTTCACAGGTGGTTGTAAGAGGAATGCCAGACGACGATTGGGGTCAACGTGTTATCGCCTGGGCGACAACTGACTCAGACGAGGTAACACTTGACGTCGTTCGCGCCTTTGTTAAAGACCAACTGCCTGCATATTGCGCGCCCACCGAATTACGCATCGTAGAAAACTTCCCGCTCACATCTCTAGGAAAAATTGACATTCAGGCATTGAAAGGTCTCAAATGAACCAAGATCAAACCCGATTGCCTTCGAATTACTGGCGTCAATTTGTTGCAAGTGGAGTTTCAAACATCGGTGACGGCATGGTTCATGCCGCAGCCCCACTGCTCACCCTGTCCCTTACGTCTGACGAACGACTGATTGCGGGAGTGAGTTTTAGCTCAATGATTCCATGGTTGGTTCTGTCGCTACCTGCTGGCGTGTACATCGACCGCTTTGATCGAAGAAAGCTCATGGTGGTAGCAAACATCATTCGGGCAATTCTCTTTGGCATCATCGCAATTTCTGCTGCGGTCGGCTCCCTTTCCATCTGGACATTTATGGTGATTCTGATTGGCGTTGGGTGTTGCGAAGTGATCTTTGATATGTCGGCACAAGCCTTTCTCCCCCAAATCGTCCCGGAACGTCTTCTAGAAAAAGCCAACGGCAGGCTGTCGAGCCTTGAGCTCATTACAAACACCTTCATCGGATTACCTCTTGGAGCATGGGCCTTTGTTGTTGCCGTTGGGGTTCCTTTCGGAGTTGATGCTGCATCTTTTGCACTTGCCGCAGTGCTGGTAGCCAGCATTCGCTTGCCCAAAAAGGATGCCCCAGATGCATCCACCAATATTCAACAACCGACTTTTTTGGCAGACCTAAAGGAAGGACTTGCATGGCTGTGGAACAACCGGCTGATTCGCACCTTGGCCATCATGCTTGGTATCACCAATATGACTGCGATGTTCGGTGATGCAATCTTCGTGAAATATGCAGCAGAAGAACTGGGCGTAACCGGAAGGGCTTACGGCTTCCTGCTTGCACTCACTGCGATTGGTTCAATACTTGGCGGCTTACTAGGTGATCGCATTGCAAAGAAACTGGGTGTCGCGCAATCAATCATTTACTCGTACTTTGTTTTTGGATTTGTCGGAATTATCTATTTTTTCTTTCCATATGTTTGGGCTATTGCAATTGCTGCATCACTCATGGGGCTTGCAGGAACAACGTGGAATGTGGTTACGGTCTCGCTTCGTCAGCGAGTAATTCCCTCTGAGTTGTTCGGCCGTGTGAATAGCGTGTATCGATTTATCGGAACCGGTTCTATTGGAATTGGCGCGTTAATTGGCGGCCAAATCGCTTATGCAACAAATTTAAGGATGCCGTTTATCGTTGCAGCAGTAATCTGTCTAAGCGCACTTGCTATTGGTGGTCCAACACTGTTTCGCGAAGTTCGAAATCACATTGCACCAGAAGCAACCCCAGCTCCACCGTCAATTACATAAGTCTCACCAGTAATCCAGCTTGCGGCATCAGAGGCAAGGAAAGTTGCAAGATTCGCAATGTCTTGTGGCTCTCCGAGCCGTTTACGAGGCAGACGCTTTGCGAGTGAATCTCCATAATTATCTACAAGCATCTGAGCAAAGTCGGTTTTAACTAATCCTGGTGCAATACCAACCACGCGAGTGAGGCCAAGCTCTCCTGCCAGCTGTCGAGTGAGATGAATGAGGGCTGCTTTAGTCAAGTTGTACACACCAAGACTGCCCTCGGCACGCAATCCACCAACCGAAGCAATATTGATCATGACACCGGGGTTTTCACGCATCCATTGACTCCACACTTGTGAACACCAAAACAGCGGTCCACGTAGGTTCACTTGAAATGTCTTATCAAACTGCCCTTCGCTTACATCCAGCGTTGGACCCGCATACGGATTTGTTGCGGCGTTATTTACAAAAATGTCAATTTTTCCGAATCGCTCAATCGTTGATTGAACACAATCCTTTGCAAAAACTGTGTCACCAGCATTGCCAGCAATGAATTCGGTTTCTCCGCCAATTTCTGCTTTAGCTTTTGCCAGGGCGTCTTCCTTGCGCGATGTGATCATTACTTTTGCACCAGATTCTGCAAATGATTTGGCAATTGCCAAACCAATTCCTCGAGATCCGCCAGTGATCAACGCAACTTTTCCGTTAAGCGAAATGTCCATTCGCCCGACGATAGTCGTTATGCGGTAATGGCGCTGATGCGAACTTGTTGGATGCGACGACCATCAAGTTGCTCGGTGCTGATTCTCCAACCGTCGTAGTCCACCGACTCACCTTGCACTGGCACGTGCCCAAGCATGCCGAAAATGAACCCGCCGATGGTGTCATATTCGGTTTCCGGGACTTTCATTTCCAGCTCGTCGTTTAGTCGAGATATCGGCATTGAACCGATGACCAAATAGTCACCGTTTGGCAGCGTTTGCAGCGAAAGGTCCTCATCGTCGTGTTCGTCAACAATCTCACCGACCAATTCCTCTAAGCAGTCTTCAAGCGTTGCTAGACCCACAATGATTCCGTATTCATCAGCGACCATCACCATGTGGAATTTGTTCGCCTGCATGCTGCGCATGAGATCTGCAACAAGCTTGTTTTCAGGCACCACTTCAACCTCGCGAATGAGCGGAGTTATTGGAGAAGCTCCATCTCCCTTTCGTTCTGCGATAACTAAATCTTTTACGTAAACGATTCCGATCACGTCATCTACATCGTCGTCATCTTTACGCAGAACGGGCAGTCGACTAAAACCGTCTTCCACTGCTTTGTCTAAAGCTTGCGTGATAGTGAGATCGCTATCAATGAACACCGCATCAGGGCGGGGCACCATGATCTCTCGCACTACGGTGTCGCCAAATTCAATAATTGACTCAATGAGTTCGCGCTCTTCATGTTCGATGACACTGTCCTGTGCGGCAGCCTCAACTATGCCAAGGAATTCCTGTTCACCAATAAATGGGCCTTGCTTTAATCCTTCGCCCTTCACAATGACATTGGTCAACTTGATCAACACCGTTGAAGCAGCTCGCAAAGGCCAAAAGCGAACCAACAAAGAAACGGGTCGAGCAGTTGTGGTTGCCCCTCGCACTGGGTTTAACAGTGCATAAGTTTTTGGAACAGCTTCAGCAAGTACGAAAAACAGCATCACGTTGATGACCACACCTACCGCAACACCAGCAGGGCCAAATAGTCGGCCAGAAACTATTCCCATAAGTGTTGCTTGCACCGTTTGACAAACATTGACCGTGAGCAATAGCGGGTTCACCCACATCGTTGGCTCAGCAGCTAATCGAACTAGAGCCTTGCCAGACTTCGCACCCTTTTCTGCCAAAGCTGCGGCACGTGGTTTAGTGAGTTGAGAGAGACTCATTTCTGCAAGCGACAAGAAAATGAGCACCACCAAGATGGCTGCAATTGCAATGAGCATCCAATAATCAATTGCTGTTGGTGTTTTCGCAAAGATCATGAATTCTCTACTTCTTGAATGTGTCGAAAGCCGACGGGAGTTTCATGGCCCCAGTGAAAGGCCTCAAGATGCTTACGTTCCAGCGCATGCATTGCTGCTTCGGCTTCAGGGGTGTCGTGATCGTTCCCAAGAACGTGAAGTATTCCATGTACAAGTAACAATGCTATTTCATCATCAACGTTGCCTGCATGACGGGGGGCCTGAGCAATTGCAACACTTGGGCAGATCACTACATCGCCAAGAAGCAGCGGAAGATCTGACACATCAAGCGGAGAAGGTTCTGGACTTTTTGACATGGCTCCAGGCCCGGGAGTGCGTGTCGCCTCTACGGCATCGAGCGGAAACGACAACACATCGGTTGCGTATGACTTCCCCATGTATTGCTTATTCATCTCGGCCATCGTGCTTTCATCGATGAACATCACCGTAAGTTCGCTGGAACCTTTGACACCTTCTGCACGAAGCACCTGCTGTGCAAGTGTTTGCCATCTTGATAGGTCGAGCAATACATCTGTTTGCTCATCTGCCATGAACACTTCTATTTCGCCATCGCCACCAATGCGTCTTGGTTTGGAACTACCCGGTCGAGAATCAGCCATGTGATGGCACTTGCTTTTCATAGGCAGCAACAATGTCGGCAACGATTCTGTGCCTGACCACATCATTTGCGTCTAGATGCACAAACGTCAGGTCCTTGATTCCAGTCAACACGCGCTCTACGCCAAGCAACCCACTGCGACCATCTGGAACGTCAACCTGAGTGGTGTCACCGGTAACAACAACCTTTGAACCAAAACCAATGCGTGTGAGGAACATTTTCATTTGCTCTGGAGTGGTGTTTTGAGCTTCGTCCAAAATGACGAAACTGTTGTTTAAGGTGCGACCACGCATGAAGGCAAGTGGAGCAACTTCAACAATTTGCTTTTCCAAATATATTTTTGCAGTTTCGGCACCAACCATGTCGTGAAGCGCGTCATACAACGGGCGCAAATACGGATCAATCTTCGCCGTCAAGTCTCCTGGGAGAAACCCCAACCTCTCGCCTGCTTCAACTGCTGGTCTAGTCAAAATGATTCTCTGCACACGCTTTTGATTAAGCGCAAGCACTGCCATGGCAACTGCCAACCAACTCTTTCCAGTTCCAGCAGGTCCGATACCAAAAGTGATCACATTGTCGCGAATCGCCTCTACATATTTGCGCTGGCCCGATGTCTTGGCGCGTACATTTTTGCCGCTGCTCGTGCGCAAAATATCCGCAGTCAAAATTTGGCTTGGCTTTTCGTTTGCTTGAACCATCACGATGGAACGTGAAAGCACTGACCTATCCAGTGATTCTCCGCGCTGCAATAACGAAGTCAACTCTTCGAACAGTCTCGCAACTACATCGGCCTGAGGGCCAGAAATGGAGACTTCATTGCCACGAACACGAATGGCTACATCTTCAAATTCATTTTCAATGAAACGCAGGTGCTCATCACGCTCACCAAGAAGCCCGCTCATGAGATGTGCGCCAGGCACAACAAACGTGACTCCCATACCGCTGACAAATCTAGCGGGATTTATTGGTGTTTAAGCCAGTTCAGATACTGATTGCGCCGTTGATTCGGCCGTATTTTGTGTTTCAACTTTTGACTGCGAGAAGTCAAGTGCGTAATAGCGCTGCACAGTTAACGGAAGCAGACTTGCCCCTCCAACCTGTCGTGCCATGCGATGCATCAGTTCTGCCGCGCCACCTTCAGCGTGTGGCTGATTGGACTCTGGCATATCAAACACCAGTAGCGATCCTTCACGTGCCTCAACCGCCATGGCTTGCCTAGCCATAAACATGCTCACGCCTTTGGTCACATACGCAGGGTCAACAACAGCCCAGACCACGTAATGCACTCGATTTTGAGCAAACTGATCGGGATAATTCTTTTTGAAATAGTGCTCACTCAGCCAACGCGTTCGCCTTACATCGGTTGCAATCAATGTCATCGCGACCGGCAAATTGTCTTCCCACACCACCCAAGCACGATTGGTGGCATCAGAAAGCTGGTCATTGAATTCAATTCGGTCGAGCATTTCATGCGTTACTTCTTCTTCGGCGGTGCGCGAATATGCACGCGCATACAGGGTCCACAACTGATCCTTGAGTACCGAATCGGTAACTGGAGAGTGGCGGGTAACGAACATGTATGGGAACTCCAAAACAGGCCGCAAAAGCAGCCTTAGGGTTCTCCGCCCTGCTTAAACGCTAACCCATCCTCTGTTACTGAAAAGGGATGCTGTACCGTTTGCCAAGTGAATTCTGCGCCTATTTCACGCCTTTCTTGGGTACTTGCCGGCGTCGGCGTAGCGCTTTCTGCATGCGTTGCTCTCAGCGGTTCTTCGTCATTTAGCAATTTCGCCTATCTGGCAGCAACGGTCCAGATTGTTGTGTTCCTCGCGATTTCTGCCAAGTTCAACAAGCCTGATCGTCTGCTGTGGCCAGCCCTATTCGTTATTGCTACCGCATCAACAATCGCTCAGATTTTGGACAACAACCTTGACACGGCTTCCTTGCAAGCAGTTCCTGAATCGTTGTTTCTGGTTGTTCAAATAACACTCGCAGGTGGACTTTTGCTCATTATTCGCCGCCGGATCGGAAACGACCCGCTCAGCGTGCTCGGTGATGGCTTGATTGTTGCTCTTGGTTCATGGTTTTTGATTTGGGTAATTTTTTTACAACCAACATTTGACGCCAGCACTTCATCTGTTGTTGTAACCGGAATTCAGGGAGCGACGCTGGCGTTTAGCTCAGTCGTTCTGTTTTCGCTCGCAACATTGTTATTTGGAGATGCAGATCGCACACCCGCCGTTTGGCTTATTGCAGGCGCAATTACATTTACTCTTCTAGGTGATTTCCTCTACGCCGCGAACGACTCCGGTCGCGTGGAACTGGATGAACAGTTCATCAATGCCGCTTACGTACTGTGCTTGTTTCTGTGCTCGGCCGCGTTTGTGCATCAATCAATTTCAACGATTACCGAACATGGTTCTGTCCGCACGCAGCGACCGCTTCTTGGGCGATTAATTGTCACTACTGCTGCGCTCACAATTCCAGTGGTTGTGCTTGCTCTTACCGAAGCCGCCGACAGCGTTGACCGCACTGTTCGCGCTGTTTCAGTTTTCGTACTCACTATTGCTGTGACCGCTCGTGTAATTCATGCAGTGCGAACTAATGCATCAATGCAACGGACTTTGATTCATTCGGCACAAACCGATGCTCTTACGGGGTTGCCAAATAGAAGCCTGATGTTGTCACATGTGCAAAACGCACTTGAATTCGCGGAACAAGATCAACGACACCCAACAGTGCTCTTCATTGACGTTGACCGTTTCAAAAACATCAACGATTCTCTCGGCCACCAAGCTGGTGACAATGTGCTTGTTGCTGTTGCCCAACGCTTGCGCAATGCCCTTCCGCAAAGGTGCATTGTTGGTCGTATTTCAGGGGATGAATTTGTGATTCTTGACCCAGGCACTCGTGGCGCCAGCGATGCCATGATCGTTGCTGACACCATCTTGAATAGCTTCAACGAACCACTGTCGCTGCGACAGGGAGATGTATTTGTGTCGACCAGTATTGGTGTTGCCACATTTCAAAAAGGCATTTCGGCAACCGCCGATGATCTGTTGCGTCATGCAGATACAGCCATGTATCGCGCGAAAGATGCAGGGAGAAATTGTGTTGCAATTTTCGATGAATCAATGCTTGAGCGAGTAACCCAACGCCTTTCCGTTGAAACAGCGCTCTACCGCGCACTTGAACGACGAGAGCTAAGACTTGTTCATCAGCCAATTGTCGATGTTGAGTTGGGTGACGTTGTCGGTTTTGAAGCACTTATGCGTTGGACCCGTGACGACGGCAGCATCATTTCGCCCGCTGAATTCATTCCCATTGCTGAAGAAACGGGAACCATTGTTCCAATCGGAGCGTGGGCACTTCTTGAGGCTCTCACCCACCTACGCGGCTGGATCAACGAAGGCATTTGTAGCCGTGAAGCCACCATGTCGGTGAACGTGAGCCCGCGTCAGCTTCACGACCCAAATTTTGTCCCTGTAGTGCATGAAGCATTGCTTCGCTCACATATTGCCCCAGAACAGTTATGGCTTGAGGTCACCGAAGGCGTCATGATTGCGCAACCCGATCAAGCCCTAGAAACCCTGACCAAGTTGTGCGCTATTGGAGTTCGAATTGCCATTGACGATTTTGGCACCGGTTACTCTTCGCTTTCGCTGTTACAAAAGTTTCCAATTCAACGCCTCAAGATTGACCGATCCTTTGTACATGGCGTTGCAGATGATTTAGGCGCACGATCGCTTGTGCGCACGATCATTGCGATGGGTGATTCCTTAGGCCTTGACATGGTTGCTGAGGGTGTAGAAAGTGTGCGCCAACTACAAGCACTAGCTGAATTGCGCTGTGCAAAGGCGCAGGGTTATCTAATCAGCCACCCAGTTCCGCCGGAGTCAATTGGCTCAACGGTTGCATCACTCACCCAATTTGGTGAGTGGTCAAAACTGCGCGGACGCAACCCGCGCTAAATATTTTTCTTAGGCGGGCGCGGGACAAAACTGCTGGTGCGCTGTTTGTACTCTTCGTAACCAGGTCGACGTTTTGACATTGAACGCTCCAGCATTGGGACCCCCGAAACACGAACGAGGAAAATGTTCATGAGCAAACTTCCAACTAGCCCTACCCAGCCCCAACTTGCTCCCAAGGCAATAATTCCAATTCCCCACCACACGCATGCGTCTCCGAAATAGTTCGGGTGCCGGGTGTATTTCCATAGCCCTGTTTGCATCACTTTGCCTGCATTATTCGCATCTCGCTTAAACGCGGCTAGCTGCCAGTCGCCAACTGCTTCAAAAAAGATACCCAATGCAAATATGGCAATGCCGATTACAGACAACGCCGAGATGCTTGTGTCGCTATCAGCCACACCAATTTGAACAGGTAGTGACACAATCATCATGATCAAGCCCTGCAATAAAAACACCGTGACGAGACTGATGTACACAAACTTTGGGCCGTAATGCTTGCGCATTGCAACATAACGAAAGTCTTCAGGCTTACCGTGATTACGAATCCACAAATATGTTGAAAGCCTGAGCCCCCAAAGGCTGACAAGGGAGACGAGAACCTTGCCCACTGGAGAGATTGAATCCACCTGAATGGCGCTTGCCCAAGCAACGATGACAAACCCTAACCCCCAGAAAATGTCGACAATTGAGGCATTCTTCAGGATCACACTCAATAACCACATTCCCACCATGCAACCAACGATGACTAATGCCGATGTAATGAGAGTGTCGCTAATCATGCTGTGAGGTTAGTTCAGAGAAACCACTTGGTCGCGTCGTAATGAGGTTCCAAATTGTTGAACAACTTTTCGTTCTTGCACAGTTGTGGAGTATCGCCTAGTGGTTGTGGCACACCATCTTTAAAGGTCCACTCACCGCGTTGCGAGGTGTCGCCGCGAACGTAGCTTGAAATAGCAAATGCGCGTTCAAGTTGCGATTCATTTGGCAAGGACCCATGCACAGTCATGAGACCCCACACGACCAAATCGCCTGGCTCCAGCACCACATCAATGACCTGCGATGGCTGAATGCCAACTCCTACAAGTTCATCGTCTTGCGTTACACCTTTCATTAACTGGCCATCACCGTTATCGGAAAGCCCAAGGTAGCCAAGCGTGTGGCTACGAGGAACAATCTTCAAACAACCATTCTCAGGCGTGGCTCGATCAATGGCTAAACCCATGGTGACCGTATCGCGAACGACGTCTTCATACGATTCGCGACTTTCGCGAAAGCGCAAATCTTGATGAAAGCGATATCCGGTCAGTTTTGCCCCTGGTGGCTTCCAGTGAATTTGCTGAGTAACTTGCTTGACATTGTTGCCAATAAGCGGCTCAAGCAATTGAAGGTACTTCGCATTACTGCGAAACGAGTCGAAGTACTTGTCCGCCCAGGCAAACCAATAGGCCTGAATGACGTATCTCTTGCCAAAATATTCTTCTGGCAAAATTTCGTATGTGAGATTTCCGTGCTTATAGGTAACTGGATGTTGCAAAGCGATCTCCCGCAACTCAGCAGTTTTTCTCTGCAGCTCTTCCAACTCGGGGCCCTGGAAAAAACCGCGAACGATCGCATAACCCTCGTCGCGAAACTGTTCCACTGCTGTTTGAACAACATTTGGCAACAACATGTATTCCCCCAACCCACAGCAACTATGGCCTGATTCTTCAGAAGCCCATGCAGTTACAATAATCGTGTGAGCGAAAAATCCAAGAGCAAGATCACCCTTGCAGACGCATACAACGTGGTGACCCCAGATGACAACCGTGACCTATATGGACGCTGGGCAGCCACCTATGACAAGACTTTCGTAGAAGAAACCAAGTACGTCTACCCAGACAAGATTGCTCAAGTGCTTGCCAAGCACATGCCCGAAGACCGCTCCTTCACCGTGATTGATGTGGGATGCGGAACCGGTGCATTAGGGGAATCCATCGCCAAGATTCGCCCGAAATGCGAAATTGAAGGAGTAGATATTTCTCCCGCAATGCTCGAAGTTGCTCAAGGAAAACTGCGTGCGGATGGAACCAAGGTATACGCAGAGTTGCACGAAGCAGACCTGACAGAAACTATTTACTTTGCAGCCAATTATTTCGATTTTTTAGTAAGTGTTGGTGCGTTCACCATTGGTCATCTTGGCGCTTACGAACTTATTGACCTGCTCTGCGTTTGCAGGTCGGGGGCAACCATTGTGGTTGGCGTCAATAGCCAACACTGGGAAAACGATGACTTCGCTTCAGCAATTACCGAAGCGGTCAACAATAAGACCATCACCAAACCTCAATACGAAGAGGTTGATATTTATGGTGAAGGTAGCGAACACCACGGCGACAAAGGTCGTGTAGTGATTTTTAAGAAGAACTAAGCCTTCTTCTTTTCAGCTTTCTTAGCGCGCTTCTCTTTCAGAGTGAGCTTTGCTTCCTTTTTCTGGTTGCTGTTCTTATTTTGTTCTTTGTTTGCCATAACTCATTCTTACTACACCAAACAACACTGGGCCAGCCGCCGTGAGTACAGCGGCAAGAATTACGCTTCGCAAATCGAGCTGTGAAGCCATAAGCAGCGTTACGCCGATTCCGAAAATTGGAAGTAGTGGCACTTTCCCAAAATCTCCAGGAATGCGAAAAGGTCGGCTGTCATTAGGCCTCTTGATGCGAAGCATGATGACAATCACATTTACCAATAGAAACATGAGGTAGATCAGGGCGTCGGTTGACGCTGCAAGTTGATGAATATCACCAATGAACAGCAACGAGCAGGCAACCACCAATGTGGCAAGAACCGAGTTTCGTGGTGATCTTCTATTTCGCAAAGTTTGAAACCACTGGGGCAAATCGCCCTTTGAAGCCATGCCAAACATCATTCGCGACGACGCTGTTACCACCAAAAGAGTGGTGTTCAGTGTGGTCACTAAAGCAATAACCGCAACGATATTTACCGCCACCCCACCAACAGCATCTTGCATCACATCGGTGAGTGGCTGTTGCGACAACGCCAATCGATCTGCGCCAAGCACGCTGACACTGACCACAGCAACACAGACGTACAACAGAGTTGAAATTGCTAGAGCTAGCAGCAACGCCCGTGGCACTGTGCGATGAGCATCAATAGTTTCTTCAGAAAGTGTGATTACTTCGTCGAAACCAATAAATGCAAAAAAAATCAGAGCCGATCCAGCAATGACTCCAGATAATCCATTTCCTTGCAGCAAATTGACTTCACCCACATGGTCTGCTCCCAAGATGATGACGAGCACTAGACCGCCGACCTGAACTGTGCTCAACGCAATAACCAGCCAAGATGCACGCTTCATTCCACTCACTGCAATGAAGGACACCAACAAAAGAAGTCCTAGTGCACCAGCACGAACGTCGATGTCAATAAAAATCTGGAGGTATCGCGCAAAACCAAGCGCAACTGTTGGCGCAGCAACAATAAGAGCCAGGGTCATGGCCCAACCAGCAGTAAAGGACACCCATCGAGGAAACACTTGTCGGGCAAATTCGTGCTCTGAGCCTGCACTCGGAAACATTGATGCGAGTTCCATGTAACTAAAGGCAGTGATTGCACTCAACAAACCAGCAATCAAGAATGACGCCCACACCAATGCACCTGCTGCCTGCGTAGCCGGTCCAAGCAGTACATAAATACCGGCGCCAATAATGACGCCGATACCACTCGCCGTGAGGTGGCGAAGACCTAGCACTCGTTCAAATCTGTTGAGATCAGAACTTTCGCCCACTAGCGATGCTTCAATCGCAAAGACTGCCAGGATCCATCGGCAGTCCAACCACCGTCTACCGGTAGTGCAACTCCATTAATAAACCCTGACTTAGAAGAATCGCAAAGGAAAGCTATTGCTTGAGCAATGTCATCAGGTTTTGCAAAGCGCCCCATAGGCACATGATCCATGATGTCGGCATCGCTGTAACTGCCACCCGCTTGATCTTTATGATCCATTTCGGTTTTCACCCATCCAGGGCAAACTGCATTGACTCGCACACCTTTGGCACCCCACTCAACAGCCAGGGTTCGAGTAAGACCAATAAGACCATGCTTGCTCGCGTTGTAGGCAGAACGGTCGGCGACACCTTGCAAACCAGCAACAGATGCAACATTGACTACAGATCCAGAACCAGCAGCGACCATTGAACGGCCAAACGCTTTGGCAAGAAGAAATGGTGCAACCAAATTCACGTCAATGACTTTTCGGTAAAGATCAGCCGATGTATCGAGCGCCGAACTGATACACGAAATTCCGGCATTGTTGACCAGAGCGTCAATACGACCAAACTTTTCAAGACAGGTCGCAGCAGAAGACTCGACAAATTGCTCACTCGCAATATCTCCAGTGAGAGCGACTGCCGATGAATAGTCCGATGTATCGACTTGCTGCAGGTCAAGCAACAAAAGAGACCACCCCTGCTCATTGAGCACCTGAGCAGTGCGGCGACCAATACCTTGTGCGGCTCCGGTAATTACGGCAACTTTCGACATCTTGATATTCATCCCTTCAATTTCTTGACCATCAGACTCACCATCTTTCCTGGTCTGGTTTCTAATTCTTCCATTTGCACGAATCCTTCGCGACCATGAAAACGTAGCGATCCTTCGTTGCGAGGTTTTGTGTTTACTTCAAGGGCAAACCATTGGGCATCTGTTGACTGCTCAACATGGCGATACAACGCTGCACCTACCCCTTTTCCTTGAAACTCACCCGTGACCGCAACTCTGTCTAAATAGACAAAATCGTCAAGCCGTTCGCAGAAATAGGTGTAATTCGGACTCTCATATTTCTGGCCGGGGTCTAGGACCAAACAAAACCCAATCACACGATCACCCGCAACAGCACTTAACGCAATGCCTGATTGCTGAAAGATTTCGGTAAGCGCTTCCAAAGTTTCATCACCAACAGCAGGAACATTTTCTTGATTGATCTGCCATACGACAGGAAGATCCACTTCTGTCATTGCGCGAATTTGAAATTCACTCATGAGGAATCGCCATATTTACAGCGTATAAACTCAAAGCATTACTACGTCAAAAATCCTGCTCTATTACAAGTTCACTCCGTTAGGTGACCCTGACGCGATTCGCTTGTGGCAACGCACATTGTGCGAAAGCCTTGGGTTGCATGGTCGCATACTCATTTCCAAACACGGCATCAACGGAACAGTTGGCGGACCAATTGACAAAGTCAAAAAGTACATCCGGGTCACCCGCGAATTCCCCGCATTTAAAACTATGGAGTTCAAATGGTCCGATGGTGGTAAAGAAGATTTTCCTGATTTACAGGTAAAGGTGCGAAGCGAAATAGTCACTTTCGGAGTACCCGATGAAATCGTTGTTGATGAAAATGGAGTTGTCGGAGGCGGTATTCACCTCAAACCCGAAGAGGTAAACGAACTGGTTGCCTCTCGAGATGATGTTGTCTTCTTTGATGGTCGCAATGCATTTGAGGCCAAGATCGGAAAGTTCAGAGACGCAATAGTTCCGCAAACCGAAACCACGCGCGACTTCATTGCCGAACTCGAGAGTGGAAAGTACGACCACATCAAAGACAAGCCGGTGATCACCTATTGCACTGGTGGAATTCGATGCGAAGTTCTTTCACTCATCATGAAGAACAGAGGCTTTAAAGAGATTTACCAAATCGAGGGTGGAATTGTTCGCTACGGCGAAAAGTTTCGCGACCGAGGGCTCTGGGAAGGATCGCTCTATGTGTTTGACGCGCGACTGAATCTTGAATTCAGCCCATCAGCCTCCGTCATTGGCGAATGCGACTACTGCTCTGCTCCAACCAATCATTTTCACAACTGCGAACTGAGCGACTGCAGGAAACGAATCTTGCTGTGCGAACCTTGCTTTGAAAAGAACCCTGCGCCGCGTTGCACATCGCACCATTCCGTTTCAGTTTCGAATTAGGTGCACCCAGCTAAACGATTGAGTTGAACCCCACGGAGTTATGTGGTCGCGTTTACCTGAGCGCAATAATGAGCAAGTATCTGAGAACAGACTGGCTAAGGCTTCCTGAGTCCAACGCTGCACAGGAAGACCAGAACACGACTCAGGACCTTCGGGAGAAAACGTTGCAATCACAATATGTGAACCAGCCTCTGTCGCCTGCGAGACCTTTTCTACATACTTCTGCTGGTCTTCGCTTTTTGTAAGAAAATGAAACACTGCGCGATCGTTCCAATATGCATAACTACGCGTGGGCTCCCAATTCAAAATATTTGACACGATCCATTCGACTTCTGCCGCACGATTTCCAAAAGATTCCTTAGCTTCGCGCAAAGCAACCTGTGAGACATCGAGCACTGCAAGATTCTTATACCCGCGAATCTGCAGCAATTTGGCAAAGGTAGAGGCGCCTCCGCCAACATCGATTACCGCAGCATCGGAACCTAATTGTGCAAATTCGAATTCGATCAGCGCATCACTATCGCCTGATTCACTCCAGGATCGTTCATTGACGCCTTTGCCTGAATATGCGCTATCCCAATGTTGCTCAGCGCTCACGACTGCGAATTCGCCCAGGCAGAGTAACCGCCAATCACATCGCTGACATCTTTGAAACCATGCAACTTCAGCAAACTTGAAGCGATAGACGATCGATATCCACCCGCACAAAACACAACAATTGGATCATTCTTTTCAAGTTCATTCATACGTTTCAGCAACGATGGAAGGCTGATATGTCGTGATCCTGGGATAGTCCCCAGCTCTACTTCTCCAAGATTTCGAATGTCAACAAGTGAAATATTCTTCACTGTTGCAAGTCGCTGATTGAAAGCATCAACCGAAAGTCGCGATTGACGCTCAACAATTTCCGGGTTTTCAAAAAAAATGCGTATCGGGTCATGAAGTGCGCCAACAACATTGTCGAATCCGATGCGTGCAAGACGCATTGCAGCTTCATCTTCAGTGCCAGGGTCACACACCAATGCGATTGGTGTACCTGGCTCCATTACTTCACCTACATATTCCGCGAATCGCCCCGTAAGACCAACATTTACAGAGCCACGAAGGTGCCCTGCTGCAAAAGACATATCATCGCGAGAATCAATCACAACTGCACCATCTAGCTGAGCTTTCAACACATCTTGCAGCGAAAGTTTTGTGACCTGTCTGGTTTCATTAAATAACTCATGAGCCTGGCGATTTTTGTTTGCTGCAAATAAGAAATATAAAGGTGCAACCGATTGCCCCTGAGTTACCGCATCTACGAATTGTTCAACCGACATTGGAGCCAAGGCGTAATTGGTTTTCCTCTGTTCACCAATCGTGGAAACTGTCTCTGTTGAAAGATTCTTGCCACAAGACGACCCGGCGCCGTGAGCTGGATACACCTTCGTTTCATCAGGCAACGCCATCAATTTTGTATGTAGCGATTCATAAAGTTGGTGCGCAAGATCATCAGCAGAAAATCCGACGGCCGAAAGCAAATCTGGTCGTCCAACATCTCCAATAAACAATGTGTCGCCAGTGCACACTCCGTAAGGTTCAGTAGATGGCCCTTGTGGGCGAATGACGATACACACTGATTCGGGAGTATGACCTGGAGTTTCTAATACTTCTAGGTCTATTTGGCCCAATGACAAATGCTCGCCATGCTTCATGATGCGAATTGGGAAGTCGACTCTTCCGTCCGCGGCCTGACCATAAATGATTTCAGCACCAACTTGTGAAGCGAGTTCAAGATGTCCAGAAAGAAAATCAGCGTGAAAGTGCGTCTCAAATACTGAAGTAATCGACAAACCCTCTGATCGCGCATCGTCAATGTATTGCTGTACATCTCTTTGCGGATCAACCACAACAGCCTTACCCGATGTTCTATCGCCAATGAGGTAGCTGGCGTGTGACAGACACTGTAAGTAGTACTGCCGGAAGAACATATTTGCGATTTCCATGCACTTAGGATACCCTATGGGGTATGTGTAGACAAATCGAATGTAGAACATGCAAGAAGGCAACTTGGGCAGGTTGCGGAGCCCACGTAGAACAAGTTCTTGGGCATTTACCCCAATCACAACGCTGCCAATGCGGCTCTGAATCAACTTCCGGAAAAACCGCAAAGAAGAAGTGGTTCAGCCGTTGAGTGACGCACCTAATCCCGGCTCATTCTGGGACGAGCGTTATGGTTCAAATGATTACATGTATGGCAAAGAGCCCAATGATTTCCTAAAACAAAATATTGATCGTCTCCCTGCTGGATCGGTCCTGTGCCTCGCCGATGGTGAAGGACGCAATTCAGTATTTATTGCAACAACTGGACGCGCAACTTGGAGCGTTGATCTCAGCACGCAAGGTCCAATAAAAACCAAGCGTCTTGCATTAGAGAGAAACGTCGAAGTATCTGCCGAATCGGCAGACCTATCAAATTTCGACTTAGGTGAAAACCGATGGGATGCAATTGTCTCAATTTTTGCGCATATGCCACAAAACATTCGAGAGGATCTACATCGACGGGTAGTAAAAGCCCTAAAACCCGGTGGAGTGTTTCTTCTAGAGGCTTACACACCAGCCCAAGTTGGTCGAGGTACAGGTGGGCCTCAAGATGCTTCTCTCACGATGGAACTCCATGACCTACTTACAGAATTGTCTCCACTTACGATTGAACTTGGTCAAGAAATAGAACGAGATGTAATTGAAGGAACTGGACACACAGGACGTGCTTCAGTTGTTCAGATCATCGCCAGAAAGGCTGATTAATGGAAATTCAACCAGAAGTGCAAGCAGATCTCTCCCTTCGGCTTCGTCGAATAGAAGGCCAAATTCGAGGCATTCAAGCAATGCTCGAAGAAAACCGCGAATGCCGCGACATCGTCACGCAGATAG
>JAFMJR010000067.1 GCA_017853385.1 Ilumatobacteraceae bacterium | reverse complement strand
GCGCGGGGGTGGTGGCAGGCCACGTAGTGGCCATCTGCAGCCAGGCGCAGCATTGGTTCTTCGGTTGCGCACAGTTCGGTTGCGGCAGGGCAGCGGGTGCGGAAGCGGCATCCCGAAGGTGGGTCGAGCGGCGATGGTGGCTCGCCTTCAAGCAGTGTTGCCGACACCTTGCGCTCTGGGTCTGGAATTGGAACTGAACCTACGAGAGCCGAGGTGTAGTGGTGCTTTGGGTTTGCATACAACTCATCTGGAGTTGCAATCTCGCACACCTTGCCGAGATACATCACCATGATTCGCGTACTTACCGCTTTCACTACCGCTAGGTCGTGCGAAATGAAAATGAGCGTCAGACCATACTCGTCTTTCATGTCTTGAAGCAGGTTCAGAATTTGTGCCTGAACACTCACGTCAAGAGCCGACACCGGCTCATCGCAGATCAAGAGCTTTGGTTCAAGAGCGAGCGCACGGGCAATGCTGATGCGTTGGCATTGCCCACCTGAAAACTCGTATGGGCGTCGGTCGCGAACGAGCGCTGGGTCGAGTCCTACGGAGTTGAGCAACTCATCAACCTTGGCCGAACGTTCAGCTTCGTTTCCGCGATTCCAAATCTTGAGCGGCTCTTCAACTGCTCGACTCACAGGGAAGCGAGGGTCGAGTGAACTCACTGGGTCTTGGAAAATCATTTGCATTGCAGGACGAATGTTGCGCAAATCCTTTTTCTTCAACTTGGTGATGTCGGTTCCTTGGAACACGATTGATCCCGAAGTTGGAGCAGGAAGCTGCAAAATTGCTTTTCCAAGAGTGGATTTACCGCAACCAGACTCACCAACAATTGAAAGTGTTTCGCCTTCAACAAGGTCGAGGCTCACATTCGATACGGCTTTAACTACTTTTCCTCCACCGAGGTCAAACTCAACAACCAGATCTTTTACTTGCAAAAGCGTCTGGTCTGCTGGGCGAAGGTGTGCTGTGTTGCCGCTTGGATCTGTTGTCATTGCGCGCCTCCAAGTGGGAAGAAGCAGCGGTATTGGTGACCATTGCTGTCAGTAGTGAGGTCTGGGTGCTGTGTACGACACTTTTCTTGTGCATATGGGCAGCGCGATGCAAACAAGCAACCAGGCTCTGGTTTGGTTGGGTCTGGTAGGCGACCTTCAATAACTGGAAGACGTGAACCCGATGGCGTTGACAGTCGTGGAATCGACTTCATGAGTGCCTCGGTGTATGGCATGCGCATGCGAGCAAAGAGATCTTTGGTGCTCGCATATTCCACCACTTCACCTGCGTACATCACGGCAATTTTGTCGGTGTGACCAGCCACAACTCCGAGGTCGTGGGTTACCAGCACCATTGACATGTTGAGTTCTTTGCGCAATTCACTGAGCAATTGCAAAATCTGAGCCTGCACTGTTACGTCGAGTGCAGTCGTCGGTTCATCAGCAAACAGCAGCTTTGGATTGCATGCAAGTGCAATGGCGATCATCACGCGTTGACGCATACCACCCGACAATTGACCAGGGAACTTCTTCAAGGCCTGCTCTGGGTCTGGAATGCGAACTCGTCCGAGTAGCTCAATTGCACGCTTGCGGGCATCTTCTTTTGAAAGACCCAAGCGAACGGTGAGGCCTTCCATGATCTGTGAGCCAACACGACGCACTGGGTTGAGCGCTGTCATTGGGTCTTGGAAAATCATTGCCATTCCCGTTCCCCATGTGTCGCGAACTTGTTCGCGGGGAAGTGACGAGATCTCTTGGCCATCAAACACGACCGTTCCTGTGCGCGTTGCAGTGGGGGCTAGTAATCCCATTGATGCGCGAGACAACACGGTTTTGCCTGAGCCCGACTCACCCACAATGCCAATGCTTTCGCCGGCAGCAATCTCTAGAGAAACACCTTTTACGGCGTGCAGGTTTCCACGACTGGTCGCAAAACTGATTTCAAGGTTTTCAAGTTTCAGCATCGATGTCACAGTTTTGCCTGACGTTGATCGAGTTGTTTACGAATGACATCGCCGATGTAGTTGCAACTAATCACAGTAAGTGCAATGAAAATCAACGGAATGATGATGATGTGTGGAGCAAATTCAATGTCGTTGCGACCACGAGCCACCATGCTGCCCCAACTGGTTCCATCGGGTACACCGGCACCCAGCAGTGAAAGGGAAGCTTCGGCAACGATGACCACACCAATTGCCAAGAATGCAACAGCAAAAATTGCTGGCAATACGTTTGGCACG
The DNA here is from genome assembly GCA_017853385.1 of Ilumatobacteraceae bacterium. Taxonomy (GTDB): domain Bacteria; phylum Actinomycetota; class Acidimicrobiia; order Acidimicrobiales; family Ilumatobacteraceae; genus UBA3006. Next base: position 3,293 of record JAFMJR010000067.1, on the reverse strand, counting down.
ATGTGACGCCAAATGATGCTGCGATCTTTTGAGCCCATGCTGCGTGCGGCAAGTACAAACTCACGGTTCGCCCACGAGAGCGTTGCTGCACGGGCGATGCGACCAAGAATTGGGATGATCACGATGGTGAGTGAAATGACGAGCACCGTAATGCGTCGACCTGTAGAAGTGGGAACGTTCGGATCAACGTTGGTGGCTAACACGGCAATGAGCGCAAGCGACAACACCAAGTTCGGTACTGAAAGCACCACATTGAACAATGTAGAAACGACATAGTCGTACTTGCCTCGTACATAAGCAGCTGAAATGCCGATGGCGCTTCCAATAACCCCACCTAGGAACACGGCTGTAAACGAAATGAACAATGAAATACGAGCGCCATACACAATGCCAGACAAAATGTCGTAACCATTGGAGTCGGTGCCCAATAGGTGGCCCTGTTTTAACGGAGTTACTGAAAGCGCATCGTCAAAAACTTCTTGCCAGTTTGGAAGTGGAAGCAGTGGCCCAAATACGGCAAAGAAAATGATGAGTGCAAACCAAGCGACTGTTAGTCGGAATGCGAATGATTTCTTAACGGAGTCCACGGCGCTCCCTTGTGCGAGGGTCTACGAAACCTGATGCGATATCGACCACCACGTTGAAGAGCACATACCCAACGGCAACGAGGGCAATGAGTGACTGCAGTGCAACGTATTGGCGGGTTCCGAGCGCATAGATAATTTCGAACCCAACGCCCTGAATCGAGAAGATGTTTTCAATCACTACGGCGCCACCGATGAGGCCACCCATGTTGAGTGCGGCCGAAGTCATGAGCGTGATGCTCGACGGACGAAACACGTGACGCCACAAAATGCGACGATCGCTAAGACCCTTTGATGCAGCCATCGTGACGTAGTCCTCTTTAAGGGTGGCAATTACGTCGGATCGAAGCAGGCGAGTGTACGCAGCAATGAGTCCAACAGAGAGACTCGCCACTGGAAGCACCATGTGTTTGAAGTGTTCAACTAGGCCTTCGCTCATTGGAACATATCCAAGCGGTTCCACCCATCCAAGCTTTACGCCAACAACAAGAGCGAGGATGAGGCCGATTGCAAAACTTGGAACAGATGAAAAGGTGAAAAGGGTTCCGCTTACAGCGCGATCAAATTTTGTGCCAGCACGGTATGCGCTTGACAAGCCGAGTGGAATGGAAACTGCAAGCGCAACAATTTGCGAGTACAGCATGAGTAGTAGTGACTTAGGAAGCGCATTACCTAAGTGGCTCGCAACGGTTTCTGAACCGCCTGCGAAATAGAAACTTCCGAAATCGCCTTTAACGAAATTGGTGAGCCATTGAAAGTAGTAGCCGAAGAATCCTTTATCGAGACCTAGCTCTTGCCGAATGACTTCTTTAAATTCCTCCGGCTGACCAGGAAGCATGATGTCAACAGTGTCGGCGGGAAGCAGTCGCATTAAGAAGGCAACGAGCAACGTAACGAGGAAGAGCACGAGCACAAGTTGCCCAATGCGCTTTGCGAGTTCCCCAAGTTTGTTCATCAATTACGCCCCTCGTACATCATTACAAAAAAGAGGGTGGTGATGCAATTGCACCACCACCCTCTGAATTTTTGGATTACCTCATTGCTGAGGCGCTAATCCGGATTTACTTCTCGATGTATACACCTGTGAAGTTCATGCCGTAGTTAGCCATTGACTTAGCCTTGCCACCGCTGAGCAGTGGGAGACCGTCAATACCCTTGAGCTTCTTGTTCACGAACATGTCGTACTCGGTGACTGCAATAGCGGTCGAGTATCCATTTTCTTGAACAATCTTGGTAGCTGCTTTGTAGCCAGCCTTCTTCTTGGCTGCGTTGCCTTCACCGCGAGCGGCGAACAATGCTGCGTCAAGCGCTGCGTCATTCGTCTTCGACAAGTTCAAAATCTTGCCCAATGGAGCAAGGGTTGGAATCTTGGTGAGTGGGTTTGGCGAGCCAGGACCGAAGTTGTCAGAAACCCAGAACGGAAGAACAAATCCGGATCCCTTTGCTTCGTTCAACAGCAAGCTCATTGCTTGGTAAGTCTGTGGGAATGCGTTCTTAATGATGACCGCAGTCTCTTCAGTCTTAATGTTCATGGTGATTCCAACTTTTGCAAGTTGGTTCTTCAAGAACGCGCTGTTGGCTTGTGAATCCGAGCTGGTGTCGGTTGGGAAAGTGAATTCAAGTGGCTTACCAAGTGCTGTTGCACATGCTGCAGTCAAGGTCTTTGCCTTTGCTGCGTCGTAGCCCTGGAACCCTGCGGTGTTGTACAAGTCGCTGCTCTTACCAACAACTGAAGTTGCAATTTCACCAATGCCGTTCAAACGCACCTTCACATATTGAGCGCGGTCAATCGCAGCAGAAACTGCCAAACGGCATTCCTTCACGTTAAACGGAGCAATAGTGGTGTTGAACCAGATTGATGGGTACCAGAAAGCACCTGAGTTCAGGCTCTGGAATGAACTGTTCTTGCGCAAGCTCTTCATCTGCTTTGAATCGGCAGCTGAGGTCATTTGCACTGCGTCAAATGTTCCGCTCTTCACACCGTTTGCACGCTGTGCTGATTCCTTTGCATATACGAACTTGATGCTGTCGAGGTAAGGAAGTTGAACGCCGGCGGAATCTTTGCGCCAGTAGTTCGTGTTCTTTACAACAGTCATTTCAGTCTGTGACCATGCGCTTACCTTGAATGGTCCAGTTCCGATTGGAGTGGTACCGCACTTGGTTGGGTCAGTGAGCTGTGCAGGGGAGCGCATGAATGCGCGACCTGATGCGTACAGCGTCTCTGGCATTTCCGAGTTGGCAAGGTGCAAGTTGATTTGCAATGTCAACGGATCGATAACGGTGTTCTTCAAGATGTTCGAATAGAAACCAAGGTTGGTACCAGCGGTGCAAGCTGACTTTGCAAGACCGAGGGTGAGAATCTGGGTTCCGTTCGATGCATCAAGGTTTGCCTTTACTGCTGCAGCATCAAACTTGGTGCCGTCAGTGAAAGTAATGCCTTCACGCAACTTGAGTGTCCATGTTTTGAAGTCAGCACTTGGTGTGATCGACTTAGCAAGGTATGGAACATAGCGACCGTCTGCGTTCAACTCGAAAAGAGTTTCGTAGATGGTCTTTGCTGCCATCAATGCGGAGTTAGCTGGGTTGTCTTTTGGACCCCAACCTGGGAAGGTATCGAAAATACCAACCGTGATTGATCCGCCTGATTTGGCTGCTTGTACTTTTGCTGCGCTACTGCCGGATACGCCGACAGTGGAAACAGCAAGTGCG
>JAFMJR010000002.1 GCA_017853385.1 Ilumatobacteraceae bacterium | reverse complement strand
TCATCGTGATGCTCGCCTGCTGATGCGCCGCGTGCCTCACCAAAGAAGGTCAGGTAAGTCGCACGAGTCATGTATGCAGCAGTCATGAATGCACCGACAAGACCAATAATCATGAATAGCTGATAGCCGTTATGACCAACATTGTCGATGATTTCATCTTTTGAGAAGAAGCCTGAGAAAGGAAACACACCACAAAGCGCAAGTGTTGAAATAACCCATGTGGTGAATGTGATCGGCATGACTTTGCGCAAGCCGCCCATGTCTTTCTTCATGTCAAATGAGTGATGCGAAGCGCTGTGACTGATTGAACCTGCTCCAAGGAACAAGCAAGCTTTGAAGAAGGCGTGAGTGAAGATGTGGAACACCGCAGGCAACCACGCTCCGGCGCCAAGTCCGAGCATCATGTAGCCCAATTGGCTAACCGTTGAATAGGCCAACACTTTCTTAATGTCGTTCTGCACGAACGCAAGTGCCGCTGCGATCACAATGGTGATTCCACCAATCACTGTGATGAAATTGCCACCAGTTCCCAAAATGTCGAAGCCTGTGAAAAACACGGGGTACAAACGCGATACCAGGAACACACCGGCAACCACCATCGTTGATGAGTGCAAGAGTGAACTCACCGGAGTTGGGCCGGCCATTGCATCTGGCAACCATGTATGCAGTGGGAACTGGCCGCTCTTGCCAATTGCTGCGATGAATAGCGCAACAGATGCAACCAAGATCACCGTGCTATTTGGTTCTCCTGAAAGTGCCCACGCACTAATTCCACGAATGGAGAAGCCAGATACCCCGAGATGTTCTGTAGTCCATTCGTTGGAGGCAAAGTACAACATGGCAACGCCGATGAGCAGACCCATGTCGCCAGTTCGAACCGTGAAAAACGCCTTGAGTGCTGCGCGACTGTTTGCGCCTTCTTCCCACCAGTGACCAATGAGCATGAAGCTGCACAAGCCCATGATTTCCCAACCGAGTAGGAACAGAATTGTGTCTTCTGCAATAACCATTGCGAGCATTCCTGCCGAGAACAATGTGAGTGCAGCAAAGAAGTGTGTGTAGCGACGATCGCCCTTCAAATATTCAGTTGAATACAACTGAACAAGCGTGGAAATAAACGCCACAACAACCAAGACAATGATCGCCAAGCCGTCGATCGATTGGCCGATCGTGAATTTCATTCCACCGATCTGCCACCAATTCCATGTGCGAACCACTGGTGCAATGAATTGACCTTCTGCACCGCTATTTACGCGATCAATCCACTGCATGGCAGCCCCACCGGCCAAAACGAGGCTGGAAACCATGCTGAGTAAGCCGACTTCACTGCCCTTCATCGGCAGCTTCTTGCCGAACAAGATGATGATTGCAAAGCCAATTGCAGGAATGATCGGAATAAGCCAGGCGTGCTCGAGGAACCAACCCGAGGACAACTTCTGAAGTGCTTCTGCTGCTGCGATCATCATTAGCCCTTCATCTCCGACAGGTCATCAAGAGAGATGGTGCGGCGATTGCGGAAGATAAGCAAGACCAGTCCAAGACCAACTCCAACTTCTGCGGCAGCGATAGCAATGATGTACAAAGCAAATGTATGGCCATCGGCATTTCCGTTTCGCAATGCAAACGCTACGAAGTTCAAATTCACGGCATTCAAAATAAGTTCAATGGACATCAGCACTAGCACCGCGTTTTTACGTGCAATTACGCCATACACACCGATGCAAAACAGCAAAGCTGCCAAGAACAAGAACTGGTTGACCAACATAGTTTCAGTCCTTCCTTGCTAACACGATTGCGCCAATCACTGCTGCAAGAAGCACAAAGGAAAGCGCCCAAAACGGAAGTAGGTACGGTCCAAAAATTTGATCAGAAACCTGTTGGGTTGTGACAATCTCGCCATCTGTTGGCAGCTTTTCGGTTCCAAACGAATCTGCAAGCGCAAGTGACATCGCTGCGAACAACACAACAGCTACAGGAATTCCTAGCTTTGCGTAACTGTTATTCAAACCACTATCGCGACCAATGCGTGATCGAGTGAGCATGGTTCCGAACAAGAACAACACCATTACTGCTCCGATGTATACGAGCACTTGGGTTACCGCAACAAACTCTGCTGCAAGCAAAATGTATTGAGCGGCGGCGCCAGCCAAGACAACTACAAGCCACAAAGCTGCATGCACAACATTGGTTGTTGTAACTACTCGCAATGCACCAACAACCATCACGATTGCAATGATTGCGAATCCGATATTTTGAGCGACCATATTTGCCTTACTTCTTCTTCTTATCGGCGCCGGCTTCAAGCTCTGGAGCTGCTGGAACGGTTTCCATCCACTCGCCAAGCTTTGATTTGTCATGCAACAAGTCCGCAATGCTCGGCTCGGAATACTCATATTCCGGACTCCAGAACAATGCATCAAATGGACAGACCTCAACACAAATTCCGCAATACATGCACAGTGCGTAATCGATATCAAAGCGGTCCAGTTTGTTTACTGCACGTGGCTTTCCGCCTTCGCGACGTGGTGGCGCAAGTTCCTTGTGAGCTTCGATATAGATACACCAGTCTGGGCAAGAACGGGAGCACAACATGCACGAAGTGCAGTTGTCCTCATGCAATGCAATAACGCCGCGAGCACGAATTGGCGGTGCTTCTTTTTCGCGAGGATATTGAATGGTGTTTGAACCGTTTTTAAACGTGCGCAACATCGTGTTAAACGTGACCGCGAGGCCCTTGATCATTCCTGGAATTTGAGCCATTAGAAAGCCACCTTCAACACTGCGGTAACCATGATGTTTGCGAGCGAAACCGGAATGAGCACCTTCCAGGCAAATCGCTGCAATTGATCTTCACGGAAACGTGGGTACGAGAAACGAATCCACATAATGAGGAATGTCAGCACCATCATTTTGGTGAACACGATGAGTGGGCCAGCGACATTCATCCAATTAGCGACGCTGTCCATGGTCGTCCATCCGAACCATGAGAACGGAACACCCCAGCCACCAAGGAACAACGTGCTTGCAATCATCGCAAACACACCGGCAGTGGCGAACTCACCGATGAAGAAAATAAGGAAGCGGAAGCCCGAGTACTCGGTCATGTAACCCGACACCAATTCTGATTCTGCAATAGGCATATCGAACGGCGCTTGCGTGAGTTCAGCTTGCACCGCGATCATAAACACCACAAATCCAACAAACTGAGTAAGCACGTATGGGTTTCCGACGATGTCGGTTCCAAATATTGATCCCGCGTTTTGTGCAACAACAATCTGTTGCAAGTTCATGGTTCCCGCCTGAATAACTACGCCCATTACCGCAAGCACCATTGGCAATTCATATGCAATGAGCTGTCCAGCAGCACGAAGTCCGCCAAGCAATGAATATTTATTCGCAGACGACCAACCTGCCATCAAAATTCCAAGTACCGAAATTGATGAAACTGCTAATGCGTAAAACACTCCGGTTTCGAAATTGGTAAACCACGCATCCGGACCAAAAGGAACCACTGCGACAAGCAAAAATGTGCTCATCAACACGATGATTGGAGCCATGCGGAAGATGCGCTTATCTGCGTTGTCTGGCTGAATATCTTCTTTTTGCAGCCACTTGCCTACTTCAGCAAACAATTGCATCGAGCCATACGGACCAGCTTCCATTGGACCGAGTCGGCTTTGCATAAACGACATCATCTTGAACAAGAACACATACACAATGGTTCCTGCGGGAAGAAGCACGGCCACCAAACCACCGAGCACACGAAGCACGGATTGTCCCCAATAAGGAATCTCGACAGCAAGTAACGAATGCATCAGCGGTCAATGTCTCCGAGAATGAAGTACAGCGAAGCCAAAATGGTGATGATGTCTGGCACATACACACCACGCAACAACCACGGAGTAATTGAAATGTTGTTAAAGCTTGCTGAGCGAATCTTTACGCGGAATGGTCCCGAGTCACCGCGAGAAACAACGTAATAACCCATCTCGCCAAGTGGGTTTTCGGTTGACACCCAGGCTTCGCCTTCAGGAACCTTGATGATCTTTGGAACTTTGGCCATTACTGGGCCTGCTGGAATTCCATCAAGCAATTGATCAACGATCTTCGTTGCTTCACGCGTTTCCTGCAATCGAACCCAGCAACGCGCAAAACTGTCGCCATCTGGGTGAGTCCAGACCTTGAAGTCAACTTTGTTCCAAGCCATTGGACTTTCTTGGTCGCGACGCAGATCCCAATCAACTCCGCTTGCACGAAGGTTTGCTCCCGAAAGTCCATACTGCATCGCCACATCACGCGGGATCACACCGATACCACGAGTACGTGACTGGAAAATTTCGTTTCCAAACAGCAGCGATTCAATTTCGTCGCAGAAGTTACGCAACTTCTTCATTACAACTTTTGTTTCATCTATCCAGCCAGCTGGCAAATCGTCTTTCAATCCACCAATGCGGTCAAAGTTTGGGTGAAAACGGCCACCAGTTGCCGATTCGATGAGATTCAAAACATATTCACGATCGCGGAACGCCATGAACACTGGAGTGATCGCACCCAACTGCACACCAAGATCGCCCAAGAACAATGAAACGTTTGCAATGCGCGACAATTCAAACAAGATGGTGCGAATCCACTGCGCGCGAGGTGGCGCTTCAACACCCATCAATTTTTCTGCGGCCAAAATGAATGGCACTTCGTTGGCAAAACTTCCCAACCAGTCAATGCGATTAATGAGTGAAGTTACTTGTGGGAAGCTGCGAACCTCGGTGAGTTTTTCGTAACCGCGATGCATGTAACCGCACGATGGTTCTGCCCACAACACTTGCTCGCCGTCGAGTCGAGCAATGATGCGCAACGTTCCGTGCGTTGCAGGATGCTGCGGTCCAATGTTGAGAGTCATTCCCTCGGTTTCAAGTTCAACATTGAGTCGAGCATCTGCCGCTTGTGAAGCGATGTAACTGAGTTGTGCGCGGTCACCCAACTTTGCGTTTACAGGGTCATTCAAAATAGTCATGACGCCTCTTCCTGATCAGCGTCGCCACCTGGCAACGGCTCAACATCAACAATTCCTGGCCATGGCTTCACCATGCGCGCAAGCAATGGGAAATCTTTGCGCATTGGAAAACCTTCAAAGTCAGAGGGCAAATACATGTTGCGAAGATCTGGGTGACCAATGAAACCAATTCCAAACATTTCGTGAGCCTCACGCTCATGCCAGTTCGCACCAGCAAAAACATTGGCAATGGAATCAACGGTGTACACCTCGTTTGGAACATCGGTTTTCACATTGATGCCCACAAACGACCGCGAATTCACCAAACGAACCAGCAATTGCATGCGCGTTTCACCACCGGTGTAGCCCGGACGAATGGTTGTGTCGCGCTCGGGCGCTGGTTCAGTTGGATCGTCTTCACCACGACCAAATGGCGATGGCATCCAATCAATTGCTGAAAGAAAGCAGAAGTAGTCGAAACCCATTGCTTGCAACTTGCGCATGCTTTCATTCCACGATTGTGTGGAAACTCGAATCCAAATATCGTCGCCAGGTTTTACTAGCGACTCAACAACTACAGACCCAAGATTTGCTTGAACTTCGGCAAGAACTTGATCGCGAACGTTGTCAACGACTGGAGTGGTTTCAGCGGGAGACGACAACTGGTTCACCACGCCTTTCTGCTTCTGCAGACGCATCAATGGAGACGGTGCCTTCACCGCGCCAACGTGCGCCCATGTCTTCGTTCTTAATGCGTTGCTGCAACAACACAATTCCTTCAAGAAGTGCTTCTGGACGCGGCGGGCAACCCGGAACATACACATCTACTGGAATGATTTGATCAACACCTTTAGTAACCGAATAGCTGTCCCAATATGGACCGCCACAATTCGCGCAGCTTCCCATCGAGATCACGTACTTAGGATCTGGCATTTGTTCATACAAACGCTTGATTGCAGGCGCCATTTTGTCGGTAACTGTTCCGGAAATCACCACAAGGTCTGCTTGTCGAGGACTTGCTGGCAATGGAATAACTCCAAGTCGCATTACGTCATAACGAGGCGAGCCAAATGCTGCTCCCATTTCAATTGCACAGCATGCGAGTCCCCATTGGTACACCCACAACGAATACGAACGTCCCATGTTGAACAAGGTGTTCAATGGTTTTGGCAATCTGCCGCGATCTACAAGACCCATGTTGTTACACCCACCGCAGAACGCCCTTGCGCCAGGCATACACCAAGCCAAGGAGCAAGACGAATACAAAGATGCCCATTTCCACTAAACCGAACAATGCATAACGCTCGAGTTGTGTTGCCCACGGGAAAATGAACACGGCTTCAACGTCAAAAATCACAAACAACAAAGCAAAGATGTAGTAGCGCACTTGACTTTGCGACCAGCCTTCGCCGACTGGATCAACACCACTTTCATACGTCAACATTTTTTCGCGCGTTGGCTTTGAAGGCCGCAGCAGCGAAGAGACCCAGAGCAATAGACCGGCAATAAGTACGGCAGCTAGACCGAACCAGACAACGACAAGAAACGACCGGAGGAAGGTGGACATCAGAGAGAAAAACTACTACTTGACCGCGAACAACCGAGAAACCACTACCCCTTGTGCGATCGTGCCAAATTACCGAGTTTTGGGCATTGGGGAACTTGCCACTTCGGACAGGAACCAATCCACGATGTGGTCCGCGGCTGGACCGGATCTCTCGACCTGACGGCGGGTTTCATCCATCAGGTCACTTGGGGAAATACCGGCATTGACCAGCTCCATTGCCCCTTCCCCCGCCATCCATCCAGAAACAATGGCTTCATTGGCCTCGGGGTGGAATTGGGTGGCAAAACTACGCCCAATTCGGAGTGCCTGAGGACCAGCGTCACTAAGGGCCAAGACCTCTGCCCCGGCCGGCGGGGTAAATGTGTCGTAATGCCATTGCATCCACTTACCGGCAAGGCGCTTATTGGCTTCCGTCGCAATTACTTCATGCCAACCAATTTCAGACTTTCTACCCTTTTCGGCACTTCCTCCCAAAGCATGCGCCAGCATCTGTGCCCCAAAACACACGCCGTAAATGGGTATGCCACGGCGATGTGCTTCTCGCATCAATTCTGCTTCAGCCGCCACATTGCGAGCCACTTCCGGCCAATACACGGACCAAGCCGAACCCAAATGCACTACTAAGTCAATGCCGTCTATCGAACGCCATTCGTTTGGGTATTCGCGGGCGTAATGAGTGAATGAAAAATCGTGATGTGCAAAACGCTGCCCAATAAAGCCGGCATCGTTTTCGTTTGAGTTAGCAATGAGTAACGCGCGCACGAGAACTACGGTAGACGGAGCATGGGGAAAAACAACCATCCAATGGAAATAACACTTGCTGACATTGCTGCTGCGCGAGTCGCAGGTGCAGCAGTTGTGCAACACACTCCAGTTGTACCCTCGGCCTACCTAAGCGAACTCCTTGGTGCGCGCATCGTTTTGAAGGCCGAAAACTTGCAACGAACAGGTGCCTTTAAAATTCGCGGCGCGATGAACAAAATCGCCAGCTTGGGTGAGACAGCAAAAACTGGAGTTGTCACTGGAAGCGCTGGAAATCATGCCCAAGGACTTGCACTCGCGGCAAAACATTTTGGTATCGCCTGTGACATCTTCGTGCCACGTGGCGCTTCTCTTTCAAAAATTGCAGCGACCAAACACCATGGTGCATCAGTTCTTGAAGGTGGCGACAACGTTGATACTGCAATTGCATCAGCAAAGCAGCGCGCTGCAGAAACTGGAATGACCTTTTGCCACCCATTTGATGACGTAGATGTTGTTGCTGGTCAAGGCACACTCGGTCTTGAACTCATTGAAGACATCGCTGATCTGTCGCTGGTCATTATTCCGCTTGGCGGTGGCGGACTGTTGAGTGGCACAGCTATCGCATTAAAACTACAAAACCCGCGTATTCGTGTAATCGGAGTGCAGATTTCGTCATGTGCTCCATTTATTCACGGATTAATGCCTGAAGGTCCGGTACCAACTCTCGCGGATGGAATTGCAGTTAAGAAACCAGGCGAGATCACCGAGCCTCTTGTTCGCAAATGGGTTGATGAAATTGTTGAAGTGAACGAAGATGCTGTTGCCGACGCGATGATGGTGCTGCTCGAACGCTCAAAGCTGTACGTAGAGGGCGGTGGCGCAGTTGGTCTTGCAGCTTTGATGACAGGCAAAATTTCTCCTGCCGCAGTGGGCACGACCTGCATTGTGTTGTCTGGTGGAAACGTAGACATGGGGTTGGTTCCCAATCTGGTTCGCCGTCATGAAACCGAAGCCGGCCGACGTCTTATTGCCTTTATTCGCCTTCCAGATCGACCAGGTGCATTTGCAGGATTACTTCAGATTTGTGCAGGAACAGGGGCGAACTTGATTGAAGTTCAACACGTTCGTGAGGGAATTTATTTACATGCTCGTGAAACGGGAATTCAGGTTGTTTTGGAGATTCGCGGACGTGAACATGCTGACGAGTTGCTTGCACTCGCAAAAGAACAGGGTTACGACCTCAACGAGTCGAATTTCTATTAACTACAGCTGATTTGTAAATTGCAGCAACAGGCTTGGGAACATGCCGATTGCCAGTGTCCCTGCCACGCACAGCAACATTGCGAGCCGTGAAATCATTGAAATGGAAATCTCACGGGTGGATTCACTTTCTGAAAGCCACATGCTCACCATGATTCGCAAATATAAAAAGGCGGCAATAACTGCAGCCAGCATGGCAACGACTGCCAAAACATAACTTTCTGTTGAAACTGCCGCGCGAATGATTCCGAACTTTGCAACAAAGCCAGAAGTCAATGGCACACCAGCCTGTGCAAGAAGCAAAACAGTCATGCCCATCGCCAATACAGGGTGAGATTTCCCAAGACCTTTAAATGCATCCAGAGATGTTTCTGCATCTCCCTTACCCGCAACAATCGTGACTACAGCCAAGGTTCCGACAACGAGAATTGAATAGATAAACAAATACCCAAGTGCATTTGATGAACCCAGTCCGGCGTCAGATGAATTGATCTTGCTAGCTGCAGCCAATCCAACGAGTATGAAACCCGCATGGCTTATTGATGAGAATGCAAGCATGCGCTTGACATCGGTCTGCACAACCGCAAGAACCGAACCAACAACAAGTGTCAACACCGCAAGAACAACAACAACTGGGCCCCAGTCGTCCGACCTGTTGCCAAGAGCTCCGGTAAACACACGAATAAGTGCAACAAATGCTGCAGTCTTTCCTACCGAACCCATTAACGCAGTAATTGGTGTTGGGGCACCTTGATACACGTCGGCTGTCCAGGTATGAAATGGAACGAGCGAAACTTTAAATCCAAATCCCACAAGCAATAATGCAATGCCGGCTAGCAACATGGTTGACGAGCCGCCTAAAACAGTATTTGCCGACAGGCTTGTTGCAATTTTGTCGATATTGGTTGATCCGGTTGCACCAAAGACGAGAGCAACTCCATATAAGAAGAATGCTGAAGCAAAACCACCGAGAACGAAATACTTCAGTCCTGCTTCACCGCTAGCTGTGCGGCTACGGCTACTTGCGGTCAGCAGGTAAAAGGCAAGGCTCAGCGTTTCAAGTCCAAGGAACATGACAATGAGGTCATTGGCTTGCACCATCACCATGCCACCGATTGACGCCGACAAAATCAGTGCAAATACTTCTGGACCATCTTCACCTTCACGAACCAAGAAACCCGATGTAACGAAAATCGCAAGCAATGTTCCGACTGCAATGGTGAATGTTGCAAATAATGAGAACTTGCTATAAGTCAATGCGTTAGCAATGAGTGTTGTTGGCTCGCCATTGCCAAGATCTCGCCACAACATTGCTGTAAGCACCGCTGCTCCCGCGGCAGTAAGTGCACCCACGATTCCGTAGGCACCTTTCTTCCATTGCGGCGTTAGCGAGCCTCCAAGAATCAGCAGCAGCACTCCACCGAGCATGACCAACAATGGTGAAATCTTCATCCAGTCAATCGCTGGCCCAACGAACATATTTGCAGCCAACATCATTCGCCTGCCTTGATTTCTGGTTGCTTGTAATTCGAATGCGATTCAACATGTTCAAGCAATGACTTCACACTTGGCTCAATTCGATTCAACATTGGTTTTGGATACACACCGGTAAACACGATTGCCGCCACAAACACAGAGAGCAGCATTGCTTCGCGCTTCGTGATTTCGGTAAAGGACTTGTTGGCCTCGTCTGGTTCGCCATGGAATACACGCTGGTATGCCCACAGCAGATACAACGCAGCAAGAATTACACCGGTAGTTGCCGCAACCACCCACCAACGCGCTGTTGCAAATGAACCAATCAGCACCAAGAACTCACCAACAAATCCATTTAACCCCGGAAGTCCGATTGACGACAACATCACCAAGGTGAAGAATCCAGCAAAAATTGGCGCAACAGCTTGAATGCCTTTTAGCTCAGCAATCACGCGAGTATGTCGGCGCTCGTAAATCATGCCGACCATTAAGAACAATGCTCCAGTTGACACTCCGTGGTTCACCATTTGCATGACTCCACCGGTAATTGCCTGATTAGTTAGCGCAAAGGTTCCCAACACAATGAACCCAAGGTGTGCAACTGACGAATAGGCAACCAAACGCTTCAAATCTTTTTGCATTGTTGCTGCAATCGCACCATAAATAATTCCAATTACTGCCAGTGTTAGCAATACAGGTTTTGCCCACACTGCTGCTTCTGGAAACAAATACACACCAAAGCGCAACATGCCGTAGGTGCCCATCTTGAGCAATACTCCAGCAAGAATTACTGAACCACCCGTTGGTGCCTGAGTGTGTGCGTCTGGCAACCAAGTATGAAGCGGGAACAACGGAACCTTCACCGCAAATGCAATGACAAACCCAACAAACAACCATCGGCCAGTTCCAATTGCAAAGTCTGATTTTTCTGCAATTTCAATCAGATCGAAAGACAGGTGTCCGATATCGCGTCGCGCGAGGAACGCTGTAGCAACAATTCCCACCAGCATGAATGCTGAACCGGCCATGGTGTAAATGAAGAATTTTGTCGCGGCATATACACGCTGGTCATAGCCCCAATTTCCAATAAGGAAATACATCGGCACCAATACGATTTCAAAGAATACGAAGAACAGAAATAGGTCAAGGCTGAGGAAGCTGCCCATTACTCCCGCTTCAAGCACCAACATCCACACCATGTATTGCTTGTGATCGTGATGAGGGTCAATTCCAACAATGACTAGCGGGAACAAAATTCCGGTGAGAACAACGAGGAAAAGCGATATTCCATCAACGCCCAAGTGCCACGAGATCCCCCACTCACTTACCCATGAATGTTTGGAGACAAACTCAAAACCAGCAGAACCGGTTGGAAACTTGATCAGCATCCACACACTAAGCAACCCGGTTGCAATTGAGCTCACTAGCGCAACGTTTTTTACCAGTGCTTCATTCGTCTTCGCCAAAAATGAAATAGCAGCTGCGCCAAACAATGGAACTAAGACGAGCAGAGTAAGAATTGGAATCGACATCAGGCAACTCCCCTGTAAACAAACCAGGCCAACAGCACAACTGCACCGATTGCCATCAACGCGGCATACACGCGAGTAAACCCATTTTGCGACTTGCGAATTTGGCTCGCAATCCCACGCACCGTTGTCGCAGTTCCATTTACCGCACCGTCAACAATGTGCGCATCTGCCCACGCAATTGCATTAAACGCGGCGCGTCCTGGTCCACCGATCAGCTTTGCTGCTCCGGCATCGTAAAACCATGCTTGTTCAAGAACTCGTGGTTCTACAGCTTTAACTTTCTTCTTGCCATACACCGCGAAAGCACCAATGATGCCAGTGATTGCAATTACTACGGCAATTACCAAAAGAATGTATTTATTTTCATAAGCCCACGTCTTATGAATGTCCGCTTCAGACTCTTCAACTACAGGAGCCAACCAGTGTTCGAGGAAATGAAGTTTCTTCGTGAACGGTAATTGCATCGCTCCGCCAATCACCGACAGCACCGACAGCACAACGAGCGGGAACAACATAATCTTTGGGCTTTCGTGTGGCTCAAAATCCCCATGGGCACCATGATCATGAGCATGGTCTTTCCACTTTGCTTCGCCGTAGAACACCATGATTACTTGGCGGGTCATGTAATACGCGGTGAGCAAAGCCGTAATCAAACCAACGACATACAGACCACGGTTATTTGCATATACATACAGCAAAATTTCATCCTTTGACCAGAAGCCAGCAAATGGTGGAACACCAGCGATTGCCAACCAGCCAATAATGAACGTGATTGCAGTTACAGGCATGAGTTTGCGCAGCGCACCCATCCGACGCATGTCTTGTTCGTGATGCATGCCGTGAATTACTGATCCTGAACCCAAGAACAACAGTGCCTTGAAAAATGCGTGGGTCACCATGTGGAAGATGGCTGCAACATATGCGCCACTGCCGACTGCCAAAAACATGTAGCCAAGTTGCGATACCGTGCTGTAGGCAAGCACTTTTTTAATGTCGTTTTGAGCAACTGCGATAGTTGCTGCATACAGTGCTGTTGCAGCACCTACACAAGCAATGATCATCGGCGCCCATTCATACGAAGCGTGCAGAACTGGGCTCATTCGTGTCATCAAGAACACTCCAGAAGTCACCATTGTTGCTGCGTGGATCAAAGCGGAAACTGGGGTTGGGCCTTCCATCGCATCTGGTAACCACAGATACAACGGCAACTGTGCGCTCTTTCCGCACGCTCCAACGAAAAGCAACAGTCCAATTGCTGTAGCCGTTACCGGAGCAATTGCTCCAGTATGTGCAGCTTCATTTATTGACGAATAAGAAACTGAACCGATGGCGCTAAACGCCAGGAACATTGCCGTCATCACACCAAAGTCACCAATTCGGTTGGTAACAAAAGCTTTTTTGCCGGCAACTGCCGCACTATTGCGGGTGTGCCAGAACGAAATAAGGAAGTAGGAGCAAGCTCCAACACCTTCCCAGCCAAGGAAAGTCACCAGTAGGTTTTCTCCAAGTACCAACATGAGCATGGAGAACACGAACATGTTGAGATATAAGAAAAACTTTGAAAACTTCGGATCACCATGCATATAGCCAATGGCGTACAAATGAATCAGCGATCCAATTCCCGTAATGAATAGCGCCATCGTGATGGACAACGGGTCTGCGAGAAGCGCAACATCAATATGTAGCGCTCCTACAGGGATCCACGAAAACAACGTGACTACTTCATGACGCTCTTCAGAAGGTCGTGAAAGCAAGTCGAAGTAAACCGACACCGTGACAAGGAACGATGCGATCGGCATCGCTGCGGCAAACCAACCAGATCGCGGTTCACCAAGTCGACGGCCAAATACCATCAGCACAAGAGCACCGATTAACGGAAACGCCGGCAACAACCACAATGCATTTGTCATGATCAGCCCTTCAATTCCGTGAGGTCATCGACGTTGACACCAGAGCGTCGGCGCATGATGGACACAATGATTCCAAGGCCGACAACAACTTCAGCCGCTGCAACAACCATGACAAAAAAGACGATTGCCTGACCATTGATGTCAGACATTGCACGGCCGACGGTGACAAATGTGAGGTTCACAGCATTGAGCATCAGCTCAATACACATGAACATGACAAGTGGATTGCGACGAACAAGCACGCCGACAGCACCAATTGAAAACAGCACCGCCGACAAAACCAAGTACCACGTTGGAGTCGGAACTACGACCAATCCCAACATCACGCGATCCCCTTGCCTGTGCGACGGCGAGCGAGAAGCACTGTTCCTACTACTGCAACCACCAACAACACCGAGGTGACTTCAAATGCAAAGACGTAGTCAGAAAAGATGGAGTTCGCGAGTTGCTGAATATTTGCATCTGCATTTTCTCCAGCAACCGAGCTTGCAATTCCTAGTCCGCGCTCACGCAAAACGTCAGATCCACTCACCACTGCCGCAGTAAGCAGGCCGACCATCCCAAGCCCAGCCAACCCTGCAATCCAACGCTGAGAAGCAATGGGTTCGATCTTCAAATCTTCTGCTTTGTCAACACCGAGCAGCATGATGACGAAGAGAAACAAAATAACAATTGCACCGGCATAAACAATTACTTGGACTGCCGCCAAAAACTCTGCGCTTTGAGCAACGAAAAGTACCGCGATGCCAAACAACGTGAGAACAAGACTGAGGGCGGCATGCACTGGATGCTTACGGAAAATAACTCCCAAAGCACCAACAAGCACCATCACTGATGCGCATGTGAAAACGAAGAGTTCCATTTAGTTGTCGCTCTTTTCAGGCGCGCGAACGCCATACCCAAGCTCGCCACTCCATCCGACGACTCCTTGGAAAGATGCATCTCCTGACGGTGCGGTTGCACGCATCCACGCCGACGTGTTGATGTCTTCACCTGGACGCCAGTCTTCCCATGGCAAATGCTTTGGTTTGCCGTCATCTCCAACAAGCAATTCGCTCTTGGTGTAGATCGCATCTTGACGGTTGGTGAACGAGAACTCAAACAGTTTTGACTCAGTGATTGCTTCTGTTGGACAAGCTTCAACACACATATCGCAGTGAATACAACGGAGGTAGTTGATTTCGTAAATCCACCCAAAACGTTCGCCGGGTGAAGTTGGATTTTCTGGATTGTTGTCAGCACCGCGAACGTGAATACATTTCGCAGGACATACAGCTGCACATAATTCACAGCCGATGCACTTTTCCATTCCGTCTTCATAGCGATTCAAAACATGACGACCATGCAACCGCTCTGGCTTAGGAATCTTTTCGTCCATTACCTCGGCGCGCTTGCTTACTTCACCATTTTTTGATTTCTTTAATGCTCGGCGACGAACACGACCGCCTGAATACTGAGTCGTTACCTGGTTTTTACCTCCGCGCTGACGTGCGGTGATGAGGAATCCTCCGAAGTAACCCATTAGAACATCGACCCTTCTGCTTCACGTTGCTTATTGCTCACCGAAAAGGCTCGCTGCAACAGCAAGTAACAAATAATCAACACCAACACCGAAGCTCCGGTAACAACGATGGTGTTCCAACCTTCGTTTTTGCCAAGGCGCTGCGCGGCAAGCAACATAAACCAACCAAGGGATGCTGGAATCAGAATCTTCCAACCGAAGTCCATCAACTGGTCGTAGCGGAAACGAGGAAGCGTGGCGCGCAACCATACATAGGTGTACAAGAACACCAGTGTCTTCAGCAATAACCACACTGAACCTTCAATGCCGTTCGGCAGAAGTGGAATGTCAAGCACTGTGTTGCCAAATGCGATTGGCTGAGGACCACCAAAAAACAGGGTCACCATCAGCGCACTCATGGTGACTGTGTTCATGAACTCAGCCAGATAAAACAGCGAGAAACGAATGGAGGAATATTCAGTGTTAAATCCGCCCACGAGTTCTTGCTCTGCTTCCACCAGGTCAAATGGAGGACGATTGAGTTCAGCTGTAGCAGCGATGAAGAAGATAATGAACGGCACTACGCCGGTTGCAACAACATTCCAATTACCAATGGAAGACTGAGCGGCAACAATGCCACTTGTTGACAGTGTCTTGGATACCAAAATCACAGCAGCCAGTGAAAGCCCGAGGGCTGCTTCGTAGCTGACCATCTGGGCTGATGCGCGTACCGAACCGAGCAATGGGTATTTCGAACCACTTGACCAACCCGCAAGCATGATCCCGTATACCGCAATTGCAGAAATTGCAAGTGTGAACAACACGCCAATAGATGGATCTGCAAGTTGAACGCGCGTCTCATGACCAAACCACGTCACCATTCCCGCATTGTCGCCACGGAAATCTCCACCGAGAGGAATTATGGAGAAAGACAGAAACGCCGGAACAAAAGCAAGAAACGGGGCGATCTTAAAGACGAAAGGGTCGGCTCTATCTGGCACCAAGTCTTCCTTGAAAAACAACTTGATTCCGTCGGCAAGCGTTTGCAACAGTCCAAATGGGCCAGCCTTATTTGGTCCGATTCGGTTGCCCATTCCTGCAACAACTTTGCGCTCAAACCACACCATGAGCATCGTTGCAACAAGTCCAGTAACAAATACAACCAGCACCTTCAAAATGACAATCAACAACGGCGTCCATAACAGGTCGCCTTTAAGCACCGGATCAATAGCAAGCAACGAGATCATGCGAGCTTCTCAATTCGCACATCAATGACATCTGCTTGTACATCAAACATTTCTCGCGCATCGTTTCCTGGTTGATTAAATGGCAACCAAGCCGTTCCACGCATGACTGACTCTGACGTTGCTACAGGCAACACCACAGTCGACTTAGCTGAAATCACCTGAACATGAGAACCGTGCTCAACACCAACACGGGCAAGATCAAGCGGATGCACAACAACTGACGCACCTTCAGCAAGATGTACAAGCGATGGGCTCTTTGCTGTGCCTACTGCGGCGTCGTACAACTTACGGAACGACACAATGCGGTAGTCGTATGAATTGCGGTCTGGAATTGGCAGCGTTGTGCGGCTCAGCGTCAGCGGAGCTGGATGATTCATCAATACACCGTCGTGACGCAATGCCTTTGTGTTTGCAGCAGGAGCAAACTGCGCAACAGTCTTCACCAGTTTTGCGGTGACATCTTCAACTGAATTGAATCCGAGGTCTTTGCCAAGAGCTGAAGCAAGTTCGCATGCAATCATCCAGTCAGGACGCGAGGTTCCTGCTGGAGTGATCTTTTGAGCAACATTGCTCATACGTCCTTCAAGATTGGTGGTCGTTCCATTCTTTTCACCAAATGCAGCAGCTGGAAGAACAACATGGGCTTGCGAGGAAGAAGGAGTCATAAACGCATCAATTGAAATGATGTTGCGAGCACCGGCAAGACCGCGTCGGGCTAAATCTGCATCTGGAACGTCACTCAAGGGGTCTGAACCAAGCAAGACCAACGTGTCAATTTTTCCAGCAGCAGAAAGTTCGAGGATCTCAGCAGTATCTGCAGCACCCTGTTGTGGGGTAAGTCCTGCAGTAACTGCACCGCGAACATTTCCTCTGCGCAACACTGGAAGAACTTTTGCTTGCGGCGCAAGATGCAAAATCTCAGCAAGCGCAAGCACCGTTGACTCTGCACTTTCCGCAAGATTCATGCGACCAACAATGACTGAAACCGAACCACTGCCAATTTGCTTCACAATTGCTGGGTCAAGACCTGAGGCAACTGTTGACGCAATTTTCCCTGGCTCAACCAGCACGGTCTTCCACGCACTTGGGGTAATGCCGGTAGGTCGCGACGTAATTTCAACGACTTTTGACTTTCGCTTTTGAGCCACATCGCGCACTCGCAAGAAGAGAACTGGTAGCTCTTCTTTCAAGTCTGGTGAAAGCAAAATAATTGTGTTCGCTGCAACGGCCTCGTCAATAGATGCCTGTGGCAATGAGAAGATTTCGGCTGGTAACCCGTCTGCAAGCTGTGCATCGCGTTGGTTTACCCCAACTGCGTCGGCAAGTTGAGCCCATGCAAACGCGTCTTCGTTTGTTCCTCGCGCACCGCCAATGATTGCAACTGAATCAGATGAAGTTGCAAGTGAAGTTCGCAACATACGAGCCGCAGTATCAAGAGCAGCAGACCACGTGGTTGCTACATGATTGCCCTGAGCATCTTTCAGATATGGAGTTGTTAAACGTTGATCAGAATTTACTGATTCAAAATTGAAACGACCGCGATCGCATAGCCAGCCCCAGTTCACTGGATCAATATCAACGCCCTGGTAGCGCACCAATTCATCGCGACTGCTTTGCACAACAGTTCGGCATCCGACTGAACATGTTGTGCATGTGCTTTCTGTTTGATCCAAATCCCATGGGCGAGCCTTGAATCGGTACGGCTTTGCAGTGAGTGCACCAACTGGACAGATTTGCACTGTGTTTCCAGAAAAGTAGCTACTAAATGGCTCGTCAGGGAAAGTCATCACTTGCGTGTTATTTCCTCGACTTGTAAATGAGATCAGTGCATCACCTGCAACTTCATCGGCAAATCGCGTACAACGGTCGCACAAAATGCATCGTTCGCGATCCAAGAACACGTTATCGCTAATTGGAATTGGTTTTTCGTAGTGACGCTTTTCTTCTACATAACGACTTTCACCAGGACCATGGCTAAACGCCTGGTCTTGCAATGGACATTCGCCACCCTTGTCGCACACTGGGCAATCAAGCGGGTGATTTGCGAGCAATAGTTCAAGCACACCTTCTTGGGCTTTTTTCACTTGCTCGGTGTCGGTGCGAACAACTTGTCCTTCAGCAACTGGCGTCATACATGACACCACCATCATTGGGCCGCGAGGTCCTTCGACTTCAACTAGACACTGGCGACACATACCTGCTGGTGCCATGCGTGGGTGATAGCAAAAACGCGGAATGAATTCATTTGATTTATCAGCAGCGGCAATGATCAAGTCACCCTTGCGCGCAGAAACTGCTTTGCCATTAATCGTGAGGCTTACTGCGTTTGGGTCTACAGGTGTTGTATTTGTTGGATCAACAGTGGTCATGATGCGGCTCCAACAGCTGTTACTGGAATAGTGATTCGCTTTGTAACGCGCGCCTCAAATTCGCTTCTAAACAAAGTGAGAGCTGAGTGAATTGGTGCATACGCCGAAGGACCGACGAAACAAATGGTGGTCATCTTGTATGGGAATGGAACCGCGGAAATTCCAAGAGCCTCATTCGACGCATGCGGGAAATCTCCTGGACAAATGCTGGTTCCCACCTCAATCAACTGCTGCAAATCTGCGTCTGTGCCAGTTCCATTCACCACTCGAGTAAGAATTCGTTCAAGCCACGTTCCGCCTTCGCGACAAGGAGTGCATTTGCCACATGATTCGTGTGCATAAAAATGCGTAAGTGTCAGCGCTGCTGCCGGAATATCCGTGGTCTCATCCATCACCATGATTGCGCCAGATCCAAGCATTGAACCAGCTGGCCCAACTTGGCTGGCTTCAAACGGAAGATCCAGTTGATCGGGTGTGAACCACGGTGCAGAACCACCACCCGGCACAAAGGCTTTCAACTTGTTGCCATTGCGAATGCCGCCACAGAATTCTTCGCCGTATAACAAATCACGAAAAGTGGTGGTGCCGTTAATAATTTCGTACACACCCGGACGCTTCACGTGTCCTGAAACCGCAACCATGCGCGTGCCTGGAGATGTTTTCGTTCCAATTGCCGTGTAAGCCTCAACGCCATTGCGAATAAGCCATGGCAAGTTGGCCAAAGTTTCTACGTTGTTCACGATGGTTGGTTGACCATACAAACCATTAGCTGCTGGGAAAAATGGTGGCTTTAAGCGAGGCATTCCACGATTGCCTTCGAGGCTTTCAATCAAAGCCGTTTCTTCACCAACAACATAAGCACCAGCACCCCAGTGCAACACGATGTCAACAGAAAACTTTGAACCCAAAATATTTTTTCCTACATAGCCAGCGGCGTATGCCTCATTCAATGCTGCAGCAACTCGTTCTTGAGCGAGCGCCATTTCGCCACGAATGTACAGGAAGCACTGCGACAACCCGGCTGCATAACACGCGATCAAACAACCTTCAATTAATTGATGCGGGTCGCGCTCCATGAGCAAGCGGTCTTTGTACGTTCCTGGTTCACTTTCGTCACCATTCACCACCAAATATCGCGGCCACACCTGTTGTGGAGTGAGTCCCCACTTCGTGCCGGCTGGAAATCCTGCACCACCGCGACCAAGAACTGTTGCACCCTTTACTTCTTCGTGAACATCTGCTGCAGGCTTTGACAATGCCTTGCGAATTGCCTTGTAGCCATCGGTTGCCAAATAACGCTCAATAGTGAACGAATCGGTGTATTCAAAACGCGAGGTAACAACTTTTGGACGATCGCCGACAACAAATCCTGGTGCGTGTGGATACGAACTCATAGTGCGGGCTTCCCATCTAGCCAGGCTGGACCTTCGGTGACATCTTCTGGGGCTACAGCACCTACACCTTTATCTGCAGGAATTCGTTGACGAACTTTTGCCAACACACCATGAGGCGGAATCTCATCTGCAAGTTTCCCTGCACGCAGATCGTCAATCAAATTGTCAAAATCTGCAGGTGTTACGCGGAACCGATAGCGGTAATTCACTTGCAGTGTTGGCGCCTCGGTGCAGGCAGCCTGACATTCGGCGTGAGCAAGAGTGAACATTCCATCTGCGGTTGTTCCGCCTGCTTTCACACCAAGTTTGTGTTCTGCATGATGCATCAACTCGCCAGCGCCCATCAGCGCGCACGACATGGTGCCGCACATATTGATGAGATATTTACCAACTGGTTCAAAGCGAAACATTTCGTAAAACGATGCTGTTCCATACACCTCGGCCGATGTAACTCCAACAAGCTCGCCAAGATGCACCATGGCCTCACGCGTGATGTAACCATTTTGTTCTTGCGACAAATGCAGTAACGGCACGAGTGCAGATTTTGGTCGTGGATAACGACTAATGATTTCTTTAGCAATCACCACATTTGCGTCGGTCAATCGACTCATCGGTCTACCTCGCCAAGCACTGGGTCTACAGAAGAAATCACCGCTACTGCGTCAGCAACTAAACCACCGCGCATCATGTGTGGAAGCGCCTGTACGTTGACAAAAGACGGAGCACGAACATGCATGCGATATGGAGTCGGCGAACCATCGCTCGCGATATAGCAGCCCACTTCACCCCGCGGACTTTCAATAGCTACATACACTTCGCCTTCAGGAACCTTGAAGCCTTCCGTAAAGATCTTGAAGTGGTGAATGAGGGCTTCCATGGACTCGTCAATACGAGCACGTGGTGGTGGCGTCACTTTCTTGTCTTGAATTCGGTAATCACCGCTTGGCACTCGGTCCAAAATTTGGCGAACAATTCGCATTGATTCACGAATTTCGTTCAATCGAATTGCATAGCGATCAAATGCATCGCCATAACTTCCAACAATCACGTCAAATTCCAATTGGTCGTAATGCATGTAAGGCATGTCGCGGCGCAAGTCCCATGCCAAACCAGTACTTCGCAAAATTGGTCCGGTTGCACCAAGAGCAATTGCTTCAGCCTGCGTAATTACGCCAACACCTTGAAGTCGCTCCCGCCAAATTGGTTGATTGGTCATGAGCACGTCGTACTCGCCTAGGCGGTCTGGCAACATGTCCAAAATTGACATCACATCGTCTCGCCAACCAGCTGGCAAATCTGCTGCAACTCCACCAGGTCGAATGAAGTTGTGATTCATTCGCAAGCCAGTCACTTTCTGGAAAAAGCGCAAGACAATTTCGCGCTCGCGCCAGCCGTACAACATCATCGAAACTGCACCGATGTCCATGCCGTTTGTCGCCATGAACAACAGGTGGCTACTCATGCGATTGAGTTCGGACAACAACATGCGAATCCATACAGCGCGCTCAGGAATATCGCCGTCAATACCCAGCAACTTTTCAGTAGCCATGCTGAATACCAATTCGCTATTCAAAGGCGACAGGTAGTCCATTCGAGTGACGTTGGTTCCACCCTGCATAAAGGTGAGTGACTCACCTGTTTTTTCCATTCCGGTATGCAAATAGCCAATAATTGGCTTGCAACGCAGAACTGTTTCTCCCTTGAGTTCGAGCATCAGACGCAACACGCCGTGTGTGCTTGGGTGCTGAGGACCCATGTTGATGATCATGGTCTGATCTTCGCCCGGATCGGCCTCTACTTCAGCCAGTAAAGCTGCATCGGCTTCACTCATGCGCAACACTGCACCTACTTCACGCATTACTTCTTTTGCAGTGAGTTCAGAACGCGAACGAAGTTCTTGATTACCTTCATTCGTTCCCGCAGCGGCAGAGATCACAGCATCGCTTTCGCGCGGAGTCACGAAGCTGCTCCCTTGAACTGCACAGGAATGCGACCTTGTGCGTAATCCTTGCGAAGTGGATGACCCTGCCAATCTTCTGGCATCAAAATACGAGTGAGGTCAGGATGTCCGGTAAATGAAATACCGAACATGTCAAAAACCTCTCGCTCCATGGCTTCGGTGCCTGGATACAAATCAAACAGCGAATCAATACGCGGGTCCGACTCGCTGATCTGAACACGAACTCGAAGTCGCTCACGCTTGCTCAACGACAATAAATTGACTACAACTTCAAAACGCTCCGGGGCAACTCCCTCAGGAAGATTGCGAGCGTTGTGTGTTAAAAAGTCAACTGCCGTGAGATCAACACACATCTCGTAACCATCATCCACAAGCTTCTTCATAGTTGCGATGTATGACTGGCGAGGAACAAACAACACCGATTGACCGCGTGACTCTCCCAATAGGCAGCCGTGCAAGGTCGCAGGTGTAGTGGTTACTTCGGAGCTCATGGTGATTAACGCGCTCCTAAAACGACTGGTGTCGTAATTCCAGCTGGAATTTCCTGAATATGCACGTTTGCGCCTGCGCCGCTTGATGCACGGCGGCGCATGATTTCTCCATCTTCAATGAGTTGGTGCAACGTTTCAATTGCATGAATCAACGTTTCAGGCGTAGGAGGACAACCAGGCGCATACACGTCTACTGGAACAACTTGATCTACTCCTTGAACAATGGCGTAGTTGTTGAACATTCCGCCACTACTTGCACAAACACCCATGCTGATGACCCACTTTGGTTCCATCATCTGGTCATACACCTGGCGAAGAACGGGTGCCATTTTTTGGCTTACCCGTCCAGCAACAATCATGATGTCAGCCTGTCGCGGTGAGGCACGAAACACTTCCATTCCAAAGCGCGCAAGGTCATAGTGCGGTGCTCCGGTGCCCATCATTTCAATTGCACAACAAGCAAGGCCGAACGTCGCACCCCAACTAGAACGTGATCGCGACCATTTAATGAGGTCTTCAATTCGGCCGGTCAAAAAATTGTGATCAAGACCTTCTAAACCATCGTCAAGAACATTGCGCACGATTCCCATTACGCTGCTGCTCCTTCTTCTCGACCTTCAAGACCAACTCGTCGAATGGTGCTGGTGAACGTTCGCGATCCATCTTTCATTGGATTGGACATTCCATCATCAAGACGAACCGCCTTCTTGATTGGGCCCCAATCCAATGCTCCTCGCGCAATTGCATACACGAATGCCGCAAAAAACACAGCACTAAAGGCGATCATCTCGAAAAACACATATGACCCAAGTGCCGAATGAGACACCGCATATGGATAAACAAAGATGATTTCAATATCGAACATGATGAACAACATCGCAATGATGTAAAAACTCACCGGGAAACGTTCTGGTGCTTCTCTACTTGGCACAATTCCACATTCGTAAGGAGCCGACTTTGCAGTATTTGGGCGACGGGGCGCCAGCAGTTTTGATGCAACCAAACTGATCGCACCAAACAACACAGCAAGTGTGGCCAACACCACTATCGGAAGGTACTGGCCCACGAAACCGACCTATGCCTTAACAGGCGTCTTGTCACTGGCGAGATTTTCGCGAAGAGCAAGATCTCGACGGTGGAGCAACCAACACAAGATTGCGAAAATAATTCCTGATCCAAACGTGATCAAGATTGCTGGTTGACGCTTAGCGCCCAAATCGCGCACCATATATACGTAGCGATGAGGCTGTGTTTCGTCTGCAACTGGACGAGCAGGTGCTCGACCAGGTTCAGTGCGCTGTGGAACTACTGGCACTACTTCAACTAATGCATAACGTGCCTTGTGAAAAAACGCCACGAAGTCAAGCGAGTCATTGATTTTTGGATAGCGCTCACCGCCACGATCAAATACACGAACGCTGAGATAGTCGCCTGCTGCAAACTCTTCGGCCTCAATCTGCAAAATTGCATCAGAAGCAGCCACTGCTTGACCGCGTTGCGGATCAGCTTCATCAAGCAGACTCCAACCTTCAGCCTGTAGTTGATCAGATGCCGCCGCTGCTGTTGCAACTGGGGTTGCCGCATTAGGGGCTACGCCGTCTAGAACTCCCGCACTTGTAAGTAATTGAGCATCGCGAATAATCGTCACGGGTTCTGCTGGCTTCCACGAAGGTTCTGGTCCTTTCAGACCAATCCCATACGTCCACCACACCGCACCCATGATTGCCATCCAGCCAAAGAATCCAGCGAGAATGATGAGCACACCGAGTCGTGCACCAACGTTGCTACCCACCAAAAGGTAGGAACCACCAATCAATACAACAACTGAAATTAATACGACGACAATTCCGCGGATTTCTGGTTCCCAAGAGATTGCAAGAAGTGTGGACAACATTTAGAGACCTCTCACGTAATCGACGATTGCATTTATTTGTTCATCGGTGAGCATTGCGCCAAAAGCTGGCATTCGACCACTGCCTTGACCTTGTTCGCCGTACCTCTTGCCATATTCGCTTCCGCCCTTAATGAAATTCATCATGTCGTTCTTTACAGGGAATTGACGAACTGATGAACCACCCGTGAGGTTAGGACCAAGTGCTCCACCACCTGTGATTTGTGGGTCGCCATAAGACCAACCCTTGGTGTGGCATCGTGCGCACGAATAGTTTCCACCACCAAGATCAAGATTGAACAAAGCTTCGCCAATACTTGAATATGTTCCGGCAGCGACGAGACGCTCTGCTTCTGCAGAAATCTCATCTTGTTTTTCTTTTGGCAAATGGCCACCTTCACAAATTCGTGGATCAGCATCTACCACTGCACAGTCTTCGCGCGGTATTTGAATGCTCTTCAAATATGCCAACACGGTTTGAATTTGTTGGTCATTCATTGGTCCGCCGCCAACAACACCCCACGGTGACATTGGAGAGAACGGACGACCGTATTCAAGAATGAACTTAATTTCGCTTTCGCTAAATCGGTAGTAAATGGTGTTCAATGCTGGAGCTTTCCAACTCACTTCACGCACTTCACCAGTCTTTGAGTCAGTGAGCGCATAGACAGCAGCACCGCCCGAGCCCTTGGTTCCACCATGGCAGCCAGCGCAGTTGAATCCGCCGTTTGCGGTTACGTCATAGAGGCGACTGCCCCACGATTCGAAACGGTGATCCCAGCCATTCTTTGCGCCCTCTTGACGACCTGGTTCAAGAATCCAGTAAAGCGGCAAAGCAAGCGTGACTACTGCAAGAAACAAAATGCCGATCAGCTGTGTGCGCTCGATCTTCTTACCCTCAAGAATTTCGTCGTCGTAATAAGGCTTGCGGTTTGCGGCAAGTTTGATCTCTGAACCAATTTCCGCACGACCTTTTCGAATATTGAATAGGCCATAAAGCACCCAACCCGCTAGAGCGGTGATCAGGAAAAACCATGAAACGTTTGTAGTGACATCAGCAATCATTAGTGGTGACCTCCGCTTACGCAGTGTGGACCTTCGGCTTCTTGACCGGTGGTGTTCGTACCAATTGGTGGTCCACCAAACACAGTGCCGGTATCTACAACAACGACGCCGTTAGCAACTGACACACCAAAGCGGTCCATGCCTCTCGGAGCAGGGCCACCCTTCTTTTCGCCAACTCGATTGTATTGCGATCCATGGCATGGGCATTCGAACCATTGTGAGCTCTTGCATTCTGGAACACGGCAACCAAGGTGCGGGCACTTTTGGTACAGCGCAATAATTCCAGCTTCGAGCCCCGAATACACTGGGCCTTGATGTCCGTAAGCCGCTTTACCTTTTGACAAAGATTCTTTTGGATATTCCGTCACCCATGTGCGAGCCTGCGGAAAGTACAAGAAACCTTTATTGGCACGAATCTGAGCAATCACATCTGTGAGATTGCCAATCGTAATTTTCGAACCGAATCCACCAGACGAACTTGTCCAGAGAAAACCAATTACTGCAGCACCAAATCCACCAAGCCCAGCGCTAAACAATGTGACAATTGCGCGGTTAAAAAACATGCGACGCGAAACGCCAACGGCTTCTGGGTCTGGAGCAACCCAAGGCTCAACTTCGGCTTTTGGCGCCGCCACAATTGCAGCGTTTTGCTTACGCACTACTGCTTCAAACTGACGTCCAGTTAAATGTTCAGGGTTAACTGCACCGCGGTCTTTTTTGCGAGTTTCACGTGCAAGCGAACCAGTTCCACGAACTCCCGAGTTGCGCGAAGAGGTGAGCACGATGCCGACACCGGCAACAATGAGCACCGCAACGGCGATAGTGATGATCTGAGTTGTTGTCATATATATGTATCCGTATCGACCTAGAGCTCGAAGAAAATTCCGTCACGCCATGGGAAGGTGAAGTTAAACCCAGGACCACGGAAGAACGAGCCAATAATTACCAACACCGCCCAGAACATCAGGAACATGGTCATCATTCCGGTCATGAACTTGCGATCTTCTGGACGATTTGACACCGTCTTGTCAAGGTATGGAGCAAACATCAACGCAACAAGACCCACACCAGGAAGAGTCACACCCGCGATCATCGGGTGGAACATGGTGAGCAGTTCCTGCAATCCAAGGAAGTACCAAGGAGCCTTCGAAGGGTTTGGAGTTTGGTTGAAGTTTGCAGCCTGTAGCAACGGTGCGTTCACAACCCAAGAGAACAAAAACAAAAATGTGGTGCATGCAAGTGCTGCCACGAACTCAACTGCAAGCAGGTGAGGCCACGTATGCACTTTGTCTACTGGCTCTGACTTCACGTCTTGAATTGATCCAGACTTAACAACCGTGAGTAAGCGTTGTGTATGACCACCAGGGCCGGCAGCCATTGGCACGCCACCATCTAGAGGTGCAGCAACTACTGATGAGCTTGGTTTATCTGCAACTGCAACTGAACCACCGGCTTTTGCAGCCTTGCTTCGCTCAAGCAAATGCGCAGGAATACGTGAATCACCTGCGTCGCCACTTTGTGCTGCCGCACCAGATTCTGCTGCTGCTTTTTCACGCGCAGCCTGTGCCCGCTTCAGGAGGTGTTCTGGAATTTCAGTCATTGCTGATCATCCTTTCAATCGTCGTACTCATCACAATGGGCCCGAAATTCCGCCGTCTTTGCGCACTCGCCAGAAGTGAATCGCCAAGAAGATCACGGTGACAAACGGGAATAACAACACGTGCAATACATACCAACGCAGCAACGTTTCTGCGCCAATTTCTACTCCGCCTAACAACACGAATCGCACCTGAGAACCAATGACCGGCGAATAACCCATCATGTTGGTACCCACCGCAACAGCCCATAGAGCCAGTTGGTCCCACGGCAAGAGATAGCCGGTAAATGAAAGCAACAAAGTGAGTGTGAGCAAGATAACTCCAACAACCCAGTTGAACTCGCGAGGTGCTTTATATGCGCCGTGATAAAACACGCGCGCCATGTGCAAAAACACACTGAGCACCATGAGGTGAGCACCCCAACGATGCATATTTCGAACCATCAGTCCGAACGTCACCGAAGTTTGTAGCGATTGAATGTCCTGCCATGCATTGGCAGCAGTCGGACGGTAGAAGAACATCAAGAAAATGCCAGTAACCGTGAGCAAAATGAATAAGAAGAAGCTGAGTCCTCCAAGGCACAGCGTGTAGCTCACCTTTACGGCGTGACGCTTTACCTTCACTGGGTGCAAGTGATAGAGCACCGAGTTCATAATCACATAAGAACGGTTGCGCGGTGAATCGGTGTAGCCCTTGCGGAAAATTGAGCCCGGACGGAAGATTGAGTTCCATGCCTGACTGCCTTGCAACGATTCTCCAAGCTTTGCCGCACGCTCTTTCAGCGTGAGTCGTGGCTTTTCTTCAATTGTGCTTGCCATATTTTTCTCCGTGTCCTGAAACTTCTATAACCGCATGCCGTATGCGTAGCCGTGGTTTGGTGTTCGTGTGTGCGAGTCGCCAGTTGCAGCAGGTGCTCCAACTTTTCCAAGAATGATGACGCCAGTTGGGCAACGATCTACGCATAGTGCGCAGCGAGTACACACGTCGTCGTCGATAATAAACACCACATTGTCGCTTGGGTCTGACCCAGGCATTTCAGTGCCTTGGGCTTCTGCAATTGCGTCTGGGTTCACCATGTGGATGCACTTCCACGGACAAATATCTACACAGCCTTCACACATAATGCATTCACTTTGATCAATGTGAATGAACTGTTTTGGCTTGACTGCCTTTGCAAGGTAGTCAGCATCCACCTCGACGAGCTGATACTCGTCGGACCATAACGGCATTGGTGGATTTGCGTCTGTCTTTGTCATTTCAATTAGCCCTTACGCACCAATGGGCGACCATAGGTTGACGTTGCAATTGCTTGCGGCTTCGCTTCGCCTCGCTTTTGCCACCAGTTGAACATCTTCACCATGATGGTCATGAGCACCACGTGAATGGTGACGACCACGATGTCACGAATTGCTTCGTAGCTCATCGTGAATGGGAACTGGCCGCCAAAAGCCTTCGGCTTCAAGAGATCAAAAGGCCCAAAAATCAATTTGTCTTTACGCCATCCGAGATTTTTGTCCGCGTGGTCAATGAATTGGTGAGGAACTACGCCAAACGCAATAAACAAAATTGCAAACACGTATGCGGAACCAAACATGGTCTCACCCCATGTTGCCTTGCGATCAACAGGTCGGCGCTTACCTACCCAATACACGCCGTACGTCATCGCAAGTGTGAGGGCAAGCGAGAAGATGAACGCTTGGTTCATTCCCGGCCATCGAAGAATGTCTATTGCCAGCATGGTTTGCAGGGGTGCCTTTCCTCGTGAAATCTCTCACGAGACTAGTCGGGCAATCTCCAAATAGGTGAAAAGAGCGAGGTTGTGCATTCGTGCAATCCTGTGACCTTGACCACCGAATCTCCGCTCAAAACCTTCGAGGCAATTTCTGATTTCTCATACTCGCTCCGTAGTGTTTATCGGGTCCCCACTCGGTGATTTAGAGTAGGGGCGGAAGATTTCTGAGGGCACTTCCCTCATTGGCAAACGACAACGACGAGGACCATTGTGACTGAAATACCCGAACACCTACTCAAGCGTTCCAAGGAACGACGGGAAGCTGCTTCTGGTGGTGCAAGTTCATCGTCTAATGATTCCGCTCCGGCTACTACTTCGTCGGCTCCTGCAGTTGCAAAGCCAGCAGCACCTGTTGCCGCATCGGCACCAGCACCAAAACCAGACCCAAGCTATGTCGTTGCAGCGAAGTCACGTAAAAAAATTCCGTTCTGGGCAATGGCAACTTTGAGCCTGCTCCCGCTGTGGGCATTTATGTACATGATCGCGCTGAAGCCGCAAGAGAAAACTGTTGAGGGTCCGCTTGCCATCGGTGAAGAGGTGTATGGATCATGTGCGGGCTGTCACGGTGCCGCCGGTCAAGGTGGAGCAGGACGCGTATTCGCTGGCGGCGAAGTGTTGAAGACTTTTCCAAAAATCGAAGACATGCTGAACTTCGTGTACACAGGAAGCCAAGCATTCGTTGCTGCAGAGATCCCGTATTACGGAAACCCAGATCGCGAAGGTGGCGCACATGCTCCGCTTTCGTATAACGGAAACCCAATGCCACAACAAGGTGAGACAGCCGGTGGTGGTTTGACTGAAGCAGAAATTCTTGGAGTCGTGTGCCACGAGCGCTATGTCATTGGCGGAGCTGACCCAGCTAGCGAAGAGTGGAAAGAAGAATTCGAAACTTGGTGCTCACCAGAGTCAGAAATTTTCCTTGCTCTTGAAAATGGTGCGACTTCATTCGACACCATTGATAAAGATTTTGCAATGCTCACCAAGCCGCCGCTAGCGGTTGGTACTAAAGCACGCGCTTCTTCGAAATAAATTTGGGCCTACGGGCCAGTGCACACAACTTCATTGATGGTGTCTGCGTACAGATCTAGAAGCGATATTGCATTACCTTCAGGAAACTGATTAATAAAGTCGCGCAAAGAAGTTGTTTCGGTGTCGCAATTGCGAACCGTTGGTGTTGCAAGTGGAATTACCCATCCATTGCTCAACACACCAAGGTCTCCACCTTCTTGCATATCTACTAATGCCGGCAACGTAAGCCGTTCCTTCCCGTTAGTTGCATCTGCAGGAACGAGTGCAAACCACAACACACCAGTGCCCAGCGTGTCAGCAAGAAGTACGCATGAATACGATGAAATCGGCACCTTGCAAGTGGACTCGCCTCGCGTTCCATCTACCAATCGCAACACTCGACCATCATCAAGTGTCAACGATGCATCACCAACGGATTTTCCATCAGCAACCTGCCAACCTTCTCCAAACTCAGAGGCTGCAATTGCGGCAACTACATCAACGATATGGCTTTGAGCAGATTCCGACTGTGCCCTTCGATTAACAAGACTCAGTGCACCAACAAGTAACGCTGCTACGGCAAGCAACACACCCAATGCTTTCCACAAACTTGCCGTAAAGAAATAGCGCATACACCAAACCTATTGCGCAGCAACTGCAGCAAGTGCCGCACGATGAGCCCGATCGGCAAGCTCATTCATCACCGCATCATTATGACTAAGCCCAACAAACAATGCCTCATAGGCGCCAGGTGCCAACGCAACGCCTTCCTTCAACATGGCATGGAATATGCGCGCATACATTTTTTCGTCAGTCTGCTTTGCTTCATCAAAATTCGTTGGAACCACTGACCCAAAGAATGCTCCAACAAGAGTTCCAACAACAGGAAACTGCGCAACAATTCCAGCACTGGAACATGCGTCTCTTAACAACGTTGCCAATGACCGTGCACGTGCTCCGAGTTCCATATACACATCTGGCGTCAGTTCATTCAGCGCTGCTAATCCGGCAGCAGTTGCAAGAGGGTTTCCTGCAAGCGTGCCTGCGTGAAACACCTTGCCGATTGGTGTGAGATTTTCCATCACCGATTGCGATCCACCAATCGCACCAATCGGCAATCCTCCACCAATAACTTTGCCGAAACATGTGATGTCCGGTTTTACGTCGTACTTAGCCTGTGCACCGCCTTGGCCAATTCGGAAACCTGTAATCACTTCATCAAAAATCAACAGTGCTCCAGCTTTGTCACACGCTGCACGTAAGCCTTCAAGAAATCCTGGAGCCGGAGCAACCACTCCCATGTTGGCGGCAACTGGTTCAACAATGACAGCTGCTACATCAGAATCAATTTCTGGAACCACGTTGTAAGGAACTACCAAGGTGTTTGCGACCGCTTCTTCAGGCACTCCAGCCGTGCCGGGAATTCCCAAGGTTGCAATTCCGCTTCCGCCTGCTGCAAGCAACGCATCTGTTGCACCGTGAAAATTTCCGTTAAACGTAATAATTCTTTTTCTTCCTGTTGCACCACGAGCAAGCCGTACCGCCGTACTTGTCGCTTCAGTACCGCTGTTCATCAGACGAACACGTTCACAACTTGGCACACGTTCGCGAATTGCTTCTGCAAGCTTCATTTCACGCGGCGTTGGTGCTCCAAACGAAGTTCCATCACCTGCTGCATCGCGCAACGCTGCAGTTATAGCCGGATGCGCATGACCCAAAATTACTGCGCCGTAACTTTGCACTAAATCGATATATCGATTTCCCTCAACATCAATAATGTGCGCACCTTCACCACGCGCGACGATGTATGGCTCTCCACCAACTGACTTAAATGCCCGAATTGATGAATTCACGCCACCAGGAATCACCTTCGTCGAACGCTCGTAGAAGGCATGATTTGACGGAATTGCTTTTCCTGTGCAAACCGTTGCAGAACAACCTGCTGCAACACACGCAGTTGGGTCGCAAAATGGAATGGTCATGATGACTCCTATTTCCTATTGATGAGTTTCTGCAAACCAGCGCGCAAAATAAGTCAAAATAATGTCAGCCCCAGCTCGTTTAACCGCCGTAAGTTGCTCAACAGCAACAGTGTCGTGATCAATCCAACCGTTTGCTGCAGCGGCTTTGATCATCGCGTACTCACCACTTACGTGGTACGCAGCAACTGGAACATCTACTCGTTGCTTAACTGATGCAATCACATCGAGATAGCTCATTGCTGGCTTAACCATGACCATGTCTGCGCCTTGTTCAATGTCTGCAGCAACTTCACGCAACGCTTCTCGCGCATTGCGCCAGTCCTGCTGATAGCCCTTGCGGTTACCGCCTCCTGCAATTTGCACGTCAACCGCATCGCGAAAAGGTCCATACAGACCCGATGCGTATTTCGCAGAGTAAGCGAGTATCGAAATCTCTGAATGTCCCGTGCCATCGAGTGCTGCACGAATTGCGCCAACTTGCCCATCCATCATTCCGCTTGGCGCAACAATATGTGCACCGGCTTCAGCTTGGGCTACGGCAGCCTTGCAATAAATTTCTAGCGTTGCATCATTGTCTACATCGCCAGCATCATTCAGCACTCCGCAGTGACCATGTGATGTGTATTCATCAACACACAAGTCGGCCATTAAAACAATTCGATCTCCAAGTTCTTCACGCAATTCGCGAAGCGCCACTTGAACAATTCCATTTGGGTCAAAAGCCCCCGAGCCAACTGCATCTTTTACCGCTGGAACTCCAAACAAAATAACTGCTGGCACGCCAAGATCTGCCAAAGCACGCACTTCTTCTTTTAATGATTCTCGCGTGTGTTGCATTACTCCAGATAGCGAAGAAATTGGTTGTGGACTTGTAATTCCTTCTCGCACAAACAGCGGGGCGACCAGATCGGAGACTCCCAATCGCACTTCAGCGACAAGCTCTCGGAGCGCTGGGTTTTGACGAAGACGACGAGGTCGAGATTGCGGAAACGCCATGTCTGTAAGGCTAGAGGGTCGTTTAGGCGAATACGCCAGCAAGCGCTGTAACGATTCCGTCTGCACTGGCACTTGTCGCAACTGCTTGAACCGTCAACCCGCAACCCTTTGCAACCTGCAACGTTGCATCACCAATTACTACAACTGCGCCAGAGGTCTTTGCTTCTGATTGTGCAACCCATGAACGCACGGCAGAACCAGATGCAAATAGCACCGCATCGCACTGTTGAATGCGATTGATTTCTTCGGAAGAAATATTTCGTTGCTTGGTTTGGTATGCAGCAACTCCTTCTACTTCTATTCCGCGATCTCGAAGAATACGCTCGACTTCCCCGTTCGTTTCTTGTGCTGTAACGAGTAAAACTTTGCCATCAGTACGAGGAAACTCAAGAGCCAGCGCATGACCAGTTGCAGATTGTGGAATAAAAGAAACCTCTTGCCCAAATGCTTGTGCAGTTGATTCACCCACTGCGGCGAGTTGAACGTGAGAAGAATGTTTTGGCAAATAGGGAGCGACACGAGACGCACCATTCGATGACGTGCAGATGATCCAGGCGTACTCGTCAATCTTTCGCATCGCCTGTTCAAAAGCGAAGCCTTCGTCATCTGGTTGATCTATCTGAATTAATGGGATGGTTTCACAAACTGCTCCGACCTTATGCAGAGCTGTTACCCATTTTTGAGATTGCGCGAT
This sequence comes from Ilumatobacteraceae bacterium, assembly GCA_017853385.1. GTDB lineage: Bacteria > Actinomycetota > Acidimicrobiia > Acidimicrobiales > Ilumatobacteraceae > UBA3006. The sequence goes on along the minus strand of JAFMJR010000002.1, from coordinate 31,348 downwards.
TGGACGAGTGATCGCCACCCGTTTTCCCACTAACGCAACGGTGCTCATGCCAACGCAGATTGTGATTTGCGAGCCAACTCACGCGCGAATTCTTTGGCTCCCGTAGGTGGCAACATTTCAGAAAACTGCACGTGTCTATCTGAAGCCGTTGCACCCGTAGCCATAAACGTTGACAAACGCTTGTTGCTATTTACATGTGCGCCAACTGGCATTGAGCAGCCTGCGCCTAACTCCGAAAGAAAAGAACGCTCAACCTCTACTGCAAAACGAGTCTGTTCATGATCAATGGCGCGAAGTAAAGAAAGAATTGCGTCATCGCCTTCTCTGCATTCAACCGCAACACATCCTTGACCGACCATTGGAATGAACATTTCTGGTGAAAGAGTTTCTGCAATTTGATCTGTTAGCCCCAGCACCTCCATTGCTGCAACTGCCATCACAATTGAGCCACCTGCAGGAATTTTTTCTAGGCGAGTGTGAATGTTTCCTCGTAGCTCAACGAATTTCAGATCAGGCCGCACTGTGAGTAGTTGGGCTCGTCTACGAACTGAACCCGTTGCAATGGTTGCACCAGCCTCAAGTTCGTTCAGTGCTTTACCTACTAAGGCATCGCGGGCGTCTCGACGCTTGCACCATGCGCCAATCACCAGTCCGTCAGCGTGAATGGATGGAAGATCTTTTGCTGAATGAACCGCAATGTCAGCATTGCCACGAAGTACAGCCTGTTGAACTTCCTTAACAAATATTCCTTGTCCACCAATTTGGTGAAGTGGCTGATCTTTGTTTTGATCGCCAAGTGTTTCTACAAAAACCAACTCAACTGGTTGCCCTGTTGAACGTGTGATTGCTTGCGCTACTACTTCAGATTGAGTTCGCGCCTGCGCGCTCGAACGCGTGGCGAGACGAATCATTCGATGTCAAATAAATCGCGAAGCGCTGCTGCAATTCTCTCGCCCTGAGGAGTTCCGGCACTGTGCTTCAGCTGCATTGACGGGCTGTGCAACAGCTTCGCAACAACTGCTTTGCTCAGTGCCTCAACGGCTTCACGTTGTTCGGGAGTAAGACCTGAAAGCCGTGATGCATACCGTTCAATTTCCGAGCGCCTAATTGTCTCTGCACGTTCATGCAATTCGGCAACCAAAGGTGCTGCTTGTCGCGCTTTTACTTCCTGCCCAAATCTTTCCACTTCTTCTCCCACAATTCGCCGAACTTCTTCGGCTTCCTGTTGTCGAGCTTCAATTCCTGCTTGCGCCCAATCGCGAAGGTCATGCAAGTCGCGAAGTGTTACACCAGGTAGCTCACCAACTTCATGTTCAACATCTCGTGGAACTGCAATGTCAACAATAAGCAGTGGAGAGTTATGGTTTTCTCCTCGTGCGCGCCGCACGTCTTCCACCGAAATGATTGCGTCTCCCGCGCCAGTACAAGTGAGCACCACGTCTGCTTCACGAATTGCATTTTGTAGGTCATCAATGTGGCTCACCACCGCGCCAACCGACTGGGCGAGTTGCTCCGCGCGTTCACGACTGCGATTCATAACTGTGACGCTTTGCGAACCTGCATTTGCTAACGCACGTGCGATTCCAGCACCCATATCGCCGGCACCAATTACTAGAACTTTTCGACCTGAGATTGTTCCCAAAATATCGGTTGCCATTTCTACAGCGGCATGCGAGACCGAAGCTGTCGACTTGCTGATCGACGTTTCGGTACGCGCACGCTTACCTACTTCAAGTGCATGGCGAAACAGCAAATTGAGTGAAGTTCGCGATGTTGACTCCGAACGTGCCTTTTCCCATGCGTCGCGCACTTGACCCAAAATTTCTGTCTCACCCAACACTGCAGAGTCGAGACCAGAAGCAACTTCAAACAAGTGGCTGACAGCCGCATCATCATGTTGGCTGTAAAAATGTGGCTGCAACTCTTCAACGGTAAGTCCAGAGATTTCACAAAAGAAATCGCTCACGTCCGCAAATGCGCCATGAAACTTTTCTGCAACTACATACACTTCTGTGCGATTACACGTGGACAGCACAACTGTTTCACGAACATGATCGCGCGATACAAGTCCGTGAAGTGATTTTGGCAATGACTCATCGGAAATGGTGACGCGCTCAATCACATCGAGTGGAGCCGACTTGTGATTGACACCAAGAACAACTATCGACATACAGCAGCTGCCTCTCGCTTGGTTTTCGCAGCTGGTTTATCTTCTCTGCTCAATTGCTCGTAGTAGCCAAGTATTTGAAGCTCAACACCTAAATCAACACTACGTACAGAGATATTTTCAGGAACGTTCAAAACAACAGAGGCAAAATTCAAAATTGAGCGAATGCCAGCATTAACCAGAAGATCGGCTGCCTGTTGAGCCGATGCGGGTGGAGTTGAAATCACGCCAATGCTGACTGACTCTTGAATCACAATTTCTGGCAAGTCGTCGACGTGTCGCACAACTACGCCCGCAACTTTCTTGCCAACCTTTGACGCATCAATGTCTACGACTCCAGCTACTGGAAATCCACGTGTGGAAAAACCGTTGTAATTTGCCAACGCGTTTCCAAGGTTGCCCGCACCAACCACCACCACTTTCCATTCGTGATGTTGACCAAGTTCGCGCTTTATTTGATAGACGAGATACGCAACGTCATAACCCACGCCTCGAGTTCCGTAGCTTCCGAGATAGGACAAATCTTTGCGCACCTTTGCTGCATTTACGCCAGCAAGTGCCGCGAGTTGATCACTGGAGAGCTGCTCTGTTCCATTCACAATCAACGTGTTCAGAATCTGCAGGTAGACCGGCAACCGGGCGACGGCTGCATCGGGAATCCTGCGCCGAGCTGGAGAAGAGGTTTGGGCAAGGTCGGCCACGCCTCAAATGTAGGCGTTCGTGCATGAATTCACGAAGTCCAACTAACCTGCGTTTGTGAGCCCGTCACCACTAATTGCCCTCGGAGGGCTGAATAGCGCCCTTGCGGGAATGGCGACGCTCGTTGCGACCGCTTTCACATTGAGCACCGCCGATCGTTGGTTTAAACGTCGACAACCGCACGAGCTTGCATGGACTATTGCCATGTTTTTGTTTGCCTGCGGATCAGCATGCCTGTGGTGGGCGGAGAGCACCGGCTGGAACATTTTGGTATTTCGATTGTTCTTTCTCACGGGCGCCGTGCTGAATGTTTCATGGTTATCTCTCGGCACGCTGTATTTACTTGGTGGACAAAAACTGGGAAATCGCGTCCGTCAGTTTCTTGTTTGGGCTTCTGGTCTTGCAACAGGTGTAGTTCTTGTTGCGCCAACAAAAAGCGAAGTGGTCGCAACAGAATTTCCTACAGGCAAGGAAGTATTCGGAGTTGCGCCTCGCATTTTTGCCGCTGTTGGCTCAGGCGTACCTGCACTGATCATCATCGTCGGTGCTTTGTGGTCTGCATGGCGTGTATCACGCAAAAAAAATCCAGCTCTCTCCATTGGTGCAAAACGTTCCGTCGTTTCAGCAGGTCGACTCGCTGGTGGAAACGTTTTGATTGCAGTAGGGACTTTGGTGCTTTCAGCAAGTGGCACGCTTGCCGGGCGGCTAGGTGAAGATCGCGCATTTGCGATCACACTTCTTGCCGGAGTGCTGATTCTGTTTTTCGGATTTCTTGTGGCAAGTAATTCAACTCGCGCAAAATCAACGCAGCGCGCGTCGCAATACCTTGCCAGTGCTTCCAGTTGGTAGCGACTGCACGATCAGCACCTTTGATGGGCACTTATACCGAGCTAATTGTTTTTGACAGTGCTCAATAATTGCTTCTTCGTCTAGGTGAACACCTTTACGCAACACCACATAGGCACGAACAGCTTCGCCTGAGTGCGGGTGCGAAACGCCAACTACGGCCGCCTGTTCAATTGCTGGATGGGTAAGTAGTACTTGTTCTACTTCTGCCGGATACACATTGAAGCCACTGACGATGATGAGATCCTTCAGTCGATCAACAAGGAACAAGTCTCCTTCATCATCCATGACCGCTAAGTCACCAGTACGCAACCAGCCATCAGCAGTTAGAACCCGATCAGTTGCCTCATTGTCGTTGTAATAGCCAACAAAAACATTGCTTCCCTTCACCCAGATTTCGCCTGCGTCACCTTGCTCAGAATCATCTCCGTGTTCGTCAACCAGGCGAAGCGAAACCCCATGCAATGGTTTTCCAATTGACCCAATTTTGTGTTGTCCATTTACCGACGTGGTCACTACAGGCGAAGATTCAGTGAGTCCATATCCTTCATGCACCACCAACCCGAAACGATCACGCAATTGATGAGTTACAAGTTCTGGCATCTTTGCAGCACCAGTCAGCGCCAATCGCAAGGATCCAAGAACCGAAGCCTCTTCATCTGGCATTTGTGCCAACGCCGACCAAATTTGAGGAGCACCTGGAACGACGGTTACTCCACGTTCTTTAAACGTTTCAAGTGCAGTTGTTGGATCAAAGCGTTGGACCAACACCACACTTGCTCCTGCAAACAACGTGTAGCCAAGAACAACGTTTAGGCCAAAAATATGAAACAGCGGTAATACGCCAAACACCACATCTGAATTGCGGAGCACGTTTTCATGTGCCAATTGCTCAAGATTTGATAGCAAATTTTGATGCGAAAGCATTGCTGCTTTAGGCGACCCAGCCGTTCCGCTTGTAAAAATAAATGCTGCGCTTTCGTTTGCCGACATGTTTGTAATTGGTACTGGCGCATGCATCAGTGATTCTGAAAGCGTTAGCGCGCCAGCAATGTCGTGGCCTTCAGTTGCAATAACTGCGCGCAGTTCTGTTAGTGAAGTTTTGTCAATGCTGTTCCATGCAGTCATTGCTGCAGGCTCTACGAAGACAACCCTTGGTTGTACTTCATCTAGTTCTCGTTGAATTTCTGATGCTGGGCTGATGATGTTTAGCGGAACGGCAACACCACCAACGCCAAGTGTTGCGAGATACGCGAGCACGAAATAGCGGCTGTTTCCACACAAAATTGCAACACGGTCACCACGTTCAACGTGGTTTTCAGCAAGCACTCCACGCAGGCTGGCAACTTGACGGCGCAACTCTCCATATGAAGTTGGTCGACCTCGACTAATCAGAGCCGTGTCATCTGCGGGATGTCGCTCAATGATTTCAGCGAGGTTCATGAATAGCTCACTTCACTACTCAATTCCATCTACCTCAGGGAAAGTATTCCCGCAGTAAAAATGGCTACGAGAAGCAATGCAATGGCGAGAGTCGTTGCTGGGCGCATGATCTGACTTTACGCCTCTTAGGTCGTTCAGTTGGGTTTGGAGCCCAGTCGCACTGATGTGCTTACTCCAACGCCTGCATTGGGGTCTTGGCTGATCGTCACCATATTTGTTGGCCCAAGATCAAGTTCTGTGGCAGCCGAGCCACGATCGGCGCAAATAGCCAACATTCCATAACTGTCGACTACTAACCCAAGACCAGTTCCGATTTCAGAAAAATTCTGTACAACAGCAACAGAACGAACGATGTGGTTAGGCGAGTCTGCATTTCCAATCGCAATTCGAACTGGTGAACCGAAGTGAGCAATATCTTCAGGGCCAATATTCAATTGACAATTTCCAAAACCGTCAACCCATGTCACTTCACCAACAAGATGTCCGTTTTCTTCTCGCGTAATCGGAACTATGCCAGGAAGAATTGATGCTGTATCAATTTCATTTCCAAGATCGCGCAAATCAACACCATTGCAGATGTGTGCGGCTACTGGTCCGAAAATGTCACGACCGGCAAAGGTCGTTCCAGGTGAAGGCAAGTGATACTTCGTGTTGGTCAGCTCAACCGCAAATTCAGCGCCGCCGGCCAATGCGACCCCAGTAGCCAAAAGACCATTATCTGGCCCAATAAACACACCTTCACCACCTGCCACGCTCACAGCAATTGAGCGACGTGCGCTGCCAACGCCTGGATCAACAACAGCGAGAACGACTCCTTTTGGCACATATGCAACTGCACGAGCAAGAGCAAGTGCACCTGCTCGCACATCAAATGCAGGAATGTCATGAGTGATATCGATTACCTGAACATGTGGCGCAATATCTGCAACAACACACTTCACTACTCCAACAAATTCATCGCGTGTTCCGTAATCAGTGAGGAACGAAATGTGATTGAAGCGCGGTGTCATGGTGAGTTTCGAAAGTAACGAATGGGCCGGTGCCAACCCCCCGACGGCACCGGCCCAAACGGCGCACTCTTTCGAGCGCGACTCCCGGTTGGGGGGTAACCCCGTCCGGAGTTCGTGACCTGGGGCATACCCTAGCGACTAGTTGCCCATCTCACGGCTGCGTTGAACCGCCGATTTCACGGTCTGCGAAATTGCTTCGCGAATTCCTGAAGCCTCAAAAGTGGCAATTGCTGCAGCAGTCACCCCGTTGGGCGAAGTGACATTGGCTCGCAATTTTTCAGGACTTTCCGCGGAAGTTCCAAGCAGTTGCGCCGAGCCAACAAATAATTGTCGCACCAGTACATCTGCAATTTCGGCGCTTAGCCCTTGATCTATCGCTGCATTTGTAAGCGCTTCCGCGATGAGAAATAAATATGCAGGGCCAGAACCAGAAATTGCGGTAACCGCATCAATCAGAGATTCCGGAACACGAACTACTTTGCCAACAGCACCCAACACAGTTTCTGCCCACTGCAGAACTTCTTCAGGTGTTGTTTCAGTTGCACAGATTCCAGCCATGCCTTCGCCGACAAGTGCGGGTGTGTTTGGCATCGCCCGCACTACCGAAGTGTGTTTGCCAGCAGCGTTTTGCAAAGTTGCGGCGCTTATACCTGCAGCAATGGAAAGCACACGCGTGGCACCTGCTGCACTCAGTGCCTTGCACGCGTCCGCTGCTCCGCCTGGTTTAACCGCGATTACCCCCGAAGAACATGGCCCAATGACATCACTGGTCTGAATACCTGGAAACAACCTTTGCAATGCATCACGCCGATCTTGAGAAAGTTCGACAACCGAAATATCCGAGGATTTCCATCCCGCGCGCAACAAGCCTTCAATAATTGCGCCGCCCATGTTGCCACCACCAACAAATGTGATCGGCTCTTTTTGCATGCCGTCAGGTTAGCGACTTCAGTGGTTCGAGTTATTGGACAACTTCTCCGATTGCCAATAACCCGAACTCAGTGCAATGTGTGCAGTTAATCGTTAAAACGGCTGGCAAAACCAATTCGAATGAGGGATCCAAAACATTGTTCAACCGTTGAATACAAGGTGCCGATTGCTCGATCCAGCTCTTGCTCATTCAAGGCAGCGAGCGAAATTTCACCTCGCAAAAACACAGCGTCTTCCTGACCAATTGAAAAATGGGCTCCGACAAGTTTTTCATTTCTTCGCAGCAAATTTTCATACAGCACCTGCGCATTTTCTTCAGGTGCAGGCATCACGTACGTTTCAAATCGTAAAGTGCGCTGTCCTAATGTGAGCCAAACAGTGGTGAACTCTTTTTCTTCACCCGACATGCGCACGTACCAGCGAATTTCCTGCTCCGTGGAACGATCAACTGCCAATATCAGATGGTTGTTGGCTTTTGCGCGTGACAACCATTCATCAATTTGACGTTCTATACGCGCAAGAGCGGAATCGTCGAATAGATCTGACACTAGCTACACGCAACCAAGTCACGTTCAAGCAACTCGGTGTACACACTGCGGGCCTTCATTGCTGCAGATTTCCATGAATACATTTGTGCACGATGCGCTGCTGCAGTTCCCATCGAAATCGCTAACAGTGAATCGTCAAGTAGCCGGCGCGTAAAGCGAACGAATCCAGAAACATCTCGCCCAGGAACAAGAAATCCTGTTTTTCCGTCTTCAATCAAATTCAAAAGTCCACCAACGGCTGTTGCCACCACAGGAATCCCGCAAGCCGCAGCCTCAAGAGCAACTAGTCCAAAACTCTCACTGCGCGAGGGAACTAAGACGACATCTGCCGCACGATAAAACGTAGACAACAAATGATGCGGTTGCGGCTCATAAAACTTCACACGATCAACAAGTCCAAGCTCCTCAATGAGTAGCTGCACACGGGCGAGTTCGGTTGCGCCTTCAAGCCCGCTTGCTCCGCCCACCACCACTAGTTGAGCGTCTGCCCGACCAAGTTCGGCGAGTGTGCGCACCGCAACATCAAGACCTTTTAACGGTTGAATTCGCCCCACGAATAAAAGGATCGGACCACTGCCAAGTTTCAATGCATGACGTGCTCCGCGACGATCTCCGGGGGAGAAAAACGCCCGCTCAACACCAGGCGCAAGTACCTCAATTGACCCAGGAGCACTTCCATACAACGATTGAAACTGCGATTGCTCTTCGGTGCAACTGACCATGATTGCATCTGCGCATCCAATTATTTCCAATTCGGATTTATCGCGAATTGGGGACTCGGCATCTCCACCCAAACTCTTCACTCGTGCAAAGGTGTGAAATGTTGTGACCAATGGCAAATCCAATTCGTGTTTCAGACGATGACCAGCAAGTCCTGAAAGCCAGTAGTTCGCATGCACGATGTCTGTGCCACCGTGATGCGAAATGTGCCAAGCAACACCATCGGTGAATTCATCAACCGCACCAAGTAATTCGTCCTTGGGTAAGTCAAACGCACCGGCCTTTACATGAACCACTCGGTGATTCGGTTCAACTTCAATCACCTCAGGTAAATCGCTTCTCCATGCTCGCGTATATGTCGTGCAATCAACACCACTGCTCGCAAGTGATGAAACCAGTTCGCGTACATAGACATTCATTCCGCCACCATCGCCAACGCCTGGCTGAGCCAGCGGCGAGGTATGCATGGAGAGAACGGCTACGCGTTGCATTACGTATTCAACCTATCTGCGGGGCTTGATATTCCGCCCAGTTCAGCTTGGAGTTGAACCCGTGTTTTCTCCAACAAAACTGCGGTAAACCGACAAGAGCGTCTGCTTTTGCTCAACCGTTAAACGTGTATCCGAGGACACCGCATCAACCACTCCAGATCGAGGTTCCTCGCTTGGGTCGAGAATTCCAGCACGCTCGTACAGTGTTTCAGCAGAAATCTTCATGGCACGAGCAAGCTGTTGCAAAATTTCTGCAGAAGGTTTGCGTAGTCCACGCTCAATTTGCGACAAGTAGGGATTAGATACTCCCGCAACCTTTGCCAAATCACGAATAGATTGCTGCGCAAGCTCTCGCTGCTGTCGAATGAAGTTGCCAACATCAACTAAACGTTTATCGACGGCCATAAATTCTTAATCGTTCAACAGGGCGTCAACATTTGCGCCACCGTCTTTATATCTCTTCACCAACTCAGCGGTAAGAGCGTCAATCTGGTCAAACAATGCACGACGCTCTCCAGATCGGGCATTTTCAAAAGCTGTAAGTTCGTCAATTACGCGTTGCAATGCATCGACATCAAGCGTTCGAATTGAGCCAAAACCAATCCGCTCACACAACTGTTCTAACTCAACAACAAGTGGGTGGTCAGTTGAAACATTTGTTTCGCGCGGTGGTCGGGCTGAGCCACCACCATGTTCTTGACCAAACACACCAGCAAGATCTGTAGCGGTATTGCTGGTCGGCATGTTTGCTGACCGCCGGCGTTGTTCGTCGCGAGCAATATCTAATCGACCCTGAGCCATACGTCGAACAAACGACACCGCATCTTCTTGAGACTGCAATTCAGCTCGTGCTGTACGAATACCTGCAAGATCAAGTTCGGAGTAGTTACTCATTGATCACCGCCGGACACAGGAGGAAGAATTGCCACCTCATCATTGTCGTTGACTTTTGCATCCATTTCGGCGACCTCGCCATTTACCCATATGCGACACGTTGCCAGAACTCGCTCAAAATCGGCGCCAAAGCGTGAAATGGCTTCGGTTACAACTTGGGAAACGGTGTTGCCGGGGATGACTTCGCGCGAGCATCCCGCTGCTTCTCGAGCAGATGCGAACAATCGCAATTGAGCCACGACCTCATCGTACCTTTGCCACTACCCTGCCTTGACGTGTCTTCTCATTCCATTGTCGCAAGTTTGCTCGTCGTACGACACGGGCAATCGCTCTGGAATATTGAGGAGCGTTGGCAGGGTCGTGCCGATATTGAATTGAGCGACTTAGGTGTAGCTCAAGCACGACAAGCAGCCCAGCGTCTTGGCACATTTGATTACATTGCGTCGAGCACATTGTTGCGAGCGCTTCGAACTGCTCACATCATTTCTGAGGCGCACGGAATTGGTCCTGTTGAAACCGATGTTCGGCTGCAAGAAACCCACGTTGGCCCATGGGAGGGTTTAACCCGCACCGAAATTGAACAACAGTGGCCCGGATTTTTGGCTTCGCGAACGAAACCAGAAGGCTTTGAATCCGACGAAGACATTGTGCAGCGACTTACTGATGCGTTTGTAGACATTGGAAATAAATGTGCGGGCGGGACTGCACTTGTCATTAGCCATAGCGGAGTCATTCGTACGCTTCGCTATGTACTTGGCGCAAGTAATCCACGCCTTCCAAACCTTGGGGGAAGTTGGTTCCATGTTCACAAAGACCAACGCATCACTGCGGGCGACCTAGTCACGCTTGTTGATGATGACCTCACTACAGAATCGTTGTAATCATGCTGCACCGTTTACTTGATGACTCCTTTGATCACGAAATTCGCAGCAATATCACCGCCGTAACCATTGCGCGACTCGTTGCGAACGCGGCCTACCGATTCGCACCCTTATTTCTCGCAACAATTGCACGCGGATTTGATGTACCGCTCTCGACTCTCGGCTTTGCGGTATTCATAAGCGAACTATCTGGGTTTGCTTCACCATTTGCTGGACGACTCGTTGATCGCTTAACTCATCGCAACAGCATGGTGCTTGGGCTCATTGGTTCTGCACTTGGTTGCACGATTGCAGCAATATCTACTTCGCCATTGCTCTTTGCAGTTGGCGTCACAGTTTTGGCTTTGACAAAACAAAGTTTTGATCTTGGTCTTGGAGCATGGATTGCTGATCATGTTCCCTACACACAGCGTGGAAAAATTGTTGGCCTCACTGAAACTGCTTGGGCGCTTGGTCTGCTCATTGGCGTTTCAGTCATGGGCCTAATCACTGCAGCAACCAACTGGCGAATTGGATTTGCATTCGCAGTGCTCTGTTTGCTCATTTCTACATATGTCATCTATGTACGAGTAACAAACCACGACAAAATTGCTCATGAAAGTCACAGCTCAACGCCACAACGAGTAACCGGAAATGCATGGTTTGTTGTTGCGACAATGTTTTGCATTATGAGTAGTGCACAAAATCTATTTGTAACTTTTGGCGCTTGGCTTGAAGATGAGTTTCAATTTGGTGCGGCACGACTTGCAGTTGCTGGATTTTCACTAGGTTTGGTTGAACTCGTTGCATCGGTAAGCAGCTCTCGCCAAACCGACAAATGGGGCAAAGAGCGAAGCGTTGCGTTTGGTGCGATGCTGATAGTTCCCGCGGGACTATTGCTCAATTTCGGATCACACAATTTCATCATCGGCATCATTGCCGTGTTCATCTATTTCTTAGGGTTTGAATTTTCAGTGGTGAGCTTGTTGCCCCTTGCAACTTCGCTTGTTCCAAATAGTCCGGGAACAGGTCTTGGTTGGGTGCTTGGCGCAGGCACACTTGGACGTGCGGTTATTGCCATTGCGGCAACGCATCTCTTTGAGTCATATGGGGTCAAAGGACCAGCGCTGCTGGGGTCAGTGTTCGGTGTGATCGGTGCGTTGCTGATTCTGCGATATCGATCGGTGCATTCCGAAAACTAGCCACGGTAGGCATTGGTAATTGGCAATCTTCTGTCTTTGCCAAATGCCTTCAGCGAAACTCGAACTCCTGGAGGCCCTTGCCTGCGCTTGTATTCATTTACATCTACAAGCCGCGAAATTCTTCTCACCAATGCCTCATCAAAACCCATGGAAATGATTTCAGCGGCAGTGCGATCTTGTTCCACGTACAACTCCAAAATCGGGTCGAGCACTTCATACGGAGGAAGCGACTGATCGTCACGCTGGTCCGGGCGCAACTCAGCAGAAGGAGGCTTAGAAATAACCGCCTCTGGAATAAGTTCGCGCCCACTTCGCTCATTGATATGCCGACACAAGTCGTACACCGTCGTCTTCAATAAATCTTTAATCACTGCATAACCGCCGACAGAATCACCATACAAAGTGAAATAGCCAACTGCGAGTTCACTCTTATTGCCAGTGGTCAACACCATCCAGCCAAATTTGTTTGACAGCGCCATGAGAGTTGTTCCGCGCACGCGACTCTGCAAATTTTCTTCTGTTAAATCGGCAGGCTTTCCCGAAAAACTTGCGGCCGTCATGTCAAGGTATGCGCTAAATGCAGGTTCAATTGAAATGGTTTGCATATCAATACCAAGATTGCTTGCAAGAATTGCAGCATCGGTTTTAGAGCCTTCGCTTGAATAGCGTGACGGCATTGAAACACCGTGCACATGTTGTTTGCCAAGGGCTTCAACTGCAACTGCAGCCACTAGAGCTGAGTCAATTCCGCCAGATAATCCAATCACTACATCGGTGAATCCGTTTTTGCGAACGTAGTCGCGAGTTCCTAACACCAGCGCACCGAACACTTGCTCTAGATCTGCAGCTGGTGATGAAATCAATCCGCGTTGCTCTTCGCCTCGAGCACGACTTTCTGCAGACACCTCAATGACTGGAACACCGCGAGTTGACAATGACTCGTTGACTTCAAGATCAACGAACGTCAATTTTTCTTCAAATTGAGGAGCTCTCATTACAAGGTCTCCATGGTGATCAAACACCATGCTTCCACCATCAAAGACCAACTCGTCTTGTCCACACACTTGATTTACGTACACAATTGCGCATGAATTATCTTTTGCGCGTTCGCTCACCATTTGCTGACGCTCATCAAACTTTCCACGATGAAACGGCGAGCCATTGATGTTGATATTCAGTGCCGCACCTGCTTGCGCCTGCGCTTTAACTGGTCCTTCGCTTTGCCAGATGTCTTCGCAAATCGTTACACCAACATTCACCCCTGCAATGGTGAACAGAGAAAATGCTGAACCAGGTGTGAAATAACGCTCTTCATCAAACACGCTGTAATTCGGCAACAAATGTTTGTCATAGGTGCCATGCAGCAAACCCCGTGAAGCAATTGCCGCAGAATTGCGCAAGTCGCCGTGCGATCCACTTACAAAACCAAAAACCGCCACGCATTCACCAGTCGCAGCGACGATTTCTCGCATGGCTTGCTGGTTTTCAGCAACAAAGCCCGACTTCAGGACCAAATCTTCAGGCGGGTATCCGGTAATCGAAAGCTCAGGGAAGGCAACTATGTCGCATCCGGCATTATTCGCCAGGGTGTACAACTCCCGAATCCGCTCAGAATTTTGAGCAATCCCACCAACCACAGGGTTGAACTGGGCTAATCCCACGCGGACAGATCGGGTCGATTTCGCCACGTTCTCAGGCTAGGGGTCTACAACTTCACAAAGCGTTCACATTTGGGCAACGGGGGCGAAATCCCCGTAATGAATACTTCTTGGGTACCCGAGCTCGGCGTTATGGACCGAACTCCCAACCGGAAGGAAAAGCAATGCCATATCAAGCGGAATACATCTGGATCGACGGCCATAAGCCAACTCCAATGCTTCGTTCAAAGACCAAGATTCTCGCCAACAGCGTGAAGACTCCTCCAATTTGGGGATTCGATGGTTCATCAACCGAGCAAGCAACAGGTGACGCATCAGACTGCATGTTGAAGCCAGTGTTCACTTGTCCAGACCCAATTCGTGGCGGAAAAAACATTTTGGTGTTGTGCGAAGTAATGCTTGCGCAAACCGAGAAGCCACACCCGACAAACACTCGCGCATTGTGTGCAGAAGTTTCTAAGAAGTACGCAGCACACGGAATGATTTATGGAATTGAACAGGAATACACCATGATGCGCCTTGATGGTCGCCCATATGGATTCCCTGAAGCAGGCGGTGAGCCAGCACCTCAAGGTCCGTACTACTGCGGCGTTGGCGCTGGTCGAGTAATGGGACGTCAAATCATTGAAGAACACACTTGGGCTTGCATCGAAGCTGGCCTGATGATTGAAGGTACGAACGCAGAAGTAATGCCTGGTCAATGGGAATTCCAAATTGGTGCAGCAGACGCACTCACAGTAAGTGATCACATGATGGTTGCTCGTTGGTTGCTTGATCGCATTGCAGAAGATCACGATGTCGTGATTTCGTATGCAGCGAAACCACAAAAGGGTGACTGGAACGGTGCAGGCGCACATACCAACTTCTCCACCAAAGCAATGCGCGGAAGCTATGCGGCAATCGAAGCAGCATGTGAAGCACTTGGCTCAAAAGTTATGGAACATGTCAACAACTACGGCGATGACATTCAAAGCCGTCTCACTGGCAAACACGAAACTGCTCCATGGGACAAATTCAGCTATGGCGTGTCAAACCGTGGTGCTTCGGTTCGAATTCCTTGGCAGGTTGCACGCGACGGTAAGGGTTATGCAGAAGACCGCCGTCCGAATGCAAACGTTGACCCATACGTCGTGACCCGATTGATCATGGAAACAGTATGTGGTGCTGCAAAGGCACCATCGGCCAGCACAAAGGCTCCAAAGAAAACCGCAAAGAAGGCTCCTGCAAAGAAGAAGGCAGCGGTCAAAAAGAAGAAGAAGTAATTCGCCCCTAAGGCGAAAATACAGCCTCAACGGCACCGAGGATCCGGTTCCTCGGTGCCGTTGTTTATTTATGCAGGCAGACTGTAGAGATGTCATCCCTGCATGAGCACCAACGCGACTACGTCTTGCGCACCGTTGAAGAACGCGGTATTCGCTTGGTCCGACTGTGGTTTACCGATGTTCTCGGAAACCTGAAATCATTTGCCATCAGTCCAGCTGAAATGGAAAACGCCTTAAACGACGGAATGTCGTTTGATGGCTCTTCAATCGATGGTTACAGCCGCGTGCAAGAAAGCGACGTGCTTGCGATTCCAGATCCAAACACCTTTGAAGTACTTCCCTGGGCAGATTCAAAAGGTGCTGAAGCTCGTGTGTTTTGCGACATTGCAAAACTTGATGGAACACCATTTAATGGCGACCCACGCCAAGTGTTGCGACGAAACCTCAGCGCTGCACGAGATAAGGGATATTCGTTTTATATTGCGCCAGATATCGAATACTTCTATTTCGCTCCACCAGATGGAACGAACAAACCAGTGCTTCTAGACCAAGGCGGGTTCTTTGACTTAACAAGCACCGACATTGCAAGTTCGCTGCGCAAAGAAACTATTCGCACGCTTGAGACCATGAGCATTCCTGTTGAATACAGCTTCCACGAAGATGCTCCAAGCCAACACGAGATTGACCTTCGCCATACCGATGCGCTCACCATGGCCGACAGCGTGATGACTTTCCGATTTGTTGTAAAAGAAATTGCTGCACTGCACAACGTTCATGCAACTTTTATGCCAAAGCCGCTTGAAAATATTCAAGGATCCGGAATGCATTTGCATCTTTCGCTTTTCGAAGGCGAAAGCAATGCCTTCCACAGTGCAGATGATCCGTACAACTTGTCGACTACGGCGAAAAGCTTTATGGCAGGACTGCTACATCACGCAGCTGAAATCACTGCCGTCACCAATCAGACCATCAACTCGTATAAGCGACTTGTTCCTGGGTTTGAAGCTCCTGTTCATATTTCGTGGGCTCGCAATAACCGCAGTGGGCTTATTCGAGTGCCAATTCCTAAACGCGGAAGCGACCAAGCAACTCGTATTGAATATCGATCACCAGACCCAGCATGTAACCCATATCTAGCTTTCTCCGTCATTCTTGCTGCAGGTATGCGCGGAATTGAACAAGGTTACGAACTTCCTGCAGAAGCAGATGCCAACTTGTTTGAGATGGATGACGCAGCACTTGAAAAAATGGGTATCCAGCAACTTCCGCAGTCACTCTCCGATGCTCTGCGAGTAATGGAGAATTCATCACTTGTTGCAGACGCGCTCGGCGATCACATTTACGAATGGTTCCTGCGTAACAAGCGAGCAGAGTGGCGTTCGTACAAGACCCACATCAGTGAATTTGAATTAGGCCGCTACCTGAGCTCTATCTGACCACCGTTATGACGAGCGACCGACTTTCCCAAATGCTTGCGGTGTTTCCATCGCCTGCCCCAATAGATCTGGCGCGCACGCTTGATTTAGCGGGATTTCGTTGGAAGGCTGTTTCTTCAAGTGATGAAGCCGCGAAAAACGAGCCTGCAGAAGGCTGGGCTGGCGCCATCATCATGTGCGATGAAGATCCCGAAGGTGGTTGGTCGTTGTGTCGCTCGCTTCGCAAGCGCGATGTTCCAGTTGAGCGCATCTTGGTTCTCGTCAACGGTGGGCAACTACCTGATTTAGATCTTCGAGATGACTTATACGACGATTTCTGTTTGTCACCATTTCATCCACGTGAGTTAGAAGCACGATTGCGTCACTTGTTTTGGTTTGAAATTAAAGGCAACCGCGAATCACTCGTTGAATACAGCGGCCTAGTCCTCAACGTTGAAACGTACCAGGCTTCCTTCGGAGGCCATGCTCTCGACCTCACCTTCATGGAGTACGAACTACTGAAATTCCTCGCACAAAATCCAGGCAAAGTATTTTCGCGCGAAACGTTATTGTCACGTGTTTGGGGATATGAGTATTTCGGAGGAGCACGCACTGTTGACGTTCACATTCGACGTCTTCGAGCAAAACTTGGCGAAGAGCACGCCAACCTGATTCAAACTGTGCGCAGCGTTGGCTATCGCTTCGGCCAGTCAAAATGGTCTGCAGGTACTCGCTAAATCAGTGCTGAAACAAATGTTGCAGCACCAATAATTAGAAACAGTGCTGCAGCGCTGCGTTGAATAACACGCAGCGGAACTTTCGAAGTCAACCACGAACCAGCAAGAACAGCCAATCCTGAAACCGCAGACAGTGCAACTGTCGCGCCAATCGCAACTGCAAACGGATCACCGAATCGTGCTGCAAAACCCGCAGTGGCAAGTTGAGTGAGATCCCCGAACTCTGCAACCAGAATTACTGTCGCTGCGGTGTAGGCAACACGAGCGTTCGACATTGAAGTTGACCATTTGTCTGTCGATTCATGATCATCGTCATCACCTGCTCGCCAAGTTAAAACGCCACCCACGATGAACAAAATGGCGACAAGCAGCTGAATGGGCTTTTCAGGAAGTTGCGATAATGCTGATCCGAAAATAACTGCGATCAGCACATGAAAGGCATACCCAGCAGTGACTCCAAGCCAAACTGGAAGTCGGCGACGAAAGTGCGTTGATAGCAAAAGCGTTGCAAACATTGTCTTGTCGGGGAGTTCTGCCAGAAATACCGCAGAAAACGTTACGAGTGCGTGCTGAATCAAAACTGCTTAACCAATGTGTGATTGCATTTTGTGCGCAAGAGCTCTGTGTTGTCGCAGCATGTCATCTACTTTGTGGCTTACGAGTTGTCCATTTTCGACAACTGATTTCCCATGGACAATGGTGTGTTTGGCGCTTATCGGACCACAGCGCAACCATGCCTCAATCGGATCTGCAATTGCCCCAGCAAACGCCGGGCCCGTGAGAGACCACACCGCAATATCTCCAACTGCACCAACCGATATTTCGCCTATCTCACCGATGCGACCCAGGCATCCTGCCCCACCTCGAGTTGCAATTTCTAAAGCCATCCGCGCAGTTCCAGACGATGCTCCACTATGCAATTTTGCAAGCAACATTGCCTGTCGAGCTTCTAGCCAGAGCGAAGCCGAATCAGCTGATGATGAGCCATCTACGCCAAGCCCAACATGAACCCCCGCTTTGCGAAGTTCAACCACTGGTGAAATTCCTGAAGACAAAATGAGATTGCTACTTGGACAGTGAGCTGCACCAATTCCGGCGGCACCCAATTTGTGTACTTCGTCATGGTTTGGCATCACGCAATGTGCCACCCATGTTCGGTTACTCAACCAACCCACTTCCTCTAAATACTGCGTTGGGCGACAGCCAAATGTTGCCAGCGAAAAATCATCGTCTTCCGAATTCTCTGCGAAGTGCGTGTGCAATCGAACATCTAATTTCGCTGCCAGCTCTGCAGATTCAATCATCAACTTTTTAGTCACGCTAAAAGGAGAGCATGGTGCAAGTGCAATTCGTACCATCGCTCCATGATTACGGTCATGGTGTATTTCCACCATGCGTTGCGATTCCGCCAAGATCACGTCGTGATCCTGCACCACATTGTCTGGTGGCAGACCTCCATCTTTTTCAGACAACGACATCGAACCACGCGTTGGATGAAATCGCATGCCAAGGTCTTGTGCTGCTGAAATTTCAGCGCTCAACAAATCTCCTGCACCGGCAGGATGCACATATAAATGATCTGTTGAAGTGGTGCAACCAGACAGCGCGAGCTCGGCTAACCCAACCCATGCAGATACATGTGCCGACTCTTCATCCAGTGTGCTCCACAGTGGATACAACGTTTTTAGCCAACCAAATAAAGCGGCGTTCGTCATCGGCGGAAACGCGCGAGTGAGATTTTGATACAAATGGTGGTGGGTGTTGATCAACCCTGGAGTTACTAAACAGTCTGATGCGTCAATGACGTGGGCAGCATCAGGTTCGCTTCCAGCTTCGCCTACACCAGAAATAAATCCGTTGGTGATAGCAACCCAACCACCTGAAATTTCTCTTCGCTGTTCATCAACTGTTGCGACCAAAGCCGCATTGCGAATCAGTAAATCAGTTGTTGATGTCAACGAGTTCGCTACCCTCGTGGCGCGTTTCGGCGTCCTTGTGTAGGAAGAAACCAATCAGTGCAGCAAGTCCGGCAGTGGACATGCCAACAACAATTGGGAAACCAATGAGTGCGAGAACAATAAGTACGGCGCCAGGCATGACAATTACCGTAGTGGCTTGAAGGCCCAGGCTTCGATCTCCACAGCTCCGCCAAAGGGCAGTGAAGCAACGCCGATGGTGCTGCGGGCAGGGCGACTGCCATCAAATCCAGCTACGTAAGCCGTATTGAACGTTGTAAACGTGTCCATGTCAGTAAGAAAGCACAGGGTCTTTTTCACGTCATGAATTGAGCAACCAACTGAAGCCAGTTGGGCTTTGAGGTTTACAACTGCTTGAGCGGTTTGCTTAGCAACGCCACCCGACACCACTTTTCCATCAACTACACCGAGTTGACCCGACACAATGACCCAATCACCTGCACGAACCACCGGGGTGTATGGCCCAAGTGGTGCAGTTGACTTAGCTGGGGCAGCAGACTTTTTTGCTGCCGATTTCGAAGATTTTTTCGGTGCTGTCTTAGCACTCTTTTTTGCCGACTTCTTTGCAATTTTTTTCGCAGTCTTTTTCGCAGTAGCCATATCTCCAGCGTATAGGGCGACTACGCCGGTCTGAAAATGGGTCATACGATGTTGGCATGATCTCCCGCCGACAATTCGTTACTGGAACTCTTGCCACCTTTGGTTTGGGAGGTTCATTGAGTTTGATCACGGCATGTGCAGGATCTTCAACTGCTACTGACAGCGAGTTGTTTGAAATCGTTCAGCGCTTTCCCCAGGTGTTAGTACCGGGATCTGTTCGCATTCCCATTTCGCTTGCCAATCAAGCAGGAATATTAGGAAGTTCTAGCGGAGTTGAATTGCCAACTGAGTTGCGTGCAACGTTGGTCAATTCCGATACAGGAGAAGTTATTGCTAAAGATGCCTTAGCAATAAAGCATGACACCAACATTGACCCTCCGTATTGGCCATTTCGAATTGACATTGCGGCAACTGGTATTTACACCTTGATTATCGAAGGTGGCACACCAGATGGTGCAGGAGTGCAAATCATGGATCCATCAACGGTGTCCATTCCACTCATCGGTTCAACACTTCCTGGTTTTGACACTCCAACCGTGTCAAACTCTCGCGGCATCGATCCTTTGTGTACTCGCAACCCTGAACCATGCCCTCTTCACGACATCACACTGAACGAAGCACTCGCCCTCGGCAAACCTATTGCCTATCTTGTTGGCACACCCGCCCATTGCCAAACCGGCACGTGTGCACCAGCACTTGATGCACTGCTTTCGCTACGCGAACAAGTTGGCGACAAAATCACCATGTTGCATGCCGAAATTTATACAGACGACACAGCAACGGTTGTTGCGCCAGCAGTTGAAGCACTGAACATGACATACGAACCAGCGTTATTCATTACTGATGCAAATGGCGCAGTCTTGGAGCGATTTGACGCAATCTTTGATGAAGTTGAAATCACCGAAGCATTTGCTGCGCTCGGTGTGTTGTAACGAGATCAGCTGAAGCTGTTGCCACAACCACAAGTGCGTGATGCATTTGGGTTGTTGATCTTGAAACCTGCGTCTTGCAAACCATCTTGGTAGTCAAGGCTTGCACCAACAAGAAGCTGCGATGATGCCTGGTCGACAACAACTTTCACATCACCAAACGTGAGTTGCTGATCTTCTGCGGTGAAATCACCATCAAAAAACATTTCGTAAGAAAACCCTGAACATCCACCAGGACGTACCGCCACGCGCAATGCCAAATCGGTTGCGCCTTCTGCTTCGAGCAATTGCTTTACCTTGTTTGCTGCATTGTCAGTAAGAGTGATCATGGTTGTCATGATACCTGTGACCTGATGCTTGGTAAAGAGCGCAGCAGTACAAAATTTGAGCTATTCAGATAGGTTTTAACTATGTCCAGCCCCCGCGTGGCACCACCAACTGCACAGGAAGTAACCAATCTTCTCCGCGCCGTTATGGACCCCGAACTTGGCGACAACATCGTGGATTTGGGTATGGCAGGCGAGGTCACAGTCAGTCCTGATGGGCTGGTTTCCATTGCCATGAAACTCACCATCAAGGGCTGCCCACTACGGGTTCAGATTAAGAACGATATTGAATCTCGAGTGCTCGTTCACCCTGGCGTTTCAAAGGTAACCATTGACTGGGGAGAAATGACCTCAGAGGAACGTTCCGCAGTCATGACCCGTGCACGCTGGAATGCAAAAGAACAAGCAACCGACACCCAAGTGCCAATCAATGCTCGCGTACTTGCGATTGCTAGCGGAAAAGGTGGAGTCGGTAAAAGCTCGGTCACGGTAAATCTTGCTGCAGCAATTGCCGAACAGGGCAACATCGTCGGTGTCCTCGATGCAGACATCTGGGGTTTTTCAATCCCCCGAATGTTGAACATGCCAGACCGTCTTGAAGCAGAACGTGTTGAAGGAAGCGACAAACCACGCATCATTCCAAATGAACGTGTAGTTGGTACAGGACTTCTCAAAGTTGTTTCAACTGGAATGCTCGTTGAGGACGAAGGAACCGCATTGATGTGGCGTGGACTCATGTTGACTAAAGCGGTTGAACAATTTTTGAACGATGTTCACTGGGGTGACCTTGATTACTTATTGATCGATATGCCGCCAGGAACAGGTGATGTGCAGATGGGACTTGCCCGCATGTTGCCGCGCACCGATCTTGTCATCGTGACTACACCTGCCGTTTCAGCGCAAAAAGTTGCTATTCGCGCAGCCGACATGGCGAGACGAAGTTTTCTTCGAGTTGCTGGAGTTATCGAAAACATGACTTCATTTACTTGTGAGCACGGAAACACCTATGAACTCTTTGGCAATGGCGGTGGGCTCGCATTGGCAAAAGAAATTGGCTCACCATTACTTGGCAACATTCCGATAGAGGCAGGTGTTGCATATGGAAGCGACACAGGAGAACCAGTTGTGCTTTCCAAAAATGGAGCAGCTGCTGCAGCGTTTAGTTCAATCGCTCAAAAACTGATTAGCGAAACTGTTTCTTTGCAGGAAATGGCTGGATGTTCTGCGCGGTCAGACGAAGCGGTACAAGTTTCAGTGTCGCAGCGTCGTTAATTCTGATAGTCAGCATCACCCGGCATCGAAATGCCAACCACGCGTCCTTCAGCGTCAACTCTTAGTTGCGGAATGATGGTGGTTGGTGTGCCGATCTTTTTTGCAGCAGCAAGCACTTCGGTAGTCGTTGAATGCGGCAATAAAAACTCAAGATTACGAATGGTTGGGGGCATCATGGCCAAGTCTCCACTGCGCTGGCGTTCGAGTGCGTCTGCAGGCGTTACCCACAAACTTGCAATCGTTTCACTGTCATCATGCAACGGATCTTGGCCTTCTGGGGCTCGTGCTACAAAGAATCGTGTGTCAAAGCGGCGTGGCTCGCCAAGTGGCGTGATCCAGTGACTGACATAGTGAATGTTGTCGGTGATTAGCCGAAGCCGTTCGGCATCACACAATTGCATCATTGAAGTTTCACCCTCGTGAACGCTGTGTCGGGCTTTGTTGAACCGAGCGATCACATCTTCGTCTTCAAATCGAATCAGATCTTGACCATCTGCTGGCCGAGCGAGCAGTACTCCCGCTTCTTCGAAGCATTCACGAATCACTGCTACCCAATACGAAAGCCCACCGTGAGGAATTCCAAGTAATGCACTTGCCTCTTCATCGGTCATTCCATCGCAATGTGCTTCCAAAGTGGACTCGGCGTCGTTGGCATCCACTCTTCCGCCAGGAAACACGTACATGCCTTTGGCAAATGCGGCATTCAGTGTCCGTTGCAACATAAATACTTCAACGCCATTAAGTGGATGATCGCGCACCAACATCACCGTTGCTGCAGGACGAATCGGAACCATTACTGGATCAAACTCTTGTTCAGCCATTTGTTGCACCCACGTGTACTACTTACTTACCGTTACTCGCTTGCTGCGTCCAAGCACGTATGCGCCAAGAACAGCAACCGCACTGCCAGCAACTGCGAGTGGCGCAACAGTTTCATGATTCACAAAAACACCAAGCACCAACGAAACTGCAGGCATGAGATACAAACTGCCGGCTGCACGCGTCGACCCAATTCGACCAGACAATGTGACCATTGCATAATGCGCCATGGCCGTGCCAAGAACTCCTAGTGCCAGCATCGCGGCAAAGGGTCCCCATGCAAATGGTCGGTCATTGTTGATGAGCGAATAGACCCCAAGAGGTGCAAGCAATACAACAGCAACAATCTCTGCTCGTAGCAAAACAGGTAGCGAGCCATACAACTGCTGCAAGGGCGACGCCACATTCAATGCAAAGCCATACATCACAAGAGCGCCAAGAATTAGCGTCACACCAAAAAAACTTGATGAGCTTTCACGAATAGATGGAAGAGCAATCAGCACGACTCCTCCAAATCCAATTGCAAGACCAAGCATTTGCCCGCGCGGGGGTAGCCGCTTTGCAATAACTGACGCGACTACTGCAACAAATAACGGTGTCGCACCATTCAGCATTCCCGTAACGCTGCTTGACACATGTTGCTCTGCATACGGAAAAACGGTGAGTGGAATTGCCAGCCACACCAATGACAACACCACGATGTTTGGCCATGCCTTTTTTGGCACCGGCTTACGAGCTTTGGGAATGAGGCTCAACGTGATGCAGCCAAACAACACGCGCATCGGTGTAATCAGGCCAGGTGCAAATGAATCCAACCCAATATCAATGAAATAAAACGACGATCCCCAAATCAGACCTGGAATGACAAGCAACAACCAGTCAAGGGGTTGAAGGGGTGCAGACTCGGACGCTTCACGTCGAACTACAGCGTCATTGCTCACTTGAATCTTTTCGCTTTTCTCGGTAGTCGCGAGCCGCGCCTTCTAGAGGCTCAATTTCAAGTGTCACACCATCAATTGCTGCAACACGAAACGGGCTTCCCGCAGTAATTGGTGTTGATCGATTGGTACGTGCACGCCACTGTGCATCATGCACCTTCACGATTCCTTCTGGACTCACATCACTTACCGCAATTCCTTCGGTGCCGATAAGCCACTCTCTACCTATTGTTGGTGTTGCAAATCGAGTTCGCACCATGCTTGGCATTCCCACAATGAATGCGAGTGCCATCATGCCGATGCCAGATACCAAGGTGATCCACGACATTCTCATATTGCTGCCATCAATTGGCTGATACAGCGCAAAGGATGCAACAACAAACATCACTAATCCAGCACCAGTCCAAAAACGCGGAACACCAACTTGAACATCTACCGCAAATGCAACGATTGCAAGAATGATGAGCGCAACAGCCCAGCCACGTATTGGAAGTGATGCAAGACCGTATGTTCCGAGCATGGCGCAAATTGCGCCAACTACTCCGGCAATTCCGATTCCCGCTGTAAAGAATTCAAATACCAAGAGCGACAAACCGATTGCAAACAACAGATAAGCGACAGGTGGGCTTGCAACGGTGTGCATCAATTGGCCAGTGAGATTCAATTTGAAAAATCGCGCAGAAGTTGCATCACGAACAATTTGTCCGCTGCTATCAACTTTTTCAACAACGGTATTCAGTTCGGTGTTTCCCACTTTGATGCCATCAAGTGCAAGCAACATATTGCGCACTACTGGCACACCTTGATCATCGCCCGCGTAATTCAACAAGCCTTCTTTTCGTGCTTCACTAAATCCAAGCGTTGATGTTCGAAGCAATGCTCCAACTGAACCAAAAGAAACTTCGGAACCATTAACCGACAATGCTTGACCCGTATATCCAATACGTGCACCTGGCGCCATCGCACGCACATCAGCAACGGCAAGAATTTGTGCCGACAATCCGTAAGCGCGTGCTCCAGAAGGCCCCACCCACACCGCAACCGGAATTGTGGCTTGCGAAATCTTTCCGAGTAGTTCAGCCATTCGCTCATGCGACACCACAGCGCCACGAGAATTCAATTGCAGAACTACCGCTTGCGCTCCATTTGATTCTGAACGATCTAAAGCTTGCTCAATTTCGGCAACCACGACATTGTCAATCAGTCCGCTCACGGCAACAATGTCGACCGGAGCAAGATCAGAAGCCGATTCTGCTCCCGCTGAGCCCCCAAATAAACACGACACTGCGCCGATCGCAAGTGCGGCTATTCCAAGCCGAGAAACACGCGAAAACCTGTGCACAAAAACCTCCGGGGTGAGCAGAACTGCACCTGTACGGTATCCGCGCCATGACCATGGAGTCATCTCCTATTGCCCAATAGTGCTGAGAGATATGCTTCTCACGTGCATATTTTGGTTGGAACTGATGCCCAGTGGGTACTCGATGAAGTGCTTGCCGCACTTAGTTCTCCAGAAAATTCGTTTACGGTATGCAGCAATGGTCGCGATGTTCCAGAGGCAATAGAAACACGCACACCAGATATTGCAATCCTTGACTTGCAGTTCGGATCCATGGGCGGCATGGCAGTGACAATGGATTTGCGTCTCGATCACAGCGATCATCGCATTCCACATATTCCTGTGCTCATGTTGCTTGATCGCGATGCCGATGTTCACTTGGCTCGTCGAAGTGGAGCAGAGGGCTGGATTGTAAAGCCGCTTGATGCTTTACGAATTCAGCGTGCAGTGCGTGCACTTATTGCCGGGGACACCTGGCACGAAGGCACAACTGCCGGCGCAACTCCCCTTAATCGTTAATTACTTTTTGCGCGATTTACGGTTTGTCTTTGGCGTAGGCATGCGCACAAGATCGTCGTCAACAACATCGTGACGTGGCCCCCAGCTACCTACCAGTGCTTGAATCATTGCAGCAGCCGGCAAAGCAAGTACGGCTCCAACTGGTCCAAGAATTGCGCCGCCAACTATTGCAGATCCAAAAGCAACGGCAGCATGAACGTGCAGTGTGCGTGCTGTAATTCGCGGTGAAATGAGATAGTTCTCCAACTGCTGATACACCAACACAAATGCAACAACAAGCAATGCCTTGAAAGGTGAGTCGAAGAACGTCAACATCAGCGGGAGTATTCCGGCAAGGTACGTGCCGACAACAGGAAGAAACTGAGAAACAATTCCGACCCATAACGCCATTGCGATTGGCGCTGGTGTACCAATCGCTTGAAAAGCGATCCAATGGAAGAACGCGGAAACTAACGCCAATAGAGCTCGTGAATACAAATATCCACCAGTTTTCTCAATTGCCAATTCCCAAGTTCGCAATACTGCGCGCTGTTTAGATTCGGGTAATCGACTACAGATCACACGGCGCAAGCGCGGCCCATCTGCAACTAAATAAAAGGTGAATAACACAATCGTCAACAGCTGCAATGAAGCACCAAGCGCATTTACGGAAAGCGAAATCACTTTGCCTTGTTGACGCTTAATAAATTTCTGCACCGGTCCTGTTGGGTCGGCAATTGATGCATTTACTTCTGCCGGATCAATGTTTGCGTTGAACGTGCTGTTTACGAAATCAACCGTGTCGCTTACATACATTTCTGAGTTCTTTAAAACATCGGCAACCTGGTTACCTACCAAAGTTCCCACTGCGCCAAGAAATACTCCCAAGAACGAAATGACGCCAAAAATAATGAGCAGAGTTCCAGAACCGCGTCGCCAACCACGTTTTGCTAAACGATTGACACCTGGCTCAATCGCGAGTGCAAGAAATATAGAAACAAGCACAAGCAACAAAAAGCTTGACAGTTGATGAAAGAGTTCACGTGCGACAAGGGCAGCAAGAAACATCATCCAAAACAGCACGATGGCTCTTGGCACCCATTTTGGCATTGGGTTTGTAGTCACATATCCACAGTACTGCCGAGCGTGACTGTGCATATTGACCATTGAGATGGCACGATGGACTTGTGAACATCGCAGAATCACTCAATATTCAGGAGCGAATCAATGAACTCCGTGACTCTTTGGGTGATGCATTGCGTAGTCGCGTTGTTGGGCCAAACGCAGATACACGGGTTCAACAAATCATGGATGTTGAGGGGCCAAGGTGGTTCGGAGATGATCGCCCTATTCGCATAGTGCATGCAGACGCATCAATGTTCATAGGAGGGTTACGCGCACTGCTGCTTCAAACCCTGCATCCACTTGCAATGGCCGGAGTTGCACAACACTCTGACTACAAAAATGATCCTTGGGGTCGACTGCAACGCACTGCAGATTTTTTAGCAGCAACAACATTTGGTCCAGCAGACGAGGCCCAGCGAATTATTGATCGCATCTTGCATGTGCACAGTTTTGTGGTTGGTCAAGCCAGTGATGGAAGGTCGTACTCTGCTAATGACCCACATCTACTTCGTTGGGTGCATGTCGTTGAAGTTGACAGTTTCCTTACTGCACACACGCTTTTCGGAGAACATGTGCTGACACAAGAACAGCGTGATGGCTATGTGGAAGACATGTCAATGATTGCGGCCAAGCTCGGAGTTCCTGCTCCGCCAAAAACCGAACAAGCACTTCGCGACCAAATGAAATCGTTTAAAAACGAATTGCAGAGCACTGCCGAAAGCCGCGATGCCATTAAGTACCTGATGTTTAACCCGCCATTGCCCTACCCAGCACGAGCTGCGTATTACTCACTTGTTGCGGCAACAGTTGCAACTTTGCCCGCATGGTCACGCGATATGTTGCGCATTCCTTATTTGCCAGTGAGTGAACGATTTGCACTTCGACCTCTTGGTGGTTTATTCACCCGAGGACTTCGTTGGATTACCGCGCCAACTTCACCGTATCAACGCAATGGTGCAACCGATTTAGCCTGAGCAACAAAAGCGTTGTACAGGTTTTGCTGCACCGAATCTTGGTGAGCGGTGTCTTCTGGGTGCCATTGCACTCCAACTAACCAATGGTCGGTGTGCTCAATACCTTCCAACAAACCATCTTCTGCCCAAGCAACGGCAACACACCCAGGAGCAACTTTGTCGACGATTTGGTGATGAAAGGATGCTCCTCGCACGGCGGTCACACCAAGAGCAGTTGCCAATTTGCTGCCTTCTGAAATACGCACCTCGTGAACTGCAAACGGTGCACCTTCAGGAAAGTTGTCTGGTTTATGAAGTACTTGAGTATCGGCATTTGGCAATGTTGCGATTTCCTGAACCAAAGTGCCGCCTAATGCAACATTGGTAATTTGCAAACCTCGACAAATTGCTAAAACCGGTTTACCCATGCGAATTGCTGCCTTCACCATGGTGGATTCAAAGATGTCTTGCTCGGTCAAAATTCCGTACACATAAACGCTTGGCTCTTGGCCATACAACTTCGGGTCTACGTCGCCACCACCCATAAGCACCAAGCCATCAAAACGCGACATCAGTTCGTCAGCGTCGTCGTCACTGAGTTGCTGAGGCACAACTACCGCGGGTTCACCGCCAGCACGCAATACCGCATTTGTATATACATCGCCCGCAAAATGCACCGCACTGCGCGACACTCGGCTGGCTGGGCCAACACGACCTGCAATAGCGATGATTGGTTTCATGCGCTACAGGCTACCCACGAGCAATTTGCACTTGTTCAAGACCCAGCCAATTGGCCATCGTGTGTAGCTCGGTATTTAGCGCATCGCTAATTGCCGAGCGTTTCACGCCTTTTTCAACATGGACGCTATTTACCAACAGTGTTGAATTACCTCGGTCGCCCTTCAAGTCCACCCTGCCAACCAATTCTCCATTCATCATGAACGGCAGTACGTAGTAACCAAACTTTCGCTTTTCTTTTGGCGTGTAAATCTCGATTCGGTAATGAAAATTGAATAATCGTTCGTTGCGTGGTCGACACCACACGAGTGAATCAAACGGAGAGAGCAACGCTGTCGCATGGAGTTGTTTTGGCAACTTGGCATTTCGGTGCACAAATGCCTTTTCTGTCCAACCGTCAACAGCAACCGCGCGTAACTCTCCTTCTTCTACTAATTCGGCAATGAGAGGCCTCACAGCAGCTGGCTTTTGCCGGTAATAGTCAGCCAGGTCACTTACGGTTGCTACGCCTTGCGCAATTGCTGAACGCACCAGTAACTGTTTGCGAGCATTGTCCTCGCTTGGGGTTGGTGCATCTAAAACATGTCTTGGCAACACTCTTTCCGGAGTGTCGTAAATGCGTGCAAAATCTGAGCCGCGACCGCGCGACATCAGCTGACCAGTGAGAAACAAATATTCGAGCGCAACTTTCGCTTCGTCCCAGTCCCACCACGTGCCCTTTTTTTCTGTGCGTGTAGAAAGTTCACGCGAAGTTGTTGGACCATTCTTCTCTACATGTTTCAACGTGCGTTTTACGAACGCCTTGTTCTCTTCATAAAAACTAGTGAGCCCCCAGTGCGTCACTTTTCCCGTTCGTGCTGCATTCATTTTCCATCGAAACAGTGGATGCAAACTAACTGGCAAATGCGCTGCCTCGTGTCCCCAGTATTCAAATATCTTTTTCGCTTCGGTTGCTTTGGGAATTGCATTGCGATTGTGATTGCCCAGGCGTGCAAATAGCGGCAGCTCTTGACTGCGCACCAAAACATTCACTGAATCAATCTGCACCACGCCAAGGCGAGCAATAGTCGCATCAACTTGCCGCTGCGTTGCCTTCGTTTGTGGACGCGGGGTATCAAAACCCTGTGCGGCTACCGCAAGCTTTCGTGCATCAGCTATCGACAGACTGTCGAATCGCTTGGCCATGAAGTGCCGTTGAGAAAGTACTAGTCGGCGACGGTAATCGTTACTGAACGAATGACAACGTCGTCCTTTGGACGATCGCCAGGACCCGTTGGCACGTTCTGCATCATCTCCACAATGTCGAGGCCTTTTACGACCTGACCAAACAACGAATAGAGAGGCGGCAATTGCACACCGCTTGGTCCGCTAATGATGAAGAACTGTGAACCATTGGTGTTTGGTCCCGCATTTGCCATAGCGAGTGAGCCGATTTGATATTTGCCAGGCTTTGGCAACTCATCGACAAATCGGTAGCCAGGGCCACCACGACCATTGCCGTCAGGGTCGCCACCTTGACAGACGAATCCTTGAATGATGCGGTGAAAAATTACTCCGTCGTAATAATGCTGTGCTGCAAGATACACAAAGTTGTTCACCGTGATCGGCGCAGCAATTGGGTCAAGCGCAATGACCAATGTGCCCATGCTGGTTTCCATGGTTGCGGTGTAACGCTTTGATGGATCAATGCCCATCTCTGGCGCTGCATCAAATTTTTGCTTCTTAGGTGCTGATCCATCTAGTGGTGGGAAGTTCGACATAGCGCCAAACCCTAGCGGTGGATTTCACCACATCGCATATGCTGGTGCGCATGAGTGACGCACTAGACCTTGACGCAATTGAAGCCAACTTGAACGATGTTGAAGTTGCGCTCGAGCGCCTTGAATCTGGCACCTATTTCACTGATGAAATTTCGGGTTCAGCGCTGAGCGAGGAAGTGCTCAGCGCCAACCCAACTGCTCGTCACGCTTAGCGGTCACGCATTTTTGCGAGCAAGCGCAAAATTTCGAGGTACAGCCACACGAGTGTGACCATGATGCCGAGCGCTGCGAACCACTCCATGTGTTTCGGTGCACCTGCAGCTTCTGCTTTGTCAATGAAGTCAAAGTCAAGTGCAAGGTTCATTGCGGCCAATCCTGCAACAAGCACGCTGAAACCAATGCTCATTCCGCTTGATCCGCTTGGAATCAAATCGGCACCAAAGAAACCGGCAATAAACGAGAACAAGTAAAACACTGCGAGCCCAAGCGTTGCACCAACAACGATTCGACGGAATTTGTCAGTTACGCGCAACACGCCAGTGCGATACAGCGTGAGCATCACTACAAACACACCAATGGTTGCGCCTACTGCTTGCAACACAATTCCTGGGTATTGGATGTTGAATACCTTCGACACCGCACCAACTACCGCACCTTGCGCCAACGCATACACCGGAGCAAGAAAGCGAGCTGCTGTTGGCTTGAAAGTTGCAACCAAGACGCTCACGAATCCGACGATCAGGGCGATCATTGCCCAGCCCGGGAAGGCAATGCTCTCGCCAATTCCAACTGGCTGAACTGAGCTCCAGCCAAATGTGGCTGCGCCAACCAAGAGCACCATGAGGAACAGGGTCGCGCTCATTGCGCCGTTGGCGGTCATTGGGTTTGCTGAACGCCATGGCGAAACAGGGCCGTCCGAAATAGGCGCGTTCCACGTTGTTGGGGCGCTGGCGGCGGTTCCGCCTTGCGGGGCTGCCCAGCCTGCCTGTTCTGGGGTTTTTTCTACAGCTTTCGAAAATGCTTTGTCATTTAATAGAGGGTTTGCCATGAGCAAATAGTACGGCACCTCTGTGAAAAATGTCCGTCACGTGCCCCACAAAAACACCCCTGTTTTTTGGGGTTTGGTGGTGTCGGTGCGTGACCCTGTCGGTATCGTTACCCCGTTCCCGCCTATAAGGAGTCACTGTGGCAAA
>JAFMJR010000066.1 GCA_017853385.1 Ilumatobacteraceae bacterium | reverse complement strand
GCGAGTATTGACGTCACGTGTAATTTCTCCGATGGATTAATAGGGCACGCCCCGATTGGGGATCCCTGTGGAATGTGTCTTGGAAAGTGTAGATAATCGGCACCCCGTGGGGTGAAATGGTCGGTTTTGACCCATATATAGGTGTAAGTCACACAGCATGGGTTCACCCCTGCAGGGGCCATAGAACTAGCGTGAAGTCGATCCTTATGGCAACCACATCATCATCCCTGGGTTCCAAGCGAGCGCCGGTAACGGCAACCGCCACGGGAAGCCGTCGCAAGCGTCCGTTCCTTCTCGATTTGTACTCCACTGCAGTGGGCAAAAAGTACGTCATGGCAATCAGTGGTATAGCCATGATGGGCTTTGTTCTGTTCCACATGATTGGCAACTTGAAGATGTACATGGGTGCTGAGTCGCTCAACCATTACGCCGAGTTCTTGAAAGAGTTGTTGTATCCAATTGCGCCAAAAGGTGTGGTGCTCTGGATTCTTCGTGGCGGTCTCATCACCATGCTCGCGTTGCACTTGCATGCTGCTTGGTCGCTTACTCGATTGAACCGTTTTGCACGTGCAGTGAAATACCAAGGCCCCCGTGATTATCAGGTAGCAAAGTTTGCAAGTCGCACCATGCGTTGGACGGGCATCATTGTGTTGGCCTACTTGGTGTGGCACTTGCTTGACTTCACATTCGGAACGGTTAATGCCGTAGGTACCGACGGCACGTTTGTTCGTGGAGAAGTGTATGAAAACGTGGTTCGCAGTTTGGATCGCCCAGTAGTCGCAGCGTTTTATGTGCTGGCAAATATTTTGCTTGGTATTCACTTGTTTCACGGTGCATGGAGCATTTTTCAATCGCTTGGCTGGAACAACCCACGCTTTAACAATTGGCGTCGCGGGTTTGCAACAGCTTTTGCAACAGTTGTCGTTGTCGGCAATGTGTCATTTCCAATTGCGGTCATCGCAGGAATTGTGAAGTAGGACTTATGAATACGTTTAACTCAAAAATCCCAGCTGGTGCGCTTCATGAAAAGTGGGACAACTACAAAGCAAGTGCAAAGTTGGTTAACCCAAACAACAAGCGCAAGTTCAAAATCATTGTTGTAGGAACCGGGCTTGCCGGAGCATCGGCAGCGGCAACGCTTGCCGAACTCGGTTACCAAGTAGATGCATTTACTTTCCACGACTCACCACGACGTGCGCACTCAATTGCGGCACAGGGTGGTATTAACGCGGCGAAGAACTACCAAGGTGACGGCGACAGCATCAACCGTTTGTTCCAAGACACCATCAAGGGTGGCGACTTCCGTTCGCGCGAAGCAAACGTGCATCGTTTGGCTCAGGTTTCAGTTGACATCATCGACCAGATGGTGGCTCAAGGTGTGCCTTTTGCCCGCGAATACGGCGGTTTATTAGATAACCGCAGCTTTGGTGGCGCACAAGTAAGTCGTACGTTTTATGCACGTGGCCAAACAGGTCAGCAGTTGCTCATTGGTGCATATCAACAAATGGCTCGACAAGTTGGTCTTGGTGGCGTGCGTTTGTTTAACCGCACCGAACTTATTGACACCGTAACGATTGACGGTCGTTGCGCCGGAATCGTGGTGCGCGATTTGTTGACAGGCGAAATTCAATCGCATTCAGCCCATGCAGTGGTGCTGGCAACAGGTGGATACGGAAACGTATTTTTCTTGTCAACAAATGCAATGAATAGCAACGTGACCGCAGCATGGCGTGCTCATCGTCGCGGTGCGTTGTTTGCCAACCCGTGCTACACGCAGATTCACCCAACGTGTATTCCACAAGCAGACGAAACGCAGTCGAAGCTCACGTTGATGAGCGAATCGTTGCGCAACGACGGTCGCGTGTGGGTGCCAAAGCGTGCTGATGACAATCGTCCTGCACATCAAATTCCTGAAGACGAGCGCGACTATTACTTGGAGCGCTTGTATCCGTCATATGGCAACTTGGCGCCTCGCGACATTTCATCGCGTGCTGCAAAGCGTCTTGTTGACAAGGGTCAAGGTATTGGACCTTTGAAGAACGGCGTAAACCTTGACTTCTCCGCAGCAATCGAACGCTTGGGTCGTGAAGTTGTGGAAGAGCGATACGGCAACTTGTTCCAGATGTACGAACGCATTGCTGGAGAAGATCCGTACAAGACACCAATGCGCATCTACCCAGCAACGCACTACACCATGGGCGGTTTGTGGGTTGACTACGAATTGATGACCACGATTCCTGGTTTGTACGCAGCAGGAGAAGCAAACTTCTC
Organism: Ilumatobacteraceae bacterium; assembly: GCA_017853385.1. Lineage (GTDB taxonomy): Bacteria > Actinomycetota > Acidimicrobiia > Acidimicrobiales > Ilumatobacteraceae > UBA3006. Next base: position 3,479 of record JAFMJR010000066.1, on the reverse strand, counting down.
TGACCACGGTGCAAACCGACTTGGCGCATCAGCATTGATGCAAGGTTTGGCAGACGGTTATTTCGTGTTGCCGTACACCATCAGCAATCAACTCGCGTCGCTGCTTGGAAAAACAATTCCAGGAACAGATCATCCTGCATTTAAGGAAGCAGAAAACGAAGCGAAGGCTCGTTACAACGGCTATCTCAATGTGAAAGGTAAGCGATCACCAGATTGGTTCCATCGCGAACTCGGCAAGATCATTTGGGACGAATGCGGAATGGAACGCACTCGTGAAGGACTGCAGAAGGCATTGTCTGATCTGCCGGCTCTCTACGAAGAATTTAAGACCGATCTTCGAGTAACGGGAACGGGCGACAGCACCAACCAAACGCTTGAAAAAGCCGGCCGCGTTGACGATTTCTTCCAGTTGGGAATGGCAATGTGCCAAGACGCTCTGACCCGTGAAGAAAGCTGTGGCGCTCACTTCCGTTCTGAATATCAAACCGAAGACGGTGAAGCACAGCGCAACGACGATGATTTCTGCCATGTTGCCGCATGGGAATGGACTGGCGATGCAATGAATCCAAAACGACATGTAGAAGAACTTGTGTTTGAAACGGCACATCTCGCAACAAGGAGTTACAAGTGAGCCACCTAAAGAATCTCACGCTCAAGGTGTGGCGCCAGAGTGGCCCAACCGACAAGGGTCATTTTGAGAATTACACCATTGACGAAATCAGTGATGAAGCATCATTTCTTGAAATGCTCGACGTTCTGAATGAGCGACTCATTGGCGAAAACAAAGAGGCTGTTGTTTTTGACCACGACTGCCGAGAAGGTATTTGTGGAACGTGCTCACTCATGATCAATGGAGTTGCACACGGCCCTCAGAAAGCTACGACTACATGCCAACTGCATATGCGCACATTCAAGAGTGGTGACACCATCGTCATTGAGCCTTGGCGGGCAACTGCATTCCCAATCATTAAAGACCTCATGGTTGATCGAAGTGCATTTGACCGCATCATCGAAGCGGGTGGCTTTATCACTGCAGCAACCGGTGGTGCGCCAGATGCAAACCTCATTCCAATTCCTAAGCCTGTTGCCGATGCGGCAATGGACTCAGCGGCATGCATTGGATGTGGTGCTTGTGTCGCTGCATGTCCAAACGGTGCGGCCAACTTGTTCACCGCAGCAAAGATTTCGCATCTCAACTTCCTTCCGCAAGGTCAGGCAGAGCGATTTAAGCGCACTGAAGCAATGGTGGAAACCATGGATGAGCATTTCGGTTCATGCACCAACCACGGTGAATGTTCCGCTGCTTGTCCAAAAGAAATTTCTATCGACGTGATTGCATTGATGAACAAGGACTATCGCGCTTCAAAGTTCAAGAACCGTAAAGAACTCAGCCGCTAGTTTTTAAATCATGTTCAATTCATTGGCATCGTGGGTTCAAGATGTCATTGAACAATTGGGGTATCTGGGTGTAGCTCTGCTGGTTGTTGCAGAAAACGTATTTCCACCTATTCCTTCAGAAATCGTGCTTCCGTTTGCGGGTTTTGTCGCGCGGCGGGGAAGCGACTCAGTGGTAATCATGATTCTCGCCGCAACTGTCGGTTCGGTTGTAGGTGCGCTCATTATGTATTGGATTGCTGCGGTAATTGGCGATGATCGATTGCATGCATTTACGCGCAAGTTCGGCAAATGGGTGCAAATTCGCGAATCTGATCTGACTAAAGCAGAAGAGTGGTTTGACCGCCACGCAATGGCAGCGGTGCTTGTGGGTCGCTGTGTTCCGCTTATTCGTTCGGTGGTGTCTATTCCTGCAGGGTTTCGACGAATGAAGCTAGTTCCTTACATGCTGTACACATTTCTGGGCAGCCTCGTGTGGAATATCGCGCTGGTGGGCGCCGGCGCACTTCTTGGCGACAACTGGGAACGCGTTGGAAGTTACGTGGGTGTATTCCAGTGGGCGGTTATCGCGTTGGTGGCGGTGGCGGTGGCACGTTTCGTGTGGACACACGTGCTGAAGAAGGCCTAGAGAGCACATCTCTCGTTTTTGGTTTGCCTGTGTAAATCAAGCGAATAGCAGTCACACCAATCATCAAGGTGATGAGAGCTACGGCAAATGCCTGAAAGAAATGATTTGCACGGTCAGTTCCTGCAGTAATGGAGTGAACACTGATCAGTACAAATGAGAGGTAACTGGTGAGGTGAATGTATCTCCAAAGTTTCTTTGGAATCTTTTTCATCACAAGAGATGAAAGTTGAACGGCGGCAACAAAGTAAAAAGCAATGATGCCCCAGGCAACGGCGCTTGATTTCCACGACGAAGCAAATGGAACGAACACATCTGCAGTTCCAAAATGCACATAACTATCGCCAACGATTGCAGCCATGTGGATGCCGATTCCAAACATCGTGAGCGCACCAAGCCAAGTGTGTAGATCAAGCAGCCATGCCGGACGATCGTAAGGCTTCAGCATGCGGGTGGAGAGCAGAATTCCCCACAGACATGTTGCGGTGAATATTCCCCATGTGACGATTCCTGAGGCGCGCGATAAGTGCCACCAAAATTGCGGATTGTTCATTGAGAAAATTCCTTCCAGTGTTTACTTTCTAAAACGTTTCCAGATTGATCAATTGCTTGTGCTGCAACGCCAATTGAGTCAATGACCGGGAATATGTTGTGCGATCCCTTTACCAATAACGCAGTTGCGTATATCTCTGCCCACACGGTTTCATTTGCGATGACAGTTGTTTGCACCAAGTTTGAATCCGCAGATGTCAGCGGCAGTTTTGTTGTTGGATTCAGAATGTGATGCTGCACGCCCGTTGGTGATTGCCAGGTTTTTGCTTTCACCCATGAGGTTGCAATGCCACCTTGCTTAAATGAGGCCGCATTTACCGAGATATTTGCTGTCGGTGAAATTATTGGAATCGTCCAATGGTCGCCTTGAGGGCTGGAACCAATGCAACGAATATCGCCGCCAACACTGACGCATGCGCCTTGAGCACCACGGGAAATCAGTTCAGTAGCCACAATGTCTGCGGCGAGACCTTTGCCCAAACCACCCGGGTCGAGTGTGAGTCCGACCGGAAGTTGTACCTGCTGGGTTGATTCATTTATTTGAATATCTGAAAGGGGAACGTTCCAGTTGATTTCATTATGGATTTTTGATTGATGCTGGTGATTGGAGAGGGAAGTTCCATAGCCAATGTCAATCAGTACAGGCAGCAGCGTTGGGTCAAACGCTCCACCAGTTGAATTGTGTGCTCCAACGAGGTACTTAATCAACGTGATGGTGTGATGCGAAACACGTAACACGCCCCCTGCGGCGTTGTTGAGTTGAGATATTTCGCTTGTGGAAATAAATCGACTCCATAGTTGTTCAAGTTGTTGCAGTAAAGATTTTGCAGTCTCAATTAAGTGGGCATCGCCCACAACGGTGACATCAGCTGTATTTCCCATTGCAGGAAAACGTTCTTGTGCAACT
>JAFMJR010000019.1 GCA_017853385.1 Ilumatobacteraceae bacterium | reverse complement strand
TTAATTCTGTTGCGTATTTCGCGCAACAACTTCTTCAGACTCGCGTGCTGCCGCTTTAAAGATTCCTTTGCTCATCAGCGATGTTTCGGCACGACGACGCTTGTCGTAGATAACCGCTCGATCAGCGTGAATCGATCCGTCTTCTGGTTCTGCCCATCCCGCCAAATCTGCAAGGTGGCAAGCAAGGCGCAAGTCACTGTCTGCTACTTCCAAAGCTCTATTCATCAACTTGCGAGCCCCTCCTGCAAGAGCAGCAAGTTCTTGAGCAACAACCGCATCGGGGGCGGGCTTCAATCGAGAAGCGGCGCCGTCCCACCAACCACCGTACAAACGCCAAATGTTGCGCACCACAAATTCTGGTTCGTCATAGAACGGGCGCATGTATGGCTTGTCGAGCACAGATTGTGGAACCTTGACTGTATGAATGATGGCGTCGAGGCTTTCTCCTGCGTTCATCATGTCAATCACTTGCATCACCAGAGACTCGAGTGAGGAAGCAATGTCGTCGAGCACCATGGCAATGCGTGCTTTGCCTTCAATTGGCAAGCCGTGAGCGGGGAGTAGCAGTTCTGGTCCTTGATCGATCATCTTGCGCAGTGCTTGCGCCCACTCCAGTGCGTACCGCTGCACTTTTTGTGGGTTACCTGCATTTGGGTAATTCCAAATGACGAAGTCACCGGTGAATATCCACTTCTTTTCGGGAATCCATCCCCACAAGTGATCGTCTGTTTCGCCGCGAGCGTGATGAAATTCAACTTGTGTGCCACCGGCATTGATGGTGAGTTGTTCGCGAAATGATTCATCGGTGCGCATGGTTGCTTTAGGCAGAAATCGTTGCAAACTTTCGCTAATGCTGAGCCCCATTTCCGAACGTGTTCCACCAAATTGGCGCTGGTTGATGCGCACATTCCATTCATTGGTGGTGTTGTAACGGTCAATCCGCACATCCACGTTTTCGTGGCCAATTACGTGCGGTTTTGGCGCACCTTTTGCCTCTGCGTCTTTGGCAAATGCAAAGCTTCCACCAACGTGATCGGCATGCCCGTGCGTGTACACCAGAGTGCTAATCGGCGCCTTTCTCCATGTGCGAATGGAATCAACGACAGCTTGTCCGCTGCCAGCACCAGAAGCGTCGAAGCACATCAGCCCATCGCCGGTGTCCCATACAACGCTGTGGCTAAAACTTTCCACGATTGCCAAATTGTCGGCTAGTTCGGTGATCTCGTTGGTTACGCGGTTGAGCGGTTGATCAACAATTCCCGAGTCAATCACCTTGGTGGACAATTCGATTGGGTGCATAGAAGAACCCTATATCAAAAGTATTTTCACCTATTTGCTGAAGGTTCCTTTGGCAGGCCAAGCACGCGCTCTCCAAGGATGTTGCGCATCACGTTTGATGTGCCTCCCATGATGGTGTAGCCAGAGGCATAAGCGAGGCCCTGAGTGATGTCGTCCCACATCATGGCGTCTGCACCAAAAATCTTAAACACAAAGTTTGCGATTTTGGTTTCTAGTTCGGTGCAGAAACATTTAGTTGCAGCCGAGAAACCGGCAGGGGCTTGCTTGAGTACTTCGCGAATCACCAAGATGCGACCAATGCGGTAACCAATTTCAATGTCTGCGATCTCTTGGCGAATTCGCGCATCGCTGGTGTCGGCGCGCTTTACCGCCATGTCATACAACGCTTTGTTCGACACCAATCGGTCAATGCCGCCACGTTCATGTTCAAGTTGGCGCATGGTTTGCGCAAACGCACCACCTTGTATTCCAACCAAATTATTCTTTGGCACGCGCACATCGGTATAAAACACTTCGCAGAAGTGGCGGTTGGTGGTCATGTCTTGAATTGGGCGAACATCAATTCCTGGCGTATTCATGGGAACAATGATTTCGCTAATTCCTGCATGGGGTGGTCCGTCGTTGCTTGTTCTGCAAATCAAATAGCAATAGTCGGCAACTTCGCCAAAGCTGGTCCAAATCTTTTGACCATTAATGACCCATTCGTCGCCGTCGAGTTCGGCAAAGGTTTTCAGTGATGCAAGGTCGCTACCAGAGTTTGGTTCACTCATGCCGATGCACCATGTGGTTTTTCCCGCAAGCATGTCGGGAAGAAATGCATCCTGCTGTTCTTTGGTGCCATAAGTAATGAGCGCCGGTCCCATTTGTCGATCGGCAAACCACGATGCAGCAATTGGCGCACCAGCAGAAATCATTTCTTCTGCAACGATCAATCGTTCAATTGCTGGTCGACCACCGCCACCAAATTCAGTTGGCCAGGTCATGCCGATCCACCCGTGACCTGCAAGCTCTTGCGAGAACTCTTTGGAGTACCCGTTCATCCAGGTGTCGTTAAATCGGCCGTACTGCCGTACTGCGGCCTGAGCCACTTCGCGCGCCCGCTTGCGCAATGCAACATGTTCGGGCGACCAGTCGAAATCCACGTGTAGATGGTACGACTTTGGGCCAAGTTGGGCCTTGGTGAGCGCCAGATTTGGGTAGTGGGCTATTGTGTACAAGTCAGATACAAGTTGGTCGATTTCAGCATTGGAGCGCAGCAATGGCAACAAAGATCAAGGTTCTTAACCCAGTAGTCGAACTCGACGGCGACGAAATGACCCGAATCATGTGGTCCTTCATTAAAGACCGCCTGATTTTGCCGTATCTCGACATCAATCTTGATTACTACGACCTCAGTATTCAGAACCGTGATGCAACCAATGACCAAATCACTATTGACTCGGCAAATGCAATTCTGAAGCACGGCGTTGGCGTGAAGTGCGCAACGATTACGCCAGATGAAGCTCGTGTGAAGGAATTCAATTTGAAGCAGATGTGGAAATCACCAAACGGCACCATTCGCAACATTTTGGATGGTGTGGTTTTCCGTGAACCAATTATTTGTAAGAACATTCCAAAGTTGGTTCCGGGTTGGACGAAGCCAATCGTGATTGGACGTCACGCGCATGGTGATCAATACAAGGCAACCGACTTCCGTATTCCTGGCGAAGGAACGGTAACCATGACCTACGTGCCAAAAGATGGAAGCAAACCAATCGAAATGAAAGTTGCAGACTTCAAAGGTTCTGGCGTGGTCATGGGTATGTACAACTTTGACGACTCCATTCGCAACTTTGCTCGCGCAACCATGAACTACTCGTTGCAGCGCAATTATCCGCTGTACCTCAGCACCAAGAACACCATCTTGAAGGCATACGACGGCAGATTCAAAGATCTGTTTGAAGAAGTATTTAACAACGAATTCAAAGAACAATTTGATAAGCAGGGTCTCACCTATGAGCACCGACTTATTGACGACATGGTGGCATGCATGTTGCGTTGGGAAGGTGGATACGTGTGGGCGTGCAAGAACTATGACGGCGACGTGCAGTCCGACATTGTTGCGCAAGGGTTCGGATCGCTTGGTCTCATGACTTCAGTGTTGGCAACACCAGATGGGCGAGTGCTCGAGTCAGAAGCTGCACACGGAACAGTGACACGCCACTATCGCGATCACCAGGCCGGCAAGAAAACATCAACTAATCCGATTGCATCTATTTATGCGTGGACACGTGGCCTTGAGCATCGTGGCAAGTTGGACAACACGCCAGAACTCATTGACTTTGCACGCAAAGTTGAGCAGGTATGTGTTGAAGCTGTTGAAGGCGGCGAGATGACAAAAGACTTGTCATTACTCATTGGCGGCGAAGATGCACCTTGGCAAACCACTGAGGAATATCTCGAGACGCTTGATCGTCGTTTGCAAGCCAAAATGGGCAAATAGTTATGCGTGCAGTGGTGCTGAATGGCCACGGTGGACCAGAAGTGCTCACTCTTGCAGACGTATCAGCACCACAAGTTGGGGCTGAAGAAGTTTTGGTGCAGGTGCGTGCAACAAGTTTGAACCGCGCCGACCTCTTGCAACGCATGGGGTTTTATCCAGATCCGTTTCCAGGTGAACACGAAATTCCAGGTATGGAGTTTTCTGGGCGGGTAACTGCAGTGGGAAGCCGCGTTCGCACATGGAAAACTGGCGATGAAGTGATGGGCATTGTGAGCGGCGGTGCCTATGCCGAACAGTTAGTGGTGCATGAGCGTCAGGCAATGCGAATTCCGAAGGGTGTATCGCTTGCCGATGCAGCGGCAATTCCAGAAGTGTTCATTACAGCCTGGGACGCCCTTGTCGTGCAGGGTGGGTTAACGAGTGGCAGGTGGGCGCTTGTTCATGCGGGTGCATCGGGCGTTGGAACAGCCGCAGTGCAAATTTGTAAGGCACTTGGAGCTCATGTTGTTGCAACGTGCTCAGCAGGCAAAGTTACGGCGGTCAAAGCACTTGGTGCCGATGTTGTAGTTGACTACACCTCGCAAGACTTTGTTGAAGCGGTGAAGCAGGCAACTAATAGTCGTGGTGTAGATGTGGTGTTGTGTGTGATTGGCGGCGACTACCTAGATCGCAATGTGTCGTGTCTTTCGCAAAAGGGTCACATCGTGCAAGTGGGTGTCATGGGTGGCGGAACAACACCGTTCAACTTGGGTGCACTCATGCCAAAGCGGGCAAAGCTTTCTGGAACCGTGTTGCGCGCTCGACCACTTGAAGAAAAGATTGCGATTAGCCAAAGATTTGCTACAGAAGTGGTGCCCCTATTTGAGTCGGGCAAATTGCAGCCGGTGATTGACTGCAGATTTGCGTTGAGCGATATTGCAAAGGCTCATGCGCATATGGGTGCAAACGCCAACACCGGCAAAATTGTGATCGATATTGGCGCCTAAGGCGCTGCAATTATCGCTTTTGTAGTTCTACGTAAGAACGCTCGTTTTCGCCTGTGTACCACTGGCGAGGACGGCTGATCTTTTGTTCTTTGTCGTCGAGTAATTCGACCATGTGTGCAAGCCAGCCCACAGTGCGTGGAATTGCGAACAACACGGTGAACATTTCTTCGGGGAAGCCAAGAGCTTGATAGATCAAACCTGAATAGAAGTCCACGTTTGGATACAACTTGCGTGAAATGAAGTAGTCGTCTTTCAATGCAGTCTCTTCAAGCTTCAAAGCTATGTCGAGCAATGGATTCATTCCTGTTACTTCAAATACTTCGTATGCAGTTTTCTTAATGATCACTGCACGAGGGTCGAAGTTTTTATATACGCGGTGACCAAAGCCCATGAGCTTTCCTTCACCCTTTTTCACACGCTCGATAAATGCAGGAACATTTTCTACTTTGCCGATTTCGGAAAGCATGTGAATTACTGCTTCGTTTGCTCCACCGTGAAGTGGGCCATACAACGCGGCTGCTGCAGCAGCGGTTGCTGAATATGGGTCGGAGTTTGCGCTGGCAACAACACGCATGGTGGTAGTGCCACAGTTCTGTTCGTGATCGGCGTGCAAAATGAACAGCACGTCCATTGCGCGAGCAAGAACAGGGTTTACTTCGTAATCGTCACCAATGCGATACATCATGTTGAGGAAGTTGTGCGCATACGACAGCGAGTTGTTGGGAAGCACGAAAGGCAAACCAGCAGAGAAGCGATACGTCATGGCTGCGATGGTTGGAACTTTTGCAATCAGACGCAAGATCTGCTTGTTCAATGTTTCTGAATTAAAAATGTCTCGAGCATCGTCGTAGAAGGTGCCGAGTGCCGCAACAGCAGAGATGAAGACTCCCATTGGGTGGGCGTCATAGTGGAAACCGTCCACGAAACGCTTGCGCATGTTTTCGTGAATCATGGTGTGGTGCGTGATGTCGTAGTTCCATTGCGCAAGTTCTTGTGCGTTTGGTAACTGACCATTCAGTAGCAAATAGGCAACTTCGGTAAAGGAAGACTTTTCGGCCAATTGCTCAATGGGGTAGCCGCGGTAGCGCAGGATGCCCTTTTCTCCATCGAGGTAAGTGATGGCGGACTTGCAAGCGGCGGTAGACAAAAACGCCGGGTCGTACATGCGTAGCTCTGGGTCTAGTTCGCGCAACGCGGACGACGGAAATACCGAGTCAGTAACCGGAACAGTAATTTTCTTGCCTGTTCGGTCATCAATGATGGTGATTGTTTCAGCCACCGTGATTCCCTTCTATCTGTTGAGGAGCTTCCTCTCCTCGTTGGCAAGTGTAGAGGGCGGGCCTTTATAACGGCGTATTGTCGTGCTTTCTTGGCATAAATTTTTCGCGTTTGTCACGCAACATGAAAAACGCTGAGGCAATTTCTCGCCTGGTTTCTGCGGGGTCAATGACCGAGTCAACATAACCCCGCTCTGCGGCCACATAGGGGTTAAGTAAGCGTTCGGTGTAGTCGGCTTCGAATGCGGCACGTTCTTCATCGGTCGCGCGGCGTTGCAAAATCGCTGCTGCCTGCCCGGCGCCCATCACTGCAAGTTCCGCAGTTGGCCAAGCGAGACAAAGGTCATTGCCCATTTTTTTGGAATCCATCACGATGTATGCGCCGCCATAGCTTTTGCGCAGAATGACGCAAACTCGAGGAACCGTTGCTCGGGCATAGGCAAATACCAATTGTCCGCCATGGCGAATCATGCCGCGCCATTCCAGGTCTTTTCCTGGATAAAAGCCAGGTGTGTCAACCAATGTGAGCAGCGGAATATTAAATGCATCACAGAACGACACAAAACGTGCAGCTTTTTGAGAAGCAGGGATATCGAGTGTTCCTGCAAGAACCATTGGTTGATTGGCAACAACACCAACGGACTCTCCATCAATAGTGATGAAAGCAGTAATCACATTTGAAGCCCAGCGTTCGCGTACTTCAAATAGATAGTCGTCGTCGGCGAGTGCGCGAATCACCTTGCGTACGTCATAACTACCAGTTGTTGAATCGGGGATCAGCGCACCTGCTTCGGGGGTTAATCGATCGGTTGGATCACCAGTTTCAATGTGGGGAGCTAGTTCATCCACGTTGTTTGGAATATATGACAGCAGTTGTTCAAGTGCCTCTACTGCAGATGCGTAATCTGGCACCACCAAACTTGCAACACCACTTTGTTTGGCATGCGCATCGGTGCCACCAAGTTCTTCTGTGCTCATGGCAATACCGGTGAATTCGGCAACCATGGTTGGTCCAGACACAAACGCATACGAGTCTGCGGTCATGATCACAAAGTCGCTAAGACCAATAAGTAGTGCCGGACCAGAAACAGCTGGGCCAGTAACGATGGTAAATGTAGGAATTACTCCTGAACAATTGGCTATTGCACGTGCGGCTTGACCCCAACCGTGTAGCGCAGCGATGCCTTCAAGAATGTCGGCGCCAGAAGAAGCCATTGCCAGCACCAGCGGAATGCGTTGATTAAGCGCGGTGCTTGCTGCATTGGCGATAACGCCCGATGCTTCTGCCGATAAAGCGCCGCGGTGGTATTCGGCATCGATGTCAACCCACACCACGGTTCGACCTGCTTGTTCAAGAAAACGAACCTCTGCAGATGCCGCACCTTTCACTGCGTGCTGTAGTTGCACGCCAGTTGAAGATGCCGAAACGGTCGTCACGCTTAGAGATTAGTAGTAACGCCAGGTTGGCGGCCGCCCGACTTGGCAATGACGGCTTTCGTTACTTCAAGCGCTGCACGCGTTGGCTTATTGGGAAGTGGGCGTTTACGTGATGCCCAGCCCACAACGCGAGGTGGTAATTCAGGTATTGATACGCGTGCGTAGTCACCTTTCAGCCAACCAGGAATGGCGGTTGCAGGAACAATTGCTGCACCGAATCCTTCAAAAGCCAAGCTGGCAAGCAAGCGAACGCCATCAATTTCTGCCTGTGCCGTCAGTGCAAGTCGCTTTGCTCCAGCAGCGCGATCGATTACGCGACGCATTGATGTGTTGCGCGGAGGAAGCAACAATGGTTCTGTAGCAAGTTCGGCAAGCGTGATGGACTGTTTGTTTGCCCAATGATGATTTGAATGCATGAGTAGCAGCAAGTCTTCTGAAAACAATTCCACCAAGTCGAGTTCTGGGTTGTCGATAGGGAAGTGCACGATTGCTGCATCAAGATCGCCAGACAACAGTCGTGGTAGTAACGCCGATGAACTTCCTTCGTGAATAATGGCGCGCACTTTTGGGTGCTCGCGTTTGAGCGCGGGCAACAATCGCGGCATTAACCAGCGACCAGTTGTGCCAATTACGCCAAGGCGCGTGTCGCCTTCCACCTCGGTTTCGGTCGATTGAATGTCGGCTTCGATGTCTTCAAGTTCGTGGATAATGCGGCGGGCACGGTCGACAACCAGCGCGCCGTCGTCGGTGAGCTTGCCACTGGTGCGCTCCACCAGCGTGACCCCCAACTCTTTTTCCAGGCGGGAAATGTGGGCCGAAACGTTGCTCTGCACCGTGCCAAGCGCCCGAGAAGCCGCCGAGAACGAACCATGGTCTGCAATGGCAATCAAACTCTCCAAATGGCGAATTTCCATATTCTGTACCGTATCTCAGATTGTGACCGCTATCACGAAAAAAGATAGGCAGTATCGTGTCGTTCGCCTTGAACGCTTACCCACGGGTAGGGCATACTTGAAGACATATCGCGGTGAGACTTCCCCCAAAGTCCACCCGAAAGTGTCCAAAGGCTCCCCCAGCCGATGGATCTTGGTTGAGAGGCCCCGCATCTAAGCGGGGCCTTTCCCGTTTCTCGGGTGCAGATTCATTTAGTCAATAGCCTGCGAGTGTGAGTAGCCAACGATTCCGTGCAGCTGCATTTATCGATCTTGACCGCACGTTGATCGGTGAAGCATCGGGGCCACTGCTTAGTGCCGCATTGCGCAATGCGGGAGTGGTGTCGAGTTCTCGTTTACCTGGCGAAGACATGTTGTATCGCGTGTTCAATCTTGTTGGCGAAACGCTGCCAAGCATGGTGCTTGCACGACAGGGCGCTGCTGTCATGAAAGGTAAACCGCGTCACGCGGTTGTTGCTGCTGCGAATGCAGTTGCAAGTGAACTCATGGCACTTGTGCGAACGAATGCGCGAAACATTATTCAAGAGCATCGAAGCAATGGCGTAAAGGTGGTGCTTGCAACAACAACGCCGCATGATTTAATTGCAACGTTTGCACGGCAAATGGGCTTTGATGATGTGGTTGCAACAAGATTTGAAGTGGATGACCAAGGTCTATACACGGGCAAATTGGTCGGACCTTTCGCGTGGTCTGCTGGAAAATTAGAAGCCGTGCAGGCGTGGTGTGCAGACCATGATGTTGATCTGGCATTGAGCTATGCGTATTCCGACAGCGTCTATGACGCACCTCTGTTAAACGCTGTTGGTTTTCCTCATGTTGTTAACCCCGATGCGCGGTTGGCGGTAATGGCTGCAGCGCGTAAATGGCCAGCGGCGCAATTTGGCTCATCAGATGAGAATCAAAAGCCGTCATTGCGAGTTACAGACATTCAAAAACTTGGTTTGTTATTTGCTCGACCCGAGGTGTTTCCATTTGCGAAAACCACCATTGATGGAATTGAGCATGTTCCACAATCAGGACCAGTGATTTTGGTTGCTAATCACCGCAGTTACTTTGATGTGTTTGCTGTGGCCATGATGGTTGCAAAAACAGGTCGCACTGTGCGCTTTCTTGGCAAGAAAGAAGTGTTTGATGCTCCACTCGTTGGTCAACTTGCCTCGCTATTTGGAGGCATTCGTGTTGATCGTGCATCGGGTAGCGACGAGCCGCTTGAGCATGCGGTGCAAGCATTGCGTGAAGGTGAAATGGTTGCAATCATGCCCCAAGGCACCATTCCGCGCGGACTTGCATTTTTTGACTCGCAGCTCAAGGGCAGATGGGGTGCTGCTCGACTTGCAGTCGCGTCTAACGCCACAGTGATTCCTATTGGATTGTGGGGCACAGAAAAGGTGTGGCCACGTAATGCCAAATTGCCTGATGTTTTGAATGTTTCTAACCCACCTTTGGTCAGTATCAAAGTGGGAGCCCCAGTTGAACTGAATCGATCGGGTGCATCAAATGAAATTGTTGAAGCAAATACTCGAGCAATTATGGAGGCAATTAGTGCGTTGTTGCCGCCTGAATCTCGAGATGAAGTGACGCCGACCGATGAACAACTTCGAGCTACGTTCCCGTCGAGTTATGCAGGCGACTTGCGTGTTAGCGACGATCGTCGCCCAGGCACCGATTAAGCGCTTGGCTTTTTAATCAGCGCAACAATTGCGCCGACGCATGCAGCAGTAATCGCACCAAAAACAAGTCGGCCAAATAGTCGATCAACATTAAAGGTGAGCTGAGCCGAAATATAGATAGCGGGCAGGTACAACACAATCATGGCCATGCGCACATATTGATTGCTTGGTGTTTTCCAAATAGTAAAAACACCAAGCACGCCAAACACCATGGTGTACACCAAGATGATGGTCACCATCAGCGCCAAACTTTCCACGCTGGCGTTACTTTTTTGCTTTATTTACTTTTTGGCGAACCACGTTGAGTGCGCTTCCAGCCTTAAACCACTGCACTTGTTCTTTACTGAAGGTGTGAAGGGCAGTGAACGGAATCTCTTCGCTGTTGCGTTGCTTCACGATGTAGCACTGCACTGGCTGATCGGGGACAGGTGGCATGCCGCGCACTGAAATGGTGTCATCGTCTTCGATTAAGTCGTAGACCGACGGATCTTCAAATGTGAGCGGAACAATGCCTTGCTTCTTCAAGTTGGTTTCATGAATGCGAGCGAACGAACGAGCGAGAATTACCTGACAACCGCGATAACGAGGTTCCATGGCTGCATGTTCGCGACTTGAGCCTTCTCCATAGTTTTCGTCGCCAATTGCGCACCACTGGAACTTGTTCAAACCCCAGCGCATGGCAATTTCTGGGTACGGGCGTATGTTGCGATCAACAAGGTCGAGTCCTTGACCAACTTCACCGGTGTAGGCATTAACCGCACCTTCAAAGAGATTGCCTGAAATGTTTTCAAGGTGACCTCGGTACTTCAGCCACTTACCAGCAGCTGAAATATGGTCGGTGGTGCACTTGCCCTTTGCCTTCATCAAAATTGGCATGCAAATGAAATCATTGCCATCCCACTTCTTGAAAGGTTCGAGCAACTGCAAGCGATCGCTGAGTGGGTCAACGATGACTTCAATGTTTGAACCATCTTCTGGCGGGGCAATGAATGTGTTACTTCCTGCGTCGTATCCGCGCTCTGGAAGCACTTCGCCTTCTGGTGCATTCAGTTTCACAAGCGTGCCGTCTGGTGCCTCAATGGTGTCAACGGTTGGGTCGAAATCTAAACGGCCTGCCAATGCAAGAGCGATGACAGTGTCTGGGCTGGTGACAAAACTCAGTGTGTTTGCCGAACCGTCATTGCGCTTTGGAAAGTTTCGGTTAAAGGAGTTCACAATCGTGTTTGGCTTGTTTGTTGCATCGGCAGGTCGCTCCCACTGACCAATGCATGGTCCACATGCGTTAGCAAGAACTGTTGCGCCAATCGCTTCTAGATCTGCAAGCAAACCGTCGCGTTCAATGGTTGCGCGAATTTGCTCAGACCCTGGAGTAATGAGCAACTCACATTTGGCTTTCAGTCCATGTGCTCTTGCTTGTCGAGCAACTGATGCAGCTCGTGTGATGTCTTCGTAACTCGAGTTGGTGCAGCTACCGATAAGTGCAGCAGAAATTTCTAGAGGCCAGCTGTTTTGCTGAGCGGCCTTGCCAACTTCGCTTCCAACCTTGTGTGCGAGGTCTGGCGTGTGTGGGCCGTTAATGAGTGGCTTTAGTTGCGACAAGTCAATTTCAATGACCCTGTCGTATTGAGCACCTTCGTCTGCGCGCAAGTGTTCTGTCACTTTGTCTGCGGCTGCAGCAATGTCTGCACGTCCGGTTGCCTTCAAGTATTCGGCCATGTGTTTGTCGTAACCAAACACCGAACACGTTGCACCAATTTCGGCACCCATGTTGCAAATGGTTGCTTTGCCAGTTGCCGAAATGCTGTCTGCACCTTCGCCGATGTATTCAACGATTGCTCCGGTTCCACCTTGCACGGTAAGCACGCGAGCAACTTCCAGAATTACGTCTTTCGGGCTTGACCAACCAGAAAGTGAACCAGTGAGCTTCACTCCAATTACCTTTGGCCAGCGCACGTTGAATGGGAAGCCAGTCATGACGTCTACGGCATCGGCGCCACCAACTCCAATGGCCACCATGCCGAGTCCACCTGCGTTCGGAGTGTGGCTGTCGGTGCCGATCATCATTCCGCCAGGGAATGCATAATGCTCGAGCACTACTTGGTGAATAATTCCGCTTCCTGGTCCCCAGAAACCAATTCCATATTTTGCTGAAACGCTCTGCAAAAAGTCGTACACCTCTTTGTTGGTGTCAACAGCAACTCCAAGGTCGATGCGTGCACCAGTCTTCGCCAAGATGAGGTGGTCGCAATGCACGGTGCTTGGAACTGCGGTTGTTGGCAAGCCTGCCGTCATGAATTGCAAGAGCGCCATCTGCGCTGTTGCATCTTGCATTGCTACACGGTCGGGTGCGAAGTCTGCATAACTGCGACCACGCTCAAGTTCTTGTGTCTTTGGTTTTGACAGGTGATTGATCAAAATCTTTTCTGTCAATGTGAGTGGGCGACCTAAGCGTTTGCGACCAATCGCCACGTTTGCTGCAAGTTTGTCGTACACACCATTGACGAGTTCGATTGGTGTTCCTGCGCTAACGGCCATGGTGATCCTCCAGTGAAATCAGTGAGGTTGCTTTTTCCCTCAATGTATACAAGTATAGTACAAGTGAGAAGTATCCGATATCACGAAATTGCAGCCGTGCTTCGCGAGCGCGTTCATGCGGGTCAGTTTCAGGCGGGGCGATTGCTGCCGAGTGAATCCGAGCTCTCTGCCGAATTTGAGGTGAGTCGAGTCACCGTGCGGCGTGCACTTGAAGTGTTGCGTGATGAAGGACTCGTCAGTGCGCGTCAGGGTTTTGGTTGGTTTGTTGCATCAGACCCAGTGAGTCAATCATTGGGCCGACTTGGCACGATCGAAGAACAAATGTTGGCAAGCGGTTTGCAACCAGCACGTCGCATTATTGATTTTGGTTTTGAAAAGGCTTCACGAAAAGTGGCAAAAGTGTTGGACTGCGATCAAGTGCTGCGCGTGAAGCGAGTCAATATGGCAGACGATCATCCGTTTGCAGTAGTCACTGTGTGGTGTCCATTTGAGTTGGGTAAACATCTGTCGCGAAACGATGTTGAGCACTCATCGTTTTATAACCTGCTACGAATTTCCCTTGGTGGTGCAACGCAAACCATTAGTGCTGACGCGGCAACAGCGACAGAGGCTCAGCTGCTGGAAATACCCGTTGGGTCTCCTGTGCTGAGTTGCGATCGCGTAACCAAGGACGAACATGGCAAGGCAGTGCTCGTGTCGCATCACGTGTTTCCTGCACATCGCACCAACTTTGTTGTTGAGTTGCCGGCCGTTACTGCTTCAATTGCGCCAACTGGCTTGCGGCTCGTTGACTAAAAAGTAATTACCACTTATCCCAATGCAACACGCTTTCAAGCGGTTGGCGTTTTGCTGGCTGAAACTCGGTTCCCTTGGTGTACGCAATCGGGAACAAACCACCTTGAGTCACTTTTTCATAAGGAATGCCAAGTAATTCGGCAGCCTTTTTCTCACCATCCATCATTAGGTGAATGGTTGTCCAAGCAGAACCGATTCCGCGATTACGAAGTGCAAGCATGAAGCTCCACACAGCAGGCAACAACGAACCCCATCCGCCGGCTCCAGTTGCAACGTCTACATTTTCGAGACGACCCTTGATGCACGGAATCATCATCATTGGTGCTTTTTCAAAGTTCTCAGAGAGAAAAGTTGCAGAGTCGCGAACTCGTGTCATTTGATCATCAAGATCTGCGCCCGCACCTCCACGTGGCAATGATGCATAAATAGCCCAGTTGGCTCGGTAAATCTCGGCAAGGGCTTTCTTTTTTGCTTCGTCTTCAACCACGATGAAATGCCAGCCCTGTTGGTTTCCACCGGTTGGTGCTTGCAGTGCAATGTCGAGGCATTCTTCAACGACAGCGCGCTCTACTGGGCGATCGAAATCGAGGCGCTTGCGCACGCTACGTGTGGTTTTGAGAACTTCATCGGCTGACAGGTTGAGTTGCATGTCAACAAGTGTGCCATGCCACGATAGAGGTGAACCACTTGAAGGGGGATTTGTCGTGATTAATGGAGTAATAGACAATCGCGTAACTATCAACATCGTTGACGGCATTGCCGACGTGCGTATGAATCGCGCCGATAAGCGCAATGCATTAGACAACGCGATGTTTACATCGCTTGCCGCAGTTGGTGAATATTTGAAGACGCACAAAGAGATTCGTGCAGTGGTGCTTTCGGGTGAAGGTGCTTCTTTTTGCGCAGGGCTCGACTTTGGTTCATTTCAGGTAATGGCAGGAGGGCCTAAATCTGAAGATGGAATGAACGCTGGTTCGATGACCGAGGGGCGCATCACGCATCTTGCCCAGCAAGTGTGCTGGGTGTGGCAAGAAGTGCCAGTTCCAGTAATTGCCGCAGTGCATGGTCATGCCCTCGGGGGCGGCATGCAAATTGCGCTTGGTGCCGACATTCGCATTGTTCATCCAGATACTCAGTTGTCTGTTCGCGAAGTGCATTGGGGACTCATTCCCGACATGACTGGAACGTTGATGTTGTCGCGACTCGTTCGACCAGACATTGCAAAAGAACTGGTATTCACGGCAAAGGTCATATCTGGCAAAGAGGGCCATGAAATTGGTCTGTCAACTCATTTGTCACAAGACCCACATAGCGACGCGATGGCCTTGGCGCGTGAGATTGCAGGTCGTAGTCCAGATGCAGTTCGTGGTGCGAAGAAGCTCTTGAATTTGCAAGCAAATGACGGTGCCGCTGCTCAATTTGCGCAGGAGCGTGAAGTAATCGGCAGGCTGATAGGACATGCAAATCAGGCAGAAGCCGTGATGTCGCATTTCGAAAAACGACCACCAAATTTCCAGTCCGCATCGCTGTTTTAACGTTTACTCGCTAGAGTTTTCGCACGGGCCAATGTCGTCCCGGTGAGCAGATTGCTCACAGCCGTTAGTTCGGTTTCTGTAAAGGACGACAATGCATAATTCCATGCCGCCTGCGAGCGGTTTGTATGACCCACGCTTTGAACACGACGCATGTGGCGTCTCGTTCGTCGTTGACGTACAAGGTCGCAAATCGCACGACATTGTGGCGATGGGAATTGGTGCGCTGTGTCGTATGGAGCATCGCGGAGCAACGGGTGCAGAGTCTGAAACAGGAGATGGTGCTGGCGTACTGATTCAAGTGCCGCACAAATTTCTCTCGGCAGTTGCTTCGTTTCCGATACCCGATTTAGGAAGTTACGGAGTTGGCATGGCATTTTTGCCAGCCGACCTTGAGCATCGTGAAGCAGCAATGTCAAAAATTGCAAACATTCTTCGCGAAGAAAGCATTGAGTTGTTGGGTTGGCGAGAAGTTCCCGTGAACCCAGATTGTTTAGGCGAAAGCGCGCGACGCGTAATGCCGTACTTCTCTTTGATGTTTGTGCGAGGCGTGGGTGGAGAGCGCGAAATAGATCTCGACCGTTTGCTGTTCATCGCGCGAAAGCGAATTGAGCATGAGTTGCCACACGATGAGCAAACATATTTCCCATCGCTTTCTTCGCGCACGCTGATTTACAAAGGCATGTTGACCACGCCAGAGCTTGCCCAATTCTTTCCCGACTTAGTCGATGAACGAATTGAATCTGCAATGGCACTTGTGCACAGTCGCTTTAGTACGAATACATTTCCGTCGTGGCCGCTTGCGCACCCGTATCGTTACATCGCACACAACGGAGAAATCAACACAGTGCAAGGCAATCGCAACTGGATGCGAACGCGAGAGTCAATGCTGTCGAGCTCGCTGCTTCCAGGCCTCGAGCGCGCGTTTCCAATTTGCGCAATGGGTGGTTCAGACTCGGCCTCATTTGATGAAGTGCTTGAGTTGCTGCATTTAGGTGGCAGGTCTTTGCCGCATGCAGTGCTGATGATGATTCCTGAAGCGTGGGAAAACCACGCAACGATGGATGCAGACAAGCGTGCCTTTTATCGTTACCACGCATCGTTGATGGAGCCATGGGACGGCCCTGCGTGCATTGCGTTTACAGATGGATCGTTAATTGGTGCCGTGCTTGATCGCAATGGCCTTCGTCCAAGTCGCTACTGGGTAACCGACAATGACGTGGTGATCATGGCGAGCGAAGTTGGTGTTGTTGATATTGACCAAGCCAAGATCGTGAAAAAAGGTCGCTTGCAACCAGGCCGCATGTTGCTCATTGACACAGCGCAAAAGCGCATGGTGAGCGATGAAGAAGTGAAGAGCCAGTTGGCACAATCGGCACCATATGCACAGTGGTTGGAAGACGGTCTTGTTGAACTTGCTGACTTGCCAGACAGGGAACACGTGGTGTTTAGTCGCGACAGCGTGTTGCGCCGCCAACAGGTTTTTGGATACACGCACGAGGAACTGAAGATCATTCTTGCGCCTATGGCAAAAAGCGGCGGTGAAGCTATCGGCTCAATGGGCACCGACACGCCACTTGCGGTGCTGTCGACAAGGCCGCGTTTGCTGTTTGATTATTTTCAGCAATTGTTTGCACAAGTAACAAACCCACCACTTGACGCCATTCGAGAAGAAGTGGTGACTTCTGTTGGAACTGCAGTTGGCCCAGAAGGCAATTTGCTTGACGCAACTGCTGAACATTGCCGTCAACTGGTGCTGCCGTTTCCTGTCATTAATAACGACCACTTAGCCAAGATCATTCACATCAACGAAGACGGCGAGTACCCGCACCTTCGCAGCTTGGTAGTAAGTGGCTTGTATCGCGTGGGTGATGGTGAGCAAGGTTTACGTACAGCGCTTTTGCAGATTTGCAACGAGATCAGTGCTGCGATTGAAGACGGTGTGCGACTCATTGTGCTGTCAGATCGCAATAGTGACGAAGTGTTTGCGCCAATTCCATCGTTGTTGATGACGAGTGCAGTGCATCACCATCTCATTCGCACCAAGCAGCGCACCAAAGTCGGTTTAATCGTGGAAAGCGGAGATGCTCGCGAAGTGCACCACATGGCGCTACTTGTTGGCTTCGGTGCCGGTGCAATTAATCCGTATCTTGCATTTGAATCAATTGAAGACATGATCGCAGCTGATGACGGTGCAGGAATGCACGGACTTGGTGGCATGGACCCAAAGAAGGCAGTGAATAATTACATCAAGGCTGCCGGCAAAGGCGTGCTGAAGGTGATGTCAAAGATGGGCGTCTCGACAGTCGCTTCGTACACGGGTGCACAAATCTTTGAAGCGATCGGATTACGCAAAGATTTCATTGACGAATTCTTCACCGGCACGGTGTCGCGCATCGATGGCATTGGCTTAGAGCAGGTGAGTGCTGAAGTTGCAGCACGTCATGCCATTGCTCACCCAAAGCGTCCCGATCAACGAATTCACCGCAAACTTGAACTTGGTGGCGAATACCAGTGGCGTCGCGAAGGCGAGCATCACCTGTTTAATCCTGAAACGGTGTATCGATTACAGCACGCAACACGCTCGGGTCGATACGACTTGTTTAAGCAGTACACCGCTGCAGTAGACGATCAATCAAAGGTGCTCACCACATTGCGCGGAATGTTTCAGTTTGCATCTGACCGCACACCAATTTCTATTGATGAGGTAGAACCTGTTGAAAGCATCGTGCAGCGCTTTTCAACGGGTGCCATGAGTTATGGCTCAATCTCTGCAGAGGTTCACGAGACATTGGCAATTGCAATGAACCGCATTGGCGCAAAGAGCAACACCGGTGAAGGCGGCGAAGACCCAGAGCGATATCAGGTGTTGAGCAATGGTGATTCAAAGCGTTCAGCAATCAAGCAAGTTGCCTCAGGACGATTTGGAGTTACGAGCGAGTATTTGGTGAACGCTGACGACATACAAATCAAAATGGCTCAGGGTGCAAAGCCGGGCGAGGGTGGACAGTTGCCTGGTCACAAGGTGTATCCGTGGATTGCAAAAACTCGTCACAGTACGCCGGGTGTAGGTCTGATTTCTCCACCTCCACACCATGACATTTATTCCATTGAAGATTTGAAACAACTCATTCACGATTTGAAAAACTCGAATCCTGTTGCACGTGTGCATGTGAAGTTGGTGTCGGAAGTGGGCATTGGAACTGTGGCTGCGGGGGTGAGCAAAGCAAAAGCAGATGTGGTGTTGATCTCTGGTCACGACGGCGGAACTGGTGCGTCGCCGCTTACTTCGTTGAAACATGCAGGTGTTCCGTGGGAGCTTGGTCTTGCAGAAGCTCAACAAACTCTGTTGCTAAATGGGCTACGCGATCGCATTGTGGTGCAAGCAGACGGTCAGATGAAAACGGGACGCGATGTGATCATTGCGGCACTGCTTGGAGCAGAAGAATTTGGTTTTGCAACAGCGCCACTCGTAGTGAGTGGATGCATCATGATGCGTGTGTGTCATTTAGACACATGCCCTGTAGGTATTGCAACGCAGAATCCAGAATTGCGCAAGCGCTTTAGTGGAAAACCAGAATTCGTAGTCAACTTCTTTGAATACATCGCGCAAGAGGTTCGTGAGTATCTGGCTCAGTTGGGTTTCCGCACGCTGCAAGAAGCAGTTGGTTGCGTTGAGGCACTGGATGTGAAGCATGCGGTGAACCACTGGAAAGCTCAGGGCTTAGACATTGAGCCGATTCTGGCAACACCGCAAAACCCATACCGACAAACACGACATCACTCGGTTGCGCAAGACCATGGTTTGAACGATGCTCTTGACACGCAGTTGATCGCACAGTGCGCAAAGGCAATTGAGAGCGGGACATCAATTGATATTGAATCGCCGATTTCAAATGTGAATCGCACCGTAGGAACCATGTTGGGCAGTGTGGTAACGAAGAAGTGGGGTGGTGCTGGTCTTCCAGACAACACCATTTCGCTTCGCTTCACCGGATCTGCTGGGCAGAGTTTCGGCGCGTTTATTCCCCGTGGTGTCACTATGCAGTTGGTGGGTGACAGTAACGATCACGTGGGTAAAGGTTTGTCGGGCGGCCGAATCAGCATTCGACCAAGTGAGCGAGCGACTTTTGCCCCCGAAGAAAATGTGATTGCAGGAAACGTTGTCGGATACGGCGCTACTTCGGGAAGCATCTTTATCAACGGAATAGTTGGAGAGCGGTTTGCGGTTCGCAACTCGGGTGCCACCTTGGTTGTTGAAGGTGTGGGCGACCATGCGTGCGAGTACATGACCGGTGGTCGAGTGGTAGTACTTGGTGCAACTGGTCGAAACTTTGCTGCAGGAATGTCGGGAGGAATTGCGTATGTGTACGACAGTACGGGGCAATTCAATTCGCAAGTCAATCCAGAAATGGTTGATGTGCTTCCACTTGATGCTGAAGACAGTCGTTGGTTGCTTGCAACCCTTGATGAACATAAAGAAATGACAGGTTCACCACTTGCAAGTCGGGTGCTTGAGCATTGGAACGAGATGAAAGCTTCGTTTGTCAAAGTATTGCCACGTGATTATGCGCGAGTAATGGCGATACTGCAACAAGCTGCAGCAGATGGACTTTCCGAAGATGAAACCTCGCAACGAGTAATGGAGTCTGTCCATGGGTGAGCCAACAGGATTCTTGAATTGGAAGCGTGTTACGCCAAAACGTCGACCAATTCCGGTTCGCGTCACCGACTGGCGCGAGGTGTACGAACCATTTGATGTCAATGAACTAAACCATCAGGCTGGTCGGTGTATGGACTGTGGAATTCCGTTTTGCAACAACGGATGCCCATTAGGCAACTTGATCCCCGACTGGAACGATTTGGTGTATCGAGGACATTGGCGCGATGCGATTGAGCGTCTGCACGCAACAAACAATTTTCCGGAGTTCACTGGTCGTTTGTGCCCAGCACCATGTGAGAGCGCATGCGTCCTCGGCATCAATCAAGACCCAGTCAGCATCAAGCAGGTTGAAGTTGAAATCATTGATCGCGCTTGGAATGAGGGTTGGGTGCAGCCTTACATTTCGACAACCAAAACAGGTAAACGCGTTGCAGTAGTGGGTTCTGGCCCAGCTGGTCTTGCGGCAGCTCAGCAACTCACCCGCGCAGGTCACGATGTTGTTGTGCTTGAGCGCGCAGACCGCATTGGTGGACTGTTGCGGTACGGCATTCCCGAATTCAAAATGGAAAAGAAATACCTCGATCGTCGAATTCAGCAAATGCGCGAAGAGGGGACGGAGTTTCGCACTAATGCTTCCGTTGGAGACAACGTAGATATTGATGTGCTTGTCGCTTCACATGACGCAGTAGTGCTGGCGTGTGGTTCAACAGTTGCTCGCGAATTGCCGGTTCCAGGTCGCGATCTTCGCGGTATTCACCAGGCCATGGAGTATTTGCCATTTGCCAACAAAGTTCAGGAAGGCGATATTGAAATTTCACCAATCAATGCGCACGGCAAACACGTGGTGATCATTGGTGGTGGTGACACGGGTGCAGACTGCTTGGGCACTGCAATTCGACAGGGTGCTGCATCAATTACGCAATTAGAAATCATGCCAATGCCGCCAGAGGTTCGTGCAGCATCAAACCCATGGCCACAGTGGAGTTTGATTTATCGCACTTCATCTGCCCATGAAGAGGGCGGAGAGCGAGTGTTCAGCGTAAACACTGAGCGCTTTATTGATGATGGCAGCGGAAATGTCAAAGCCTTAGTGCTGAACGAAGTGCAGCTAGTTGATGGCAAGTTTGAAACCATTCCTGGAACAACCAAAGAAATACCTGCAGATTTGGTGTTTCTTGCACTTGGTTTTGTGGGTCCAGATAAGGGCTCGTGGATAGAGCGTTTGGGTGTAGATCTGGATGCACGTGGAAACATTGCGCGCACAGACGACTACAAGACCAATGTTCCTGGTGTGTTTGTTGCAGGAGACATGGGACGTGGTCAAAGCCTGATCGTGTGGGCTATTGCAGAAGGAAGAGCGTGTGCTTCTGCGGTTGACCGAGCGTTGATGGGCGAAACTTCGCTTCCATCGCCAATCGCATCGTCTGCCCGACCTCTGGCATAGCGATCAATTACTCTCTAAGGGTGATGAAACGCCCCTCAAAAGCCGTGGTGCACGCTGTTGCAGTCGTGCTTGCTGTGTCGCTGGTTGCTGCTTGCAGCGCAGATGTCTCGGGAAGCGCAACCACTGTTGTTGCCGTTGAATCAACCAATTTTCAAACCATTCCGCCGGTGAGTCCAACAACGGTTCCAGTGACAACAACATTGCCAATTGGTGCGGTAGGTGTTGAACAGACCTACACCGTGCTGCCAGGAGACTCGCCAAGTTTGGTGGCAACTCTGTTTGGTATCACCATGTCTGAATTGTTGATGTACAACGGTTTGGTTGCATCTGGTCAATTTCCTTTTCCAGGTTCAATTATCAAAATTCCACCATCAGCAATGGTGTTGAACCCAGTTGTTACTGCCAAGCCAGATGTTGCAGCTGGTCCTGCTGCTGCAGGCTGTGATGCACGTCCTGCCGGCACGTATCAAATTGCCGGAGGCGATTCGATTTATGTGATTCGCAAAAAGTTCTGCGTTTCTCTTGCTTCATTGCTTGCCGCCAACAATTGGCCAAACTCAAGCGTGAATATTCGCCCAGGACAGATCATCAATATTCCAGCTTCTGGTTCGTAAATCATGAGCGGAATTTCTCCCTCAGAACATCGCAAGCTGGCAATTGAGGCAAATAATTCAACATGGGAATTTCTTGATCGCCGTTTTGACGAGCTAACCGATATTGAAATTGAGGAAATGACGCGCAGGGCATATGCGGCTGCGTATCACTGGTCGCGAGCAGAAAACGCCTCCGCTGTAAACGAAATTCGTGCATCGTGGCTCATTGCCAAAGTGTGGATTCATCAATCACGTGGAGAAATTTCGTTACCTATTGCGCAGCGCTGCGTGAATTTGTGCGAGCAAAATGGGATCAGCGATTTTGACTTGGCTTATGTATACGAAATAATGGCGCGCAGTTTGGCAAATCTTGGGAAAACGCAAGAGGCTCGCTCGTGGAAAGAGCGAGCGTTGTCTGTGACTATCAATGATGAAGAAGACAGGAAATTAGTGGTTTCAGATTTGGCTAAGCAGCCGTGGTTTGGTCTGATCTAGCGCCTCGTGTTGCGGCGACGGCGAGCATGTCGTTCAATAGCAAGGTCTATCAACTCATCAAGTAACTCGCTGTATGAAAGACCGGATGCTTGCCAGAGCTTTGGGTACATCGAAATAGGGGTGAAACCAGGAATGGTGTTGATTTCGTTGCACAAAAATCCTCGACCGTTTTGTTCGTAAAAGAAATCAACTCGCGCCATTCCCTCGGCGCGCAGGGTGTGGAAAATGACAAGAGCAAGTTGTTGCACTGCTGCGACTTCGTCGCTCGTGAGATCGGCAGGTACTAACAGTTTCGCGCCATCGGTCACGTACTTGTCGTCGTAGTCGTAAAACTCATTTCCAGGAATAATTTCGCCCGGCAATGAAGCCCTAGCTTCGTTATTTCCCAGCACCGCAACTTCAATTTCGCGACCGACAATCGCTTCTTCAATCACAATCCATTCGTCGTATTGAAGAGCGTGCTCTGCGGCCACTTTGAGTTCATGGGCATTCTTTGCCTTGGACACGCCAACCGATGAGCCCATGTTGGCTGGTTTTACAAACACGGGAAGACCCAGCGTGTCAATTGCATGCTTCAGGGATGCATCATTTACATGCGATTCGCGCAACGAAACATAATTTGGTTGCGGAATTGCATTGGCGTGCAGCACTTGTTTTGCAACTGACTTGTCCATTGCAACTGCACTGCCCAACACGCCAGTGCCAACAAAAGCGATATTGGCAAGTTCGAGTAAACCTTGAACAGTTCCGTCTTCGCCAAGAGGTCCATGAAGAAGCGGGAAGACAACAGTCTGGGCGCCTTGTCGAGCCTGGCCGACAAGCACTGATATCGAAGTTGGTTCTCCGGTCGTATCTAGTTTTGGCCCTACATGTTCCTGCCCGCGTTGAAGGTCGTTCATTGCCTGCGTTGCAAGATTCCATTTGCCTTCACGTGTGATTCCAACTGCGGTGATGTCGTACTTGTTCGTATCTAAAGCTCTGAGCACGTGTGCTGCAGTGACGCAACTGACATCGTGCTCGGCAGATTCACCGCCAAATAACACAATTACGTGTGTTTTGGATTGCGTAGTCACTATGAAACACGGTACTAGGAAATGATCAGTATTCTCGGTGCATGCGCTTTATGGCTGCCGATGTGGCAAATGCAACGGGCGGTGTATTGGTGGGGCAAAATGCACACCTTTCAGGCGCAAACTTTGATTCACGCACCATTTCGCCGGGCCAACTCTTTGTGCCAATCGTTGCAGAACGCGATGGCCATCAATTTATTGCTGATGCATTAAAGGCAGGGGCTGGCGCATATCTCACAAGCCAAGAGCCTGTTGGTCGTAGTGCAATTGTTGTCGACGACACGCTCTCTGCGTTGCTCAAGCTTGGCGCATGGGCTCGCGAAAAACTTTCTTCATCGGTGGGCA